>CAZXVW010000042.1:0-24680 GCA_964644025.1 uncultured Solibacteraceae bacterium | reverse complement strand
TCCCGGCAGGTATCCTATCACGAGCGCGGCCCTCCCGTGAAGATCACTTCCCACCCGGCCGGAGGAGTTGAACCGGTTCCAGCCCGCCGTGGTCGAGATTGAAACCAAAGATGCCGGATCTGGACCGCATTGCCGGCGAATACGGGCCCGTGGACAAGACCCTCCTGTTCGGCTGGGCGGCCCCTGGGTGAACCAGACCCCGAAAGTGCTCTCGAGCTGATTGTGATCAACTGCACGTTCGAGCGTCTCCTGGACCGGCCTCTGGCGGTCACGCTGCTGCCGTCTCCGGCCGACGTTTTCGTTTACACGCCCGAAGAATTCCAGCGGATGAAGGAACAGGAAAGCCCGTTCCTCCTGAGCATCCTGCGCGATGCCATTGTGGTCTACCCCATCCGGTGACGAGTGAGCTTGACCGATGAAAAACGCCGCCTACAGTGCAGACCGGATCTGCTGCTGAGACTCCCGCCACACGTGCAGAGCCAACAATCTGAGCCGGGGCGGGTCAGCCTCTGCCTGGTCTGGAATGCAAAGCGCACAAAATCGTTGACACTGACGCGGCAAAGGTGTATAAGTCTTGCAAGGCTGTTGACCCGGGGGCTGGCTCCGGAGTGGACAGCCGGCCAGTTGTGATGGGAGGGCTTAGAGGTGAAGCGGGGGCATTTCTTCACCGGGGCTTCGCCATTCCGGGCTACAGGCAATCCGGGGCTTGACCTGTCATCCGAGGCACTCACCTCTCCCAATCCGAGAAAACATTGCACGACCCTGGAAAGGAGAACGCAAGTTATGCCTTTGATTCAACGGCGCGGGACCGGCGTGACGGTCCTGGCTGTCTTGTTGTTGTTCTTGCTGGCCGCGACGGTTGCTTTCGGGCAAACGTACGCGACCATTAACGGCGTCGTCCAGGATGCCAGCGGGGCGGTGATTCCGGATGCGACGCTGACGCTGACCAACGTCGACCAGAACCGGCCCTGGACCACCCGCACCAATTCGGTCGGGGCTTACACGTTCCAGCAGATTCCTCCTGGGAATTACAAGCTGGAAGTGGAAGCGACGGGCTTCAAGAAATTCACCCGCACGGGGCTTACCTTGCAGGTGGCCCAGGTGGCTGAAATCAACGTCAGCATGGAGCTGGGCGCGGTGACCGAGACGGTGGAAGTCAGCGCCGAGGCACCGTTGCTGCAAACGGCGAGCTCATCGCTGGGGGAGGTGGTGAACTCCATCACGACCGATAACCTGCCCCTGAACGGGCGGAACGTGATCCGGCTGGTGATGCTGACGCCGGGGATCAACCCGATGCGCCAGGCGCGCACGTCCACCAATGGCATGAGCATCGGCGCGGTCAATTTTTCGGCGAACGGGGGGCGCAACGTCTCGAACATGATCATGGTGGACGGCTCGCCGCAAGAAGTGATGGGTTACAAGCAGCCCGCCTACATTCCGACGCCGGACGCAGTCCAAGAATTCAAGGTGCAGACGAACAACCTTTCGGCGCAGTACGGCCGCACGGGCGGGGCAGTGGTGAACATCGTCCAGAAATCGGGCACCAGGGAATTTCATGGAGTGGTGTACGAGTTCCTGCGCAACGACAAGTTCGACGCCAACAGCTTCTTCCAAAACCGTCACGGGCAGCCGAAATCGGGCTTCCGGTATAACCAGTTCGGTTTCACGTTCGGGGGGCCGCTCACGCCTTCCCGTGAGACCACGTTCTTTTTCCTCAACTACGAAGGGATTCGCATCCGAAGCGCCGGCTCGGCCACCTACACGGTTCCGACCGAGAAGATGAAGCAAGGAGACTTCAGCGAGATCAGTGATACGATTTACGACCCGCTGACCATTGATTCCTCCGGCGTCCGCCAGCCGTTTCCCAACCAGAGGATTCCGAAGGATCGCATCCATCCGGTGGCGCAGAACTTCCTGGCGAATTACCCGACGCCGAACGTGCCGGGAGCGGTAACGAACAACTTCTATTCCACCATGGGGAGCCAGACTCGCAGCGACAACTTCTCGGTAAAAGTGGACCGCCGGATTTCTGAACGGCAAAACCTGTTCGGCCGGTTCTCCTGGCTGACGCGAAACAGTCCCCAGCCGAATCGTTACGGAACGCCGGGGGGGATCAATATCGGGTGGAACGGGCAACGCAACCGGTCGGCCACCCTCGACGATACGTACATGATCGGCGGTTGGGTGCTGCACGGCAATTTCGGTTACGGCTACTTCGCGAACCCCCGGGAGACGCCACGGGTGCCGGGGATTTCCAGTGAACTCGGCCTGCCGAGCTACGTGGATGAGGCTACCCAATATGACATCTTTCCGCTGGTGACGCCATCCGGTTACAGCCAGTTGGGTGCTAACGCCTGGTGGATTATTGGGAACAAGTTCAAGACGTACACTTGGCAGGGTGACGCTTCCAAGCTGGTAGGGAACCATACGCTGAAGTTCGGCGGAGTCTACCGCCTGGACCGGGTATCGAATTTCCGTGCCGTCAACCCCGGGGGCCGGTACAGCTTCAGTGAAGGCTGGACGCGCAAGATCTATAACAAAGGCGGCGGCGGCGACGCGATCGCTTCCATGCTGCTCGGCCTGCCGTCGGGCGGCCAAATGCGGTTTGAGCCGGCACTGTCCGAACAGGTGCCCTACGCCGCCCTGTTCATCCAGGACGACTGGCGCGTCACCAACAAATTCACCCTGAACCTTGGCCTCCGCTGGGAGGCGGACTGGCCGCTGACCGAAAAATGGGACCGGGCATCGTCCTGGTGTTCGGAGTGCAAGCTCCCGCTCCAGGTTCCCGGTTACGGCGACTTTTACGGTGGGATCCGGTTTGCTAACCGGGACGGAGCGCCCCGGGGTATCAAGGACCTGGACTGGGTGAATTTCGCGCCGCGCATCGGGCTGGCCTACAAAGTCACCGACAAGATGGTGATCCGTTCGGGCTTCGGGGTTTTCTTTGCGCCGACCACCGGGCACGGCCCCAACACGACACAGGCCGGCGCCTTGAGTTACAACGCCATCACCAACATTTCGTCGAGCATCGACGGCGGACGGACACCCTATGCCACGCTCTCAGATCCCTGGCCGGACGGGTTCAACTACCCGAAAAACGGCGCCGATGGGCTGATGACATTTGTGGGGGATAGCATCAGCATCAATTCGCGGGATGACGTGATGCCATACAACGTCCAGTGGAATTTCAACATCCAGTACGAGCTGCCCCACCAGATGCTGTTCGACATCGCTTACGCGGGCAATGCCGGCGTCAACTTGATGGTCCCGGGCACCCAGCTCAACCAGTTGCCCGACCAGTTGCTCTCGCTTGGCGACCAGTTGACCGGTAAGGTGAGCAACCCGTTCTATGGAATTCTTCCGGCGGCGAGCGGCATGGGGAAGAAGACCACGACTTACGGGCAACTGCTGCGGCCGTACCCGCACCTGACCGGACTCAACCAGATGTTCGGCACCTTCGCCCATTCGAGCTATCATGCTCTGCAGACGAAGTTCCGCAAGCGTTACTCCAACGGTTTGCAGTTCCTGGTTACTTACACGTGGTCGAAGCTCATCGATGACATTTCGATGATTTCCGGCACCTGGCTCGGCAATGAGAACCCGAGCTGGACGAACAATTACCAGCGCTGGTGGAACAAGTCGGTTTCCGGCACGGACGTATCCCACCGGATGGTAGCCAACTTCCAGTACGAGCTACCGTTCGGGGTGAATAAAATGTTCCTGACCGAACCGGGCTGGACCAACCAGGTGTTCGGCGGCTGGGTGGTCAACGGGATCATCACTGCACAGACGGGGCTGCCACTGACGGTTCGGTCCCGCTTCAATAACCTGCACAACTTCGGCGGCATTCAGCGGCCGGACCGGACCGGGCTGCCGGCCGCCAGCGAAGGCAGCCGATACGAGCGGATCGACGGCTGGTTCAACCAGGCGGCTTTCGCGGATCCGCCGCCATACAGCTACGGGAACTCCGGCCGGTTCCTGCCTGACGTTCGTGGACCAGGCTATTACATATGGGACATCTCGATCCTGAAGAACTTCCCGATCAACGAGCGGTTCCGCTTGCAGTTCCGAACGGAGATGTTCAACGCGTTCAACCGGACGAACTTCCGGGATCCGACCGGCGGTGCGGCACAGTTCGGACGGCCGAACTTCGGCGTGATTACCGCCTCGTTCCCCGCGCGGGTCATCCAACTTGCCTTGAAGCTGTATTATTGATCCGGCTGGGAGTCAACCTCCTTTTTCACTCTGGCCGCCCTCCTGGAGGGCGGCCTTCTTGTCTACAGGAGCACGCAAAGGCGCAAAGCCACAAAAGATTGCATGTGTTCTGTGTTGAGGCTGTTAACACCGGGAGTGATCCAGGGCATAAGCTGAGAGAATATCGTTTGCCGTTTTCTCTGTGTTGGCGCGAGGTCCGGCGATGGAAGACCTGGTGGTGAAAAACGGACTTATCATACCAGCGCGGGAGGTGCGGGTAAGCTTTGCCCGCTCCGGGGGCCCGGGCGGGCAGAACGTCAATAAGGTAGAAACCAAGGTGGAGCTGCGGTGGAAGCCGGCCCGGAGTTCGGCGCTGGGGGCCGAGGAGCGGGAGCGCGTCTTGCAGCGGCTGGCGCGGCGGCTGACGTCGGAAGGCGATCTGATCGTGACTTCGGAGCGGACCCGCGATCAGGTACGCAACCGGGCCGATGCGGCGGCGAAGCTGGCGCGGCTGGTGGCGTGGGCGCTCGAGAGGCCGAAGCCGCGGCGGCCGACGAAGCCTACCAGACAGTCCGTAGAACGCCGCTTGCGAGAAAAGAAAGAACGGAGCCGGCTCAAGCAGAGCCGCCAGAGTCATGACGATGGCCCGTGACGGCGCCGCCCCGGGTCTTTAGCAGGTTCATGTGCCTTCGGGCTTCCTGTTTCACCGTGTTTGCGAAGGCGCGCCAGGGCCGCGGATCCGCCTGGATCAGGGCCTCCACCTGGCCGGCAAGTTCGCTTGGGGCACCGGCGGCCGCTTCCACGCGGACGCCATAGTCGCCCTCGTTGTACAGCCGGAGGTTGACCGCTTCCAGGCGGTCGTCGAGCAGAACCATGGCAGCGCCCCGCAACGGTTCCGGCTTCGGGGATTCGACGACCCAGCCACCGGTATTCAGCAGCGCGGTGTGCCCAAGCATCCCCTGGAATGGCTTGTGCGTATGGCCGAAGATGAAAGTAACTCGATCGGCGGCTGGGTTGCCTTCTCCACTCCATTGCCTGGCCACGTAATCATTCAGGTACCGGTTGAGATTCTCGTTCACCTTCTTGCTGAGCGGCCACTGCGGTTTCAGCCGGCGCGTTGTCTGTCTTTCCTGGGCGCGCGTGACTCTCTTGACCAGGAGCCGGAACAGGTGCTTGAGGACGAATTCCTCGGTCTTGTCGGGCCAGAGTAGCGGGATGTCGTGCCGGCCGGCAATGGTCTTTGCCAGCCGGTCCGTGACCGCGCGCAGACGGCGGCCGTCGCGGGTGACTTCATACAGTTGCTCGATGTTGCCGCCGACCTGGCCGGAGCGGCCCATGGCGGACCAGAAGAAGTCAATCCAGGCGAAATTCTCCTGCTCGAGCGTGTACACATCCTGGGGAAAGCGGTATTCCGGATTGACGTACGTGGTGGCGAATGACATCGCCGCGTACATATCCTCGAGGAAGTGTCCGTGGTGGAAGAGGGCGGAGCGTGTGCCATCGCCGGTTGCGGCCAGAACTCCGTAGTTGGGGTAGGCTACGAGAATCTCCGGGGCGCGGTCTCCGAGACCGGCCAGCCGCCGGGCGGCCGCTGTCAGCAGATCGCTCACCAGCCGGTCCTCGCCGTGCATGTCCATGACGATCTTGGTCGTATGCCACGGCGTCTCCGGCTTCGCGCCTTCGGGCAGCCGGGCGATGTAGTTGCGGTACTGGGTTTCCCGGGCCGTTTCCCAAAGATGATGATCGTGGTTGCCCGGGATGTGGATGATCTCGCTGAACAGGTTGCCGGGTTCCAGGAGCAACCGAAGGAAGTGGCCGAAAACCGCCAGCGCCTGGTCCATGGTGGCGAGCGCGAGTTCCAGAATGTCACCGTTCAGGATCAGCGCGGGTTTCTCCGCGTCTGGGGGATTGCTTTCCACCAGCGTCCGGATGCAGGCAGTCAGCTTCTCCATCGTTCGGGAGGGTGAGGATGGATCAGTGCGGCCCGCGCTGTCGACGCGCGTGAGGAGGCTGTTGTTTTCGCCGAGATGGAGATCCGAGAGAGCGATGTAGCGAATCGTCCGCATATTCACCTGTCCTGTATTCAGTAGACCACCGGAGAGCGGTGAGGCGAGGAGACGGTGATAATACGCGTCAGGATAAGCTCTGGCATTTCAATCGCTTGTGACTGATCGGGCAAGGCGCGAGACGTTGTGACTCGGAATTCGGCGCGCCCGGCCGGGAAGTGCTCCGGGGGAGCCAGGGCGATCGGCGGCTCTGCTCAGTAGCCCATCACCCGCCTGACGTAGTCGCGGCTGATCTTGAGGTTTTCGCGCAGCGGCCGGCTCGGATGAAACCCCGGCGGATAGGCCAGTTCAATGGCCAGGTCGCCAGAGAAGTTGAACCGCCGCAGCGCCGCACCAACGGCGGCGTAATCGATTGCCCCCTCGCCCATGGCTTCCGTCCAGACGCCCTCCTCGCTGCGGTCACGGAGGTGGGCGTAGACGATGTGTTCGCCGTGGCGGTTAATGAAATCCACCGGGTCCTCGCCGGCGGCGACCAGCCAGTCGATGTCCGGGCCGAGCTTGACGCCGGGGATCCTGGCGAGCGTGCCGCGGAGATCGTGCTCATTGTTTTCGACTTCGTAAGTATGGTTGTGCAGGTTGAGCACGATGCCGTGAATCTGGGCGCGATAAATGATCCGGCGCAGGATGTCCGCCTGGGCGTCGAGTTCCTCTTCGGTCTTCACGTGACCCGCGTTGCCGACGGAAGCGCCGATGAGGCGGGCGCCGAGGCGCGAAAGCCTCTCGATCATGCGATCGGCGTATTCGAAAATCCGCCCGTGTTCGGCACGGTTCCACATGGGAGCGGAGTAGGAGGTCCCGATGACCGGGAGAGCGTGGCTGGTCGAGAGGCTGCCGATGCGATCCACGGCCTCGTCCGGCTCCAGGGCCGTGTGCATCAGTTCGATGAAGTCCATCCCGGCGTAGGCCATGTCGGCGAAGATGCGGTCGAGGATATCGTAGATATCGTGATGCGGGCGCGTGGCGGCGTAGACCCAGGGGTGGGCGCCGACCAGCACCTTTTTGGGAGCGGCGCCCGGACCGGCCATTTCGGGCGGCATCGTGCAGGCGTTCAGGCCCAGGCCGCCCAGCGCGACGAGGAAATCGCGGCGGTTCGGGTTACTCACCAAAGCTGATTGTAGCGCCCCTCGAAGGGGGGTGGGCGCGTTCGTGCCGGCGCTCAGGCCTTCGGGTGCGTTCTGTCATAGATGGCCATCAGCTCGGTGAGGGAAACCTGGGTGTATTTTTGCGTGGTGGACAGGCGCGCGTGACCGAGCAATTCCTGGATGGCGCGCAGGTCGGCGCCGTCGCTGAGCAGGTGTGTGGCAAAGGCGTGGCGGAAGCTGTGGGGATGGATCGAGGCGTCGCCAGCCAGTACCGTGGCGTAAAATTTGACGATGCCGCGCACGCCGCGGGCCGAGATCCGGCGGCCGCGATGGTTGACGAACAGGGCTGTTTCCTCCGGGGCTGCGGTTCTCGCGGCCAGATAGCGCTGCATAGCCGCAGCGGCCTTGGCGGGGAACGGAACTTCGCGTTCCTTCCGGCCCTTGCCGCGCACGCGGAGCCACCGCTCGGAAAGATCAACATCGGCGAGGTTCAGGCCTACCAGTTCACTGACGCGGAGGCCGCAGCCGTACAGCAGTTCCAGCATCGCGAGATCCCGGCGCGGATGTGCCCGTTTCAGGTCCTTTTCGCCCACCTGGTCCAGGAGGCGGTTAGTTTGTTCGGCGCTCATTACCCGGGGCACGGTTTTAGGGGTCTTGGGCGTGCCGACGAGTTTCGCCCGGTTGAGGGCGAGAACACCGTCGCGAACCAGGAAGCGGAAGAAAGAGCGCACCGCGGCCAGCTTCCGGCGGATGGTGACCGCCGCGAGCCCGGCGCGGTAGAGATCGCCGAGCCACTCCCGGATGGCGAGCGTGTCGATGTCGTCGGGAGGCGCCGGCTCGCCGTCCGGGGGAGTGAAATAGGCGAGAAACTGGCGGAGGTCCGCGCCGTAGCTGCGGATTGTGTGTTCGGACGCATTTTCGCGCCGCAGCTCGTCGAGGTACCGGCGGATCTGGCGTTCGAGTTCAGACATCGGCGGACAGCCACTTCTCCAGTGCGGCCAGGGCGCGGCGGCAAAGCTCGGCTTTCCGGGCGCGCTTGTCATGGCGCAGGCGGCGCCGGGTTTCTTCATCAAGGGGCGGCAGCAGATCGAAGGTCATGTTGGCCGGTTGATAGTTGCGGGGGTCGGCGGCCGAGGCGTAGTGGCACAACGAGCCGAGCGCGGTCTCCCGGGGCATGAGGCGCCCGGGCTGGCCACGCGCCCGCAAGGCGGCGTTGCGGCCCGCCACCAGGCCGGTGGCGATGGCCTCCACGTAGCCTTCCACGCCGGAAATTTGACCGGCGAAGAAGATGCGCGGCTCCCGCCGCAGCTCCAGCGCCGGCGTCAGCAGCGCGGGGGCGTTGATGTAGGTGTTCCGGTGGATCTGGCCGAAGCGCAGGAACTCGGCTCGCTCCAGCCCCGGGATGAGGCGAAAAACGCGGGCCTGTTCGCCGTAGCGGAGATGGTTCTGGAAGCCAACCAGATTGTAGCTGTCGGCCCGCAAATTCTCCTGCCGCAGCTGTGCCACCGCGTACGGACGGCGTCCGGTGCGGGGATCAATCAAGCCGACGGGCTTCAACGGGCCGAACCGCAGCGTATCCCGCCCGCGCCGGACCAGTTCCTCGATAGGGAGGCAGGCTTCGAAATACGGGATGTCGTCCGGAATGTGCGGCTCATGCGCCTCAGCGGCCAGCAGGGCATCGACGAACCGGTTGTATTGCTCTTCGTTGAAGGGGCAGTTGAGATAATCGCCGCCACCGTCCAGGGACTTGCCGTAACGGGAAGCCCGGAAGGCTACGGAGGTATCAATCGACGCGGCGTCGATGATAGGGCTGATGCTGTCGTAGAAAAACAACTGCCGGGATCCGGTGAGGCGGGCGATCTCGTCAGCGAAGGCGCCGGAGGTGAGCGGCCCGGTAGCAACGATGACGACGGCGTCGTCCGGGATGGCGGTCACCTCCTCGCGGCGGAGCACGATGGCGGGATGGGAGGTGATGGTCCGGGTGACCTCACTGGCGAACAGGTCCCGATCGACGGTGAGGGCCTGGCCTCCGGGCACACGGGCGCGGTCGGCGATGCCGAGCAGCAGGGAGCCCAGCCGGCGCAACTCCTGCTTGAGGAGCCAGGGAGCGGTGTTTTCGGATTCGCTCTTGAGCGAGTTGCTGCAGACCAGCTCCGCCAGGCGGCCGGTACGGTGCGCGGGCGTCGGCCGGGTGGGACGCATTTCGTGAACGACCACCGGCAGGCCGGCCCGGGCAACCTGCCAGGCGGCTTCGCAGCCGGCCAATCCGCCCCCAATGATGTGTACATCCTGGCGCAAGCTACCTTTCATTGTACGGCGCGAACTGCGCGAACCTGTTGCGATTGCCCGAGAACCCGGTGCGGCGCGAAATTCTTCGGCGCGGGGATATAATCGGGCTATGTTGACCAAAGGCATTCATCGAAGAGATCTACTCCGCGCCGGCGGTATCGGCGCGCTGGCGATGAGCGCGGGTTCCTACGGTCGTGTTCTGGGCGCCAACGAGCGGTTGCGGCTCGGCGTGGTCGGCTGCGGCGGCCGCGGCAATCTTGTCATGAGTAAATTCTTGAAGAGCGGAACGGTGGAGGTGGCCGCGTTGTGCGATGTCTGGGGGGACCGCATCGAGCGAGCCAAGAAGCAAGCGCCCGAGGCGCAAGGCTACGGAGACCACCGCAAGCTGATCGAAAGGAAAGACATCGATGCCGTACTGGTGGCCACGCCGGACCACTGGCACGCCGCAATTGTCATTGACGCGCTCAACGCCGGCAAGGATGTTTACGTGGAGAAGCCTCTGACGCTCAAAATCGAGGAAGGCCCACGGATTGTCAAGGCCGCCCGTGTCAACAAGCGGGTTTGCCAGGTGGGGATGCAGCAGCGGTCCGGCTCGCATTACCTGGAGGCCAAGGAGAAATACCTCAAGACCGGCAAGCTTGGCAAGGTGACGCTTGTCCGGACCTGGTGGTACGGCAACGGCGCGCATCTGCGCAAGGCGCCGGCCTCGCTGGCCACCAAGCCGGCCAACCTGGACTGGGTCCGGTACCTGGGCCCGGTGAAGTGGCGGGATTGGGATCCCCAGCAGTATTACAATTTCCGCGCCTACCTGGATTTCGGCGGCGGTCAGATCACGGACCTGTTCACGCACTGGATCGACGCCGTCCACATGCTGATGGACCAGGACAATCCCACCGCGGCGGTGGCCTCGGGCGGCGTGTACTACTACAAGGACGGCCGCGACGCTCCGGATACGATCTGCGCCCACCTGGAATATCCGGGCGAGTGGACCGCCACGTTCGAGGCCACGCTGGTTCCCTCGATCAAGGGCGCTGCCTTCGAGCTGTGCGGTACCGAGGGGCGGCTGTGGATCAGCCGGGGCCAGTACGAATTCACGCCGGCGGGCAGGGGGGCGAAGCCGGTGATAGTGAAGGCGAGAACGGATCTGACGCAGGAGCACGTGCAGAACTTCCTGGATTGCGTCAAGTCCCGCCAGCGGCCCAACGGCGACGTGTACGTGGGGCACCGCTCCGCCCAGGCCTCGCATCTGGCCAACATTGCTTACGCGGAGAAACGGCGCATCAAGTTCGATCCGGTGGAAGAGAAGATTCTGCCGCTGTAGGCGGTGATGGAAAAGCTGCGTGCGGCCCCGGGGCCGAGCGGTGCTTGTGAGCGGGAGCGCAACGGGTGGTGTGTTCAGTTGGCCGCGCAGGCGTGGGCCTGGACCGGCAGAGATGGGGCGGCGCCCAGGCTCCGGAGCTTGGCCGAAAACGTGGTCCGTTTCAGACGGAGCATTTCCGCGGCTCGTTTCTTGTTGCCGCCGCTCTTGTTCATGGCCTGTTCGAGAATGGCGCGCTCGATCCGGCTCACGGTTTCCTCGAAATCCAAACCGTCGTCGGGGACCGAGATGATCGGCGTCTCGGCCGGTTTCCTGGGCTTGGCCGCGGCAACCGACGGTAGCGGGAAATCACTCGGGTAGAGCAGACGCCGGTCTCCGCTCAATGCGATTGCCATCTCGACGGCGTTTTCCAACTGGCGAACGTTGCCCGGCCAGTCGTAGCGGCAGAGCCGCTCCAGCGCTTCCGGGCTCACCTGGCGGGGAGGCAGGTCCTCCTGCCGGCAGATCTTGTCAATGAAGTGGTGGACCAGCAGCGGCACGTCTCCCAGGCGTTCCCGCAACGGCGGCAGGGAGACGGGGACAACATTCAGGCGATAGTAAAGATCCTCGCGGAACTTGCCCTGGCGGATTCGTTCGGGCAGATCGGCGTTGGAAGCGGCGACCACGCGGACGTCCACCTTGATGGTCTCCGAGCTTCCCAGCCGCTGAAATTCCCGCTCTTGGAGGACCCGGAGGAGTTTTGCCTGCAGATCGAGCGGCATGTCGCTGATTTCATCAAGAAAGATTGTCCCGTGGTCAGCCTGTTCGAAACGGCCGATGCGGTTGTTGACGGCGCCCGTAAAGGCCCCCTTCACATGGCCGAACAACTCTGCTTCGAGCAGGTTCTCCGGCAGCGCGCTGCAGTTGACCGCGACCAGCCGCCGATGCGCGCGAGGGCTGGCCAGGTGAATCGCCCGGGCTACCATTTCCTTGCCGGTGCCGGTCTCGCCGGTGATCAGGACGGTGCTCCGCCGGGCGCCAATCAACCGGATGATCTCCAGCACGTTGCGCATGGCCCGGCTCTCACCTACCAGGAAGCGCCTCCACGGCTCCCGGCCGGCCGGCGCGCCGCAGAGAGCGGTGCGGCGCTCCCGGTGATAGCTGGCGGCGGAGCGGACCAGTTCGCTTACTTGCCCGGCCGAGGCGTCGTCGCCCAGCAAGTGATAAGCGCCCAGCCTGGTCAGGCGGACGGCGTCGGCCAGCGTTCCGTCTGGATGATGCACGATCACGGGCACCAGCGGATCGATTCGCTGCACTTCTTCCAAAAGCTCCTCGGCGGACCAGTCCGGGATCGGAAAATGAGCCAGTATTACGTCGTAACGGGCCCCTTTAAGGTGCGTGAGCGCCTCCAGGGGCCCTGGCGCTGTCTCCAACCGAACGCCGGCCAGCGAACCGGTGAGCCGACGGCAGTCGTGGCGGTGCGAAGTGGGGTTGATGTGCAGGAGTCGGATCGGCATACCTGGTTTCCCGAGAGCCTTCGGGAGAGTGGCGTTGTTCGCCATTTGCTCTCCCGTCGTGTCCATCTTCCATCGACCGGGAGTTGAAAATCTTTAAAACTTTTTACACGTATTCCCCCTCGTTAATCTGTCTTATACTGATGGGATGCGGAGAATAGTACTTGCGGTTTATCTGCTTGCGATTACATTTGTAAGCTGCTCGCTGCAAGAAGCAGACACGGCTCTTACCGGCGGGGTCAAGACCCTCACCGCCGACCGGCTTGACAAGCTGGTTGAGGGCGGCGCGCCGTTCATTTTCCTGGACGTTCGGACCGCGCGTGAAATCGAGCAGGAAGGGACGCTCACCAACTACTTGCACATTCCCATCGATCAGCTCGAGCGGCGGATTGACGAGGTGCCGCGGGGCAAGATGATCGTGGTCGGGTGCGCCACCGGCGAGCGTTCCATGCGCGGCGCGGCCATCCTTCAAGAGCACGGCTATCAGAACGTGTTTGCGGTCGGGCTGAAGGAGTACAAGGCGAAGGGGTATCCGTTGATCTACCCGAAGCTGAGCGGTTAAGCCGGCTCCGCCGCCCGCCGGGACGGCCGAGTGTGGTTATATGTCATCGAGGCTGCTGCGAGCCGTTGGAGGAGGGAAGCGATGAGACTGGCAATTTTCCCCGTTTTGGCAGTGATCCTGGCCTGGGGCGGGTGGATTGGAATTACGCGAGCGCAGGACCAGCGCGTACGCCTGGAAGGCCGGGTGGTGGACGCCGACTCGGGGCGGCTGCTGCCATGCCGGCTTTACGTAGAGGGGCCGGCCGGGACCTGGCACGTGGTGCGGCCGGCTTCGCCGGAGGGCGCGGCGGTGCCTTACAGGAAAGAGCGGGTGGGAAGCGTGGAGGTTCACACGGCGCTTTCGGCCGACCCTTTTATCGCCGAACTGGCCCCGGGCGAATACCGGATCACGGCCGTGCGGGGGAAGGAGTACCTGGCGGACACGAAGACGGTCAAGCTCGCCGGCGGGCGGCCGGCGCAGGTGACGCTAAAGCTGCGACGCTGGATCAACATGGCCGCGCGGGGCTGGTTCTCGGGGGAAACGCACGTCCACCGGGGTCTTGACGAGTTGCCGATTCTCCTGCCGGCTGAGGATCTGAACGTGGCGTTTCCGCTTTCCTACTGGGTGACGAAGGCCTTCGAGCCGCCGGCCCGCAGCGATAAGAGCGTGGCGGGCCGGGTGCCGGAGGAGGTCATCCGGGTGGACAAGACCCACCTGATCTGGCCGCGCAACACCGAGTACGAGATTACTTCCGTAAACGGCAAGCGTTACATCTTGGGGGCGTTTTTCATCATCGGTCACCGGGGACTGTTCGAGCAGGGTGTCCCGCCGGTGGGGCCCATCGGCCGGCAGGCACGGCGCAGCGGGGGGCTGCTGGAACTGGACAAGCACGCCTGGCCCTGGTCGATGGCGCTGGTGCCGGTTCTGGGCGTGGATCTTTACGAGCTGGCCAACAACCACATGTGGCGGGCGAAGTTCGGCTTCAGCGGCTGGGGGCAACCGGCGGCCCCCTACATGACGGTGGAGCGTGGCGAGAAGGGCTGGACGGAATGGGGCTGGATCCAATACACCTGGCAGAATTACTACGCGCTGCTGGACTGCGGTTTCCGGCTGCAGCCCACCGCGGGTACGGCCTCGGGCGTGCATCCGGTTCCGCTGGGTTTCAGCCGCGTGTACGTGAAGCTGGACGGCGAACTGACGGTAGAGAAGTGGCTCCGGGGGTTAAAAGAGGGTCGCAGCTTTGTCACCAACGGTCCGATGCTGTTCGTCGAGGTGAACGGGGAAGGTCCGGGTCACACCTTTCGGGTGAAGGGCCCCGCCGATTACACAGTGGCTGTCCGGGCCGTCAGCGCCAGGCCGCTGGACAGTATCGAGCTGGTCCGCAACGGCGTGATGGAAAAGAGCCTTCCGCCTGCCAACCGCCAAACTGCCCGCGGCGCTTACGAGAGCCTGGTAAGCGCCAGACTCCGGGTGAAGGAATCCACGTGGGTGGCGGTGAGGGCTCTGGAACGGCTGCCGGAGGGCCGCGTTCGCTTTGCCCATTCCAGTCCGGTCTTTATTGACGTGGAGGGAAAGCCGCTACGCCCGCGGAGAGCGGAAATCAACTATCTCATCCGGCGGGTGCAGCAAGAGATCGATCGGGGTGAGGGCGTGCTGCCGGAAGCGGCGATGGCCGAATACCGGCAAGCGCTCGCCGCTTATCGGAAGATCGCCGCCGCGGCCCGGCCCTGAGCGGGGGTGGCTTGGCAGGTTCGCGGGTTCGTGCGGTATTCTTTTGGAGGGCGCTGTTGGCGTTGCGCCGGCGGCCCGACCGCCGAGGAAGGGTTCGCGGAGACGGTGGTGCCCCGGCAAGGTTGACCAACAGGGTGTGAAAGCAAGGAGGAAGCGAACGAATGCCGGTAAAAGATGACCTGCTCGAAATCCTTTGTTGCCCGCTCACCAAGAAGCCGCTCCAGGTGGTGGACGAGGAGACGATTTCCAGGATCAACGAGCGGATCGCTGCGGGCGAGGTGAATTACGAAAACGGGGATCCGGTGAAGGAGCCTCTGGAAGAGGCCCTGATCACCGTGGACCACGACCGGCTGTACGCAGTGAAGGACAGTATCCCGGTGATGCTGGTGGAAGAGTCCATTCCAACGGCCCAGCTCGGCCCGGAGGTTCTCTCGAATTTACCGGCGCCAGAGGCTGATTGAAACGCGAGCCCGGCTGTTCGCCAGTGTCAGCGGAAATGAGGGCTGGGGCGCGGCGAGGGCCGACGGCTGGAGCCGGTCACCCGTTCAAGGCGGTCTGCCAGCGGCGGTACTGCTCCTGCTGGTACTGCTCGAGGTCCTGTTTCACCAGGTTCAGGCTGAACACGCAGAGCTCGAACGACTCCGACAGCCGGCGGAACAGCGGGGCTTCGTGCCGGTATTCAAACTGATCGAAGCAGGAGACGACGTGATAGGACTCCTTGCCGGCCTTGACGTAATCGAGAAAAGCGTCCAGCCGGAGGCTTCTCCGGGGCAACGAGGCGACGTATTCCGGGAACAAGCCGGCGAGGAAAAGCGTGTAATCGCCGATGTGCTTGCGGACGGCCCGTTCGCGATCGAATGAACTCCCCTCAAACAGCGGGTTCGATTCGAGCAACATCTCGCCGACGTCCTCCAGCCGCCGGCCTCGCGTGTTCCGGATCTTGAACAGGTTGTTGACGTGCGTGAAATCGGTGAGCACGCCGGACACGTACGAAGCAATCTGCGGATCCTGGAGGCCAGCGTCGCCATACAGGCGCCGCTGGACCAGGTCGGTGAATAGGCGATACAGCGGGTGGCTGGGGCGGATAAACATATCACCTCCCCTTTTAACAAAGCCTTGCCGGCCTGCTCGTCAGCTTTTCTTTGAGGTGACCGCGGAAAAACCCACCACCTGCTGCTCGAGGTCCGTGCTGCCACAGTGCGGGCACTTCATCCCGCCTTTCTCCAGCTCCGCGATGTGGAGAACCAGCGTAAACTCCTTGTCGCAAGAACGACAGACAAACACGTAACGCGGCATTGTGTTTCCTCCCGCTGTTGTTCTTGTAATTCCATTTTACCAGTGGGCGTGCCCGGAGGAAATGGGCCCGCCGCCCTCAGCCTACCTCGTGGACCAGCTCGGAGAGCGGCCGGCGCGAGGTCAGCCGCGGAGTTTCAGCGGCGTAGCCGACCGGCAGAATGGCCACCGGAACGAGGCCGGGGGCGGCTCCGACGGCCTGCCGCACGGTCTCAGTGCGGAAGGCGCCCACCCAGACCGACGCCAGTCCCAGGGCGGTGGCGGCGAGCATGGCGAACGTGCACGCAATGGTGGCGTCCTGCAACGCGTAAAGCCGCCGTCCCCGTTCGCCGTAGGAGGCGGCCCGCTCGGGGTGGGCGCAGAAGACCAACACCACCGGAGCCGCTGCGATGAACCGTTGCTCGAGGGCCGCGGCGGCCAGCGCCGCCTTTACCGCCTGATTTCTCACCAGGTAGACTTCGTAGGCCTGCAGGTTGCCCGCCGAGGGAGCGCGATTCACCGCCTCCAGAAGGGCCAGCGTCTTGTCTGGTTCGATGGGGCGAGTGGAGAAGGCCCGTGTCGACCGCCTCTGCTCAACCACGTCAAAAAAATCCATCGCTCACCTCCCAAGATTCGCCCGCCTGGCAATGCATCCCGCCCAGGCCGGCACCGGCCGGTCAACGGGCAACGCCCGTCAGCCTTTTGGGTCTTTGTTCCCGTCGACAGGTTTATAATACCCGGGGGAGCAGGCGGCAGTGAAGTTCGAGGGTTACTCGTTCGGTTCCGTCACCGTCGATGGAGTTACTTACCACCACGACATCGTCGTCGACCGGGGCAAGGTGCAAAAGCGGAAGAAGAAGCCTTCCAAGCAGTTCCGTGAAGATTTTGGTCACACCCCGTTGTCGCTCAAGGAGGAGATTCCGTGGTCGTGCCGGCGTCTGGTCATCGGCACCGGGGCAATGGGGGCGCTTCCGGTGATGGACGATGTCAAACGGGAGGCCAAGCGCCGGGGGGTCAAGCTGACGATTCTTCCCACCGGAGAGGCGCTGAAGCTCCTGCGAAAAGAGCCGGGGGAGACGAATGCCGTGCTGCACTTGACCTGCTGAATTTACGTGGCGCGGTTCCGGCCCGGGCGAGTGGCGGCGGTGGCGGGGCTCAGATCTTGCGGATGCGGCGCAACGTGTACAGTTCAGCGTTCACCGTGGTGTTGGCCAGCCGCTTCCAGTTGTCCTGGATGTGGATCAATTTGCCGCTGATGTGATTCGATTTCTCCGAGGCCAGGAACAGGGCCAGCTCAATTTGCTTTTCCGGCGGCGCGCCGCCGGTCATGCGGACATTGAGCGCCTGTTCGGCGTCCCGCCAGCCGGCCTTTTCCCCCGCCTTGAGGATCTGATCAGTCATGTGGGTGTAGGTGGCGCCCGGAGCGAGGCAGTTAGCTTGGATATTGTGCTCGCGGACTTCGGCGGCAATGGTCTCCACCAGCCGGACCACGGCCGCCTTGGAGGCGGCGTAAGCGGAGAAGTTGGGCCGGGGGCGGGTGGCGCCGGCCCCGGCAAGGACGATGATTTTTCCCGAGCGGCGCTTTACCATCGCCGGCAGCACCACCCGGCAGGAATTGAGTACGCCGAGCAGATTGGTTTCCACGGCGCCGCCCCATGCTTTCGGCGAGGTTTCCCAGACCGGCCCGATCGGGCCCTGGACGGCCGCGGCGCAGACGAGGATGTCAATATCTCCGAAGCGGGCTCGCATCCGGTCGGCCGCCGCCTTCAGTTGCGGGTAGTTGCGGACATCGGCGACCAGGCGAGTGGCGGACCCGCCGGCGTGCTCGATTTCCAGGCGCGTCAGCTCCAGTTCAGCTTTACTGCGCGCCAGCAGTCCCAGCCGGGCGCCCGCCGCGGCGAATCCGAGAGCGAGCCGTTTCCCGATTCCGCGCCCCGCGCCGGTGACGAGGACTTTCTTGTCTGTGAATGCCTGCAACTGGGAACCACCCTCTCCAAAATGCAGTACAGCGCCGCTGTGAGTCAACCGGGCCTTTCGCCACGGCTCCCCCGCCGGGACGGCCGGGGCCAGCCGGTTCGCCGGCCAATGTTACATTGGGAGTTACATGACCGGGGTGATTGTTGTCAACAAGCCGGAGGGCTGGACGTCGCATGACGTGGTGAGCAAGGTGCGGCGTCTGTCAGGAATCAAGAAGGTGGGCCACTTGGGAACACTGGACCCGGCGGCCACGGGGGTATTGCCCCTGGTGGTCGGCCGGGCCACCCGGCTGGCGCAATTTTACGCCATCAGCGATAAGGTCTACGACGCCGTCATCCATTTCGGCTGGAGCACCGATACGTATGACCGGGAGGGAGAAATCACCAGCCCCCGGAACGAACCGGTTCTCGACGCCGCCCGCTTGGAGCGCATCCTGGAGGAGTTTCGCGGGGAAATCGAGCAGATGCCGCCGCCGATCTCGGCCAAGAAGATCGGCGGCAAGCCGGCTTACAAACTCGCGCGGAAGAACAAGCCGGTGGAATTGAAGCCGGTGAAGATCACCATTTACTCGCTGGAGCTTGTTTCCGCTGAGGGGGCTGAGGCGAGGATCAAGGTGCACTGCTCGGCGGGGACGTATTTGCGAAGCGTCGCGCACGAGGTAGGCCAGGCTTATGGCTGCGGCGCGTTTCTACAGTGGTTGATCCGGACCCGTTCGGCAGAGTTCACGCTGGAGCAGGCGCGCACCATCGAAGAACTGGAAGAACTCGCCGGCGCCGGGCGCCTGGAGGAAGCCGTGATCCCGGCCGCGCGGCTGCTGCCCGAGGTGCCATCGCAGACCGTGGATCATCTGACCGCCGGCCAGATCCGCCAGGGCCGCGACTTCCGGGCCTCTCCGTTCCGGGCGAAGGCGGGCTCGAGGCTGGTGAAGGCCATCTCCGAGGAAGGCCAGCTCATCGCGGTCGGCGAGGCGCGGCTGCCGAACCTCTACCACCCGATCATCGTGTTGTAGTGTCCTGACCATCCTCGCGCCGGCGCCGGGCCCATTCCGGCTTCACCACTTGTCGCCCGCGGCCCAGCGCCAGGGCATCTTTGGGAACATCGTCAGTAATGACCGAGCCAGCGCCGACGTAGCTGCCGGCGCCGACGCTGAGCGGCGCCACCAGCGTGGCGTTGCTGCCGATGAAAGCGCCGTCGCCGATCCGCGTCTGGTGTTTGCGCGCCCCGTCGTAATTGCAGGTAATGGTCCCGGCTCCGATGTTGACGTCCCGCCCGATTTCCGAGTCACCCAGGTAAGCCAGATGGAGAGACCGGGAGCCGGCCCCGAGACGGGTTTTCTTCAGCTCGACAAAGTTGCCGACGGCGGCGCCGGCCTCGACGTGATTCTCCAGGCGCAGGCGGGCGTAGGGGCCCACTCTGGCGCCCGCGTCGACGCGTGAATCGTGAATGATGGTGAACGGGTTCACCTCAACACCGGGGCCGAGCCGGGAATCGCTGATGATGGCCGCGGTGCCGATCCGGCAATCCTCGCCGATTTCGGTAGCGCCGAGAATCCGGGCGAACGGCTCAATGGCCGTGTCCATCCCGATGCGCACATCCATGTCGATGGTTACCGTCTCCGGCCGTTCGATGGTGACTCCGTCGAGCATCAACTGGCGCGCCTTCCGCTCGCGCAGGATGCGGTCGGCGGTGGCGAGTTCCACTCGGGTGTTGACGCCCAGCACTTCGACCGGGTCCGCTACGGGAAACGTGCCCACCGCGTGGCCCGCCCGCCGGAAGATCTCGACGATATCGGTGAGGTAATACTCCCCGGCGGGGTTGTCGGTTCCGATTTCCGGCAGGTGCTTCCAGAGCAGGTCCGCCTGGAAGCAGTAGATGCCGGTGTTGACGCGCTGGATGCGGCGCTGCTCGGGAGTGGCCGCCTTCTCCTCGACGACCGCCTGAATGCGGCCGTCCGGCCCGGCGATGACGCGCCCGTAACCGGTGGGGTCACTCAGCACGGCGGTCACCAGAGTGGCCGCGGTCTCCGAGCCGGCCTGCCGGGCGATCAGGGATTCCAGAGTGGACGCCGAGAGCAACGGCGAGTCGCCATACACGACGACGAGAAGCCCGCCGCGGCCGGCCAGCGCCTGCCGGGCGGCCAGGACGGCGTGACCGGTTCCCCGCTGCTCGGGCTGCACGACGAACTGAATGCCGAATCGGCTCACCGCTTCACGCACCTGGTCGGCCTGGTATCCAATTACGGCGGCGATGTTTTCGGCCGGCGCCAACCGGCGGGCCGTGCAGACGACATGCTCGATGAGGCTACGGCCACCGGCGCGATGCAGCACTTTGGCCCGGCGGGACTTCATGCGAGTGCCCAGTCCGGCGGCCAGGATCAGGATCGTTACGGGATTGTCCATGTGAACCTTTCCGGGATAAGCGTTCCCTGCAATTTCCGTTCAGCGTTTTCCTGCGTTCCGGGCGCGGACCCGCCGCCGCCGGCCCTCGCGGGCCAGTTTCACCGCAATGGCGGCAGTGGCTTGCGGATCATGCCGCACTTTCTCCGTCTCGGCGAGCAGGTTCGCCCCAATCACCCGGAGACCCGCCGCTTCGAGACGCGAGATGTCATTCTTCACGGGAAAGACCTTCGCCGCAGCGTAGCGTCTCCGGAGTGCGCCGGTGATGGGGTAGGTGTTGACAACGGCGTAATCGAGCAACCGGCGGCGTGCGTGCCGGTAGATGGCGGCGACGTGATCATAGGCAGTGAAGTTCATCGTTTCGCCCGGCTGCCACATGAGGTTGACGAAGTAAGCCTTCACCGCGGCGGATTCCTGGATGGCCTTGGGAATCCCGCCCACCAGGAGATTGGGAATGACGCTGGTGAACAGGGATCCCGGGCCCAGGCAAATGAGGTCGGCCGCCTGGATCGCCTCCAAGGTCTCCTTGAGCGGCCGGCAGCGCTTGGGTCCGAGAGAGATCTTCTCAATCCGGGCCTTGCTCCGGCTGATTCTGGTTTCTCCCCGGACGACGGATCCGTCCGAAAGTCTGGCTTCCAGCCCCACGTTCGCCCGGGTGGAAGGGTAGATACGCCCGACAATCGCCAGCACCTCCGAGGTGAACTTCACCGCTGCCGGGAAATCCCCGGTGACGTTGGCCAGGGCGGTGACGAAGAGGTTGCCGAAACTGTGTCCCTTGAGGCCGCGGCCGCCGGAAAACCGGTATTGGAACAGCCGGGCCATCAGCGCCTCGTCTTCCGAGAGGGCCACCATGCAGTTTCGGATGTCGCCCGGGGGCGGGACATCGAATTCGCGGCGGAGGCGGCCGGAGCTGCCGCCGTCGTCGGTGACCGTGACGATGGCGGTGATATCCACGGGGGGCCAGAGCCGCTTGCCGGTCTCGTACCAGGCCGAGTGGGCGTAATCCTTGAGTCCCCGCAAGAGGGGGAAAAGACCGTTTCCCCCGCCGATCGCCACGATGCGGAGCGGATTGTCGACGGAAACCGTGACTCGCTCAGGCAGAACTAACCCTTCCCGGTTAAAAGGATAGCACTGATCTCGGGTGCGTGAGTGAACGGTTCAAAGTCCGGGTCGTGGCGAGCCGCGGCCCGGTTCGCGGGCCGGAGGTCGATGGCGCGTTTCAGATGCGCCGCCGCATTCTCCATCTGGCCTTCCAAGGCGTAGCAGAGCGCCAGCGCATAATGCACATGATCGCCGTCTTTCAGGTGCTTCAGAGCTTCCAGGAGGTGTCTTCTGGCCCCTTCGAGCTCCCGCCGGTTGATGAGAGCGATCGCGTAATCGTAATGCTCGTCGGGGGTGGTGAGCCGCGGTTCGGGGGAGGCCGAGAGGCGCCGCTCGCAAACGGTGCGGTGCGTTCGGGCGGCGTGGGCCATTTCCCGGTTCGGTCCGGTAGCCACCATCGCCAGGATATCCGCCGCCTTGGCGAACTCACCGGCGGTGAACAGCCTCATCCCCTGGTCGTACAAGGCGGCCTGCCTCTCCCTGGTCAGCGGGCGCGGGGCGGGTCCCTTCCCGGTGGATTTTCGCTTGCTCTTCGCCGTTCGGGCCGGCGCGGCTACCTTTCGAGTCGCGGTGGTTTTTCTGGAGCTCTTCCTGCCTCGCTCGACGGTCTTGGTCATCGCTCTGTCTTTCCTTCGGGCCGCACCAGATTCCGAATCCTGGGTCAGCGGCAACGGCCGCAGCTACGAGCCCGGGGCCCGCAGCGGTGAGCATCGCGGCATATGGTTATGCTGACGAGCGGATGCAGCGCACCGTTACGCAGTAGATCTTTTGGTAGCAGATCGGTACGGATTTTGCAACCCGCGACCGCATTTTCTTACCCAGGCCCGGCAACCAGCGGGACAGTGTCGGGTAAAATCAACTCTAAACGAATGCCGGTGGGCAATGCAACCCTGGCCGGGTGCAGGTGGGCCACTGGCGCGCGAGTAGGGAACGCGGATGTGGCTGCCGGAGGCGGAGACATTGGAGGCCGGCCCGGACGGGGCGGAGATTGACGCTGCCCTGCGGTCGGTGCGCGCCGAACCGGCCGTGTTCTTGCTGTGGCCGCGGAGCGGTTCCCCATACCTGGGCCGCACGGCCTCGCTCCGGCGGCGGCTGGCCCGGCTGCTGGGGCCTGGCCGGGAAAGTTCGCGCCGGCTGAATTTGCGGGGGGTGGTCGCGCGGGTGGAATACTGGCGGACGGGCTCGCGCCTGGAGTCGTTTCTGATCTCCTGGGAACTCGCCCGGCGGCACTTTCCGGGAACCTACCGCAAGCTGGTGAAATTGCGGATGCCGCCCTATGTGAAACTGATTCTGTCGCGCAAGTTTCCGCGGACCCAGGTCACCTCGCGGCTCACGGCGGCCCGCGCGCAGTTCTTCGGGCCCTTCCGGACGCGAGCGGCGGCGGAGCGTTTCGAAAACGAGTTCCTGGACCTTTTCCAGATCCGGCGCTGCCGGGAGGATTTCCAACCCTCGCCAGAGCATCCGGGCTGCATTTACGGGGAGATGAACCGCTGCCTGCGGCCCTGCCAGCAAGTCGTTAGCGTGGAGGAGTATCGGAGCGAAGTGCAGCGGGTCTCCGAGTTCCTGGCCACGGGGGGTGAGTCCCTGCTGCGCGTGGTCGCCGCGGCGCGCGACCGCTTGAGCGAAGAGCTGAACTTCGAGGCGGCGGCTTGCCAGCACGAGCAATATGAACGGATTCGCCAGGTTCTGCGGCTTCGGGACGAACTGGCGACTGACATCGACCGGCTGAACGGAGTGGCCGTGACGCCGTCGAGAGACAACGGAGCGGTCGAGCTCTGGTTTGTCGCCGCCGGCTGCTGGTTGCCGCGGCGCCGTTTCCCGCTCGGGGTGGTTGAGGGCCGGCCCGTCTCGCTGGACAAGCGCCTGCGGGAGCTGATCGCTTCGCTCGATCCGGCTCCGGTTCCGCTTGCGGAGCGCCAGGAGCATCTGGCCATTCTCGCCCGGTGGTATTACTCGAGCTGGCGGGACGGCGAATGGCTGGGGTTCGACGATTTCGCCTCGGTTCCGTACCGCAAGCTGGTAAACGCGATCCACCGGGTGGCGACCGGGAGCTGATGAGGCGAAGCGGTTGCTTTGCCGGACGGGGTATCCGCCGCGGGGACGGAGCCGGGACCGCCGGCATCGTCCGGGCCTACTGGTTATCTTTCCATTCTTCGTACCAGGCCATCTGGATGGCCTCGAGCTTCGCCTCGGTGGAGGCGGCGGGATCGCCGGTGAATTCGTCCAGCTCAGTGACCCAGCGATGCAGGTCGGTGAAGCGGACGCTGAGGGGATCGGTATCGGGGTGTTTTTCATAAAGAGCGATGCCGATGTCCTCGGCATCGTCCCAGGTCAGCTTCGCCATGTCAGATCCTGGTGCCCTTCAGAGCCTTGCTGACGGCGGTGTTCATTATGCTGGCAGCAAGCTTCATGGTGACGTTGTTCAGTTCTTCAATTTTGGCGCGGATGAGCAGGTGGTCGCCGCCATGGTAGACCAGCATGAGCTGGTTCACTGCGTCTTCGATCCGGTTGCGTTCCTCCTCGGTCAGCTCAAGATAGGCCTCATCTTCTTTGGCCTTCTCGACCGCCGTTAGAATCGTGTCGGCTTCCACGCGCGCCTCGCGCACCTGGCGCTCTCGGAAATCCTCCTCGGCCAGTTCAACCGATTCCCGGATCATCTTCTCCACCTGCTCGTCGGTCAGCCCGTAGGAAGGCTTCACTTCCACTTCCTGCGACTTGCCGGTGCGAAGTTCCCGGGCGGAGACGTTAAGAATGCCATTGGCGTCAATGAGGAAGCGCACTTCGATGCGGGGCACGCCGGCGGGCATGGGGTCGATGCCTTTCAGGTCGAACCGCGCCAGGCTGCGGCAATCCTTGGCCAGTTCCCGTTCGCCCTGGACCACGTGGATGAGCACGTTGGTCTGGCCGTCGACGGCGGTGGTAAAGTGCTCGGTGGCGCTGGCCGGAATAGTGGAATTGCGGCCGATGAGCTTGGAAACCACGCCGCCCATGGTTTCAATGCCGAGCGAGAGTGGCGTAACGTCGAGCAGCAGCTTGTCTTCGACTTCACCGCCGAGGATGGCCGCCTGGATGGCCGCGCCCAGGGCCACCACCTCCTCCGGGTTCAGTTCGGTGTGGGGCCGGGCGCGAAACAGCCGCTCGACGGCGCTGCGCACGAGCGGGATGCGGGTAGAGCCGCCAACGAGGACGACTTCGTCGATCTGGTCCACCTTGAGGCCGG
>CAZXVW010000041.1:0-24778 GCA_964644025.1 uncultured Solibacteraceae bacterium | reverse complement strand
CGGCGGATGAGAAATACACTGCACCGCCAGCGGCGGACTACATCGGCTTCCGGGTGGTTGAAGAAATGAGCAAGTAACGCCACCATAAATCGGGCGGGTGGAAGGAGGAAGATTGTGAGCCGGTTCTCACGAAGACGATTTGTCCGTAGTGCGGGCGCTGCGGCCCTCGGCGTGGGGTCTGCTGCGCCGTTCTCCGCTGCCGGCGAGGAGACAGCGGCCCCGCAGCGGAGCGAGTTTCAGCACCTTGAGGGCGAATGGAGCTTTCGCGTGGACGCGGACAACGCAGGAGAAAGCCGCGGATGGCAACTCGAGGCGGCGCCCCCCGGTGAATGGACCACCGTCACGGTGCCGCACACCTGGCAGGTGCAGCCGGAAACCGCCGATTATCTGGGCGTAGCCTGGTACCGGCGCTCATTCGACGTTCCGGAGAGCTGGCGCGGCCGCTGGGTCCGCGTCGAATTCGAGGCCGTTTACCACACGGCCACCGTCTGGGTGAACGGAAAGCTCGCCGGCTCCCACCGGCGCAAGGGTTACACCGCCTTCACCCTGGATCTCACTCCGGTGCTCCGTTTCGGGGGACGCAATACTCTGGCTGTCAGGGTGGACAACTCGTTCCGTGACGAGATGCTTCCCCGCAACAATTCCTACGACTGGGCCGCCGACGGCGGCATCACCCGGCCTGTGCGCCTGATCGCGACCCCGCGGGTCTTCATCGAGCGCATCGAGATCGATGCCGAACCGGATCTGGCCAAGGGGTACGCGGAGATCCGTGCCCGGGCCCTGGTAAGGAACACCCTGGACGGGCCCGTCAAAGCGGCCATCGACGCTACAGTGGTCGATGAGCAGACCGGGCTGGCGGTTCTGCGGCTCGCCCCTGGCCCAGAAACGCTCGTCGAGCCCGGCTCCCGCCGCACGCTGGAAGTGCCGGCGGCGCGGCTGGCGAAGCCCCGGCTCTGGCATTTCGACCACCCGCACCTCTACCAATTGGAAGCCCGCCTGACGACCGGCGGCGGGGCGGGCCACGCGCTCGCCACCGGTTTCGGCATCCGCAAGATCGAAGTCGTCAACGGCGGGTTCCTGTTCAATGGAGAGCGAGTCCGGCTGATGGGGGTGGAACGCATGGCCGGCAGTAACCCGGAGTTCGGCATGGCGGAGCCGGAGGCCTGGATCCGGCACGATCTGGCCGACATGAAAGAACTCAACTGCGTGTTCACGCGGGTCCACTGGCAACAGGACCGTCGGGTGCTCGATTACTGTGACCGCCACGGCATCCTGATCCAGGTCGAGGTGCCGAGCTGGGGCCCCAGAACTTTCGCCGGCATGAAAGACCATCCCTCGGCCGCGATCATGCAAAATGGCCTGGAGCAACTGCGGGAGATGATCACCAGGGACCGCAACCACCCGTGCATCTTCTCCTGGGGATTGTGCAACGAGGTCAACGGACAGAATCCCCCGGCCCAGGAGTTTGTCCGCCGCATGTACCGGGAAGCCAAACGCCTGGATCCTTCCCGCCCGCTCACCTACGCTTCCAACTCGCTCCAGAGAACACCGGAGCGCGACGTGGCCGGCGAGATGGACTTCGTCATGTGGAACGAATACTACGAAAGCTGGATGAAGGGAACGGTGGCGGATATGCGGCGCAACCTGGAGACTATCCACCAGGCGTTTCCTGCCAAGCCGATCGTAATCTCCGAGTACGGCTACTGCGAGTGCCGGCCTTCCCACACGGGCGGAGATCCGAAACGCATCGACATCCTCCAACGCCACACGGACGTCTTCCGGGAGTTCGACTGGCTCGCCGGAGCGATCTTTTTCGACTACAACGACTACCGCACGCACATCGGCGACAAGGGCGCCGGTCCCCTGAAGCAACGCGTGCATGGCGTGGTGGACCTCTACGGGGAGCGGAAGCCCTCCTACGCCGAGCTGCGCCGCCAGTCCAGCCCGGTCGAGCAGTTGGAGGTGGCCGCTGAGTCCGGCGGTTACACGGTCACCATCGTGACCCGGCGCCGGCTGCCTGCTTACACGCTCCGGGGCTACCGGTTGCGATGGATCGTTTACGGGTTCGGCGGCTTGCCCATGGAGGCCGGAACGGCCGGGATCCCCGTGCTGCGGCCCGGCGGATCGGCGGCGCTGCGCGTCCGGATTCAGGAGAAGGCCCCGCGGCGGGTCCGTTTCGACGTGATCCGCCCCACCGGATTTTCCGCGGCCACGGCAATCTGGAAGGCGTAACTGACGTCCGGCAACGGGACGGGCCGTTGTTGTTTTCCCTGGCGCGATCGTGTTGGCGCCGATGGGCCACACCTCGGCTGTTGACCATGATCTCGGACCATGGTACTATATCCTCGGGTTGTCTTCACGATGGAAGAAATAGCCATTTCGAAGTTCAAAGCAACTTGTTTGGCGGTCCTCGAACAGGTTCGTCGGACCCGAAAGCCGGTGCGGATAACGCGGTTTGGCAAACCGGTTGCGGAGGTCGTGCCGCCGCCGATGCGCAAGGGCTGGCTCGGCTGCATGGCCTCAACCGGCCGGATCGCCGGGGACGTCATTTCCCCGGTTGTGGCGGAGAAAGACTGGGAGGTCCTGGCCCGGTGAAGCTGCTGCTGGATACGCACATTTGGTTGTGGAGCCTGCTCGAGCCGCGCAAACTGACCCGGCGCGTGGCCCGGAACCTGGAGAGCAGCCGGAATGAGTTGTGGCTGTCGCCGATTAGTGTCTGGGAACTGTTGATGCTGGTTGAGAAGGGTCGCCTCATCCTTGACACCAGTGGGGAGGAATGGGTCACGCGAGCAATGAAAGAGGCTCCGCTGAAAGAAGCTCCGCTTACTTATGAGGTTGCCATGGAGGCGGGGCGCTTACCATTGCCCCATCGCGACCCGGCGGACCGCTTTCTGGCCGCCACTGCGAACGTATTTCACCTGACCCTGGTGACCGCCGACGCGCGCCTGCTAGGTGTTAGAGGGTTGTCGGTTCTGGCGAACCGTTAAAGACCGGCACGCAGATTTCGAACTGGGCACCTTGCTTCGGATCAGAATTCTAATTGCAACGTAA
The DNA here is from genome assembly GCA_964644025.1 of uncultured Solibacteraceae bacterium. Lineage (GTDB taxonomy): Bacteria > Acidobacteriota > Terriglobia > Bryobacterales > Bryobacteraceae > CAZXVW01. Next base: position 21,727 of record CAZXVW010000041.1, on the reverse strand, counting down.
ACCGGAACGTGCGGCCGTCATTAAGGGTATTGCTGATCACTCCGAAATCGGGCGAGGAGAAGCTGTGTCCGGGCTCGGCGAACTGGGGGTGGTTCAGGAAGTTCAGCGACTCGGCGCGGAACAGCAGCGATTGCTCGCCCGTGAGGCTCCAGCGCCGGGATAGTCCCATGTTGAGGTTCGCCACGCCGTCCTTCCGGAAGGTGTTCCGGCCGAGGTTGCCTTCCCGGTCCGTGGGCTGGATGGTGGTAAACGCCGAGCGCGGAAGCCGCTGAACCGAAGTGTCCGGATTGTCGAGGGACCGTCCGAGAACGGAAGGATCCAGCAGAATCAGGTTGTCGTTCGAGGCGCCATCCACGTTGCCCCATCCGGGCGCGTCCGAGCCGGAACGCAAGCCGAACGGCGTTCCCGACTTCAGCAGCAGCACCGAACTGACCTGCCAGCGCCCAAACATTCTCCGGAGCCAGCGATTCTGCCCGCTGAGCGCCGGCGTCTCGTAGTTCACCCGGGCGAGCATCGCGTGGGGCTGGTCAAACCGGCTCAACCCTTTCATGGCCTTCTGGTAGTTGAACTCCGAAGGGCTGGTAGTGCCGCGGCCGTCCCTGCCAGAGGCGGTGGCGGTATAGTCGGCGCCAATGTCCAGCGCCTTGCTGAACCAGTAGGAGGCATCGATAGAGAACCCCGCCCACCGGGGAACGCGGAGCGTCACCTTGGCCGCGTCGAAGTAACCCCGCGACCCGTTGAGGATCCGCTTGACATCGAAGTACCGCGGGTCCGGCCGGCGCCGGTTGACCGTCCGGCTGGTCAGCGGGATCCCCTCCACAATCCGCGCCCGGTTCAGCGACCATAACACCAGCAAGCGATGCGAACGGCTGCCCACGTAGCCCAGCTCCAGCGTCCAGTTCCGCGGCAGCGCGAATTCCCACGAAAAATCGTACAGGTGCGAATACGGCGTCGACAGCTCCGGGTCTAGTTGGTAAATCGAACTGCGCGCAGTCGGGTCGAGATCGGCGGCGGTGAACTCCTTCAGCGGGTCGGCGATGTCGGGCGCCCGGACCGAAACCATCAGGTTGCCCGGCGGATTGAACCGCGCCTGCATGTAAGTGGCCGGGAAAATCTGCCCGTAGAACAGGCCGTAGGAGGCCCGCATCGTCCCCCATTGTCCGGGCAGCCGGTAGGCCAGGCCGAGCCGGGGAGCGAAATTGTTCAAGTCCGACGAGTAAGGAATCTCACTGAGCTGGTTGACTTCACCCGGCCGGCTTACCGGTTCATATCGCAGGCCTGCACTGACGGTGAAGCGACCAGTGGCTCGCCAATCGTCGCCGACGTAGAGCTGCGTCTTCCAGTTCCGGAACCCACGGTAAACGTTGCCAATCGCGACCCGGTAGACCGAAGGTGTCCCGAGGCGGAGGTTTGTCATCAAGTCGCGGCCGAAATCCGCTCGGAAGCTGAACATGCCACGGTGATCCTCGCTCTCTAAACCGTTGATTTGATGTCGCAGCAGTTCGAACCCGAGCGTCAGAGTGTGATTGCCGCGGACCTGGTGGAGGCGTCCACCGTACCGGAAAATGTTCTGGGCGCGGTCGATGGGAATGTTACCGCCCGGCCCGATGGATTCCAGTTCCCGCGAGAACAAGAAGAACGGTCCCAGCGAAGTCTCCTCGGGGACTAGCAGCGAACCGATTCGCTCGTAGCCGATCGAAAAATCCGTCGTCGTGGCCGGCGACCAGGCGCGCGTCCAGGTGAGGCGCGCTTGGTGGTTCCGGGTGGTTGTGTCCGGGTTCTGTCCACCGACCAGTTGGAAGGCTTCCACGCGCTGGAGAGTGAAGTGATACCGCATCACCAGGCGGTCCTTCTCACCCAGCGCCTGGTCGAGAGTGCCGCCGATGCGGTCATTATTGATGTTCTGCGGCGCGTTGGTATTCAGCGCCCGGGGGTTAATGTCAGTCCGGTTCGGCAATTCATTCGGATAGGCGCTGAAAATTGCTTCGACGATCTTGCGGGTGGCCGGGTCGGTGGCCAGCGGCGTCCGCTCGTCAGCCGCCGGAACCAGGACATTGCCGTTCACCTGGCCGCGGAGCCGGCGCTGGCTGCCCTCGAAGCTGAGCGTGGCGCCCTGCCACAGTGGGATGCCGGCCCTCACACCGTAATCGTTGGTGTGAGCCGGCTGTACACCGCCCACTTGGAAGAAGGAGCGGGCGCTGAAAACGCTGTTATCGTGACTCCAAAAGGCGCTGCCGTGAAGAGCGCGCGCGGGGGGTGGCGGCAGATGGAGGGATGGTTCGGGGCGGCCGCCGAATTCCTTGCCAAAGTAGTTCTCATCGATCTTGAACTCCTTGATTACATTGGCGCTGGCGCCCATGCGCCGGTTCAGCTCCTTGAGAACGTTGTTATCGATCAGCGTGAGGCGGACGTTCTCATTGCGGCGCGCCTCGCCGCCGGCCGTATCGATTTCGCCCAGGAGGTTGAGCTTGGTCCGCTCGACCGAGGACCCGGCCGCACTGTCGGGTTCCGGCGCAGCGTTATCGGTTTCCGAGGCGTTCTTCGTGGCCGGCTTTTCAGATTCCTGGGGCGGAAGAGATGACTGGCCGGCCGCTACGCGAGGGAAAACCCCTGGTCCGCAAACCAGCAAGACCAGGAGTGCGGCGATTGCCGACGGTGAGGCCTGCCGAGACATCCACTCCGAACCCAAAAGGGCAGTTTTCCGATTTCTTGTGTTACCTATAGCGGACGAATGCATCTCAATATCAGTGCAACGCAGGAACTTCAGCCTTTCCTGAAAGGGCGGCTCTTATTGACTTAACGTTACTACAGTCAGCGGGGGGAATTCATGAGTGGAACACGACGCGACTTTCTCAAATCCGCTTCCCTGGCCGGTTCTTTCTCGAGGACAGGAAACCGGAGGATGATCCTCTGTTTCCCACCCCGAGCGGCAAGGTCGAACTCTATTCCTCGCTGCTCGCCGAGGCCGGCTTCGACCCGCTGCCGCGCTACGAACCCATTGAGAATCCGCCGTCCGGCCCGGGTCCTGCGCTTCGTGGTTCCAGCGCGCTTTCCGGCGGCCAGTGCCCCGGCCGCCGGAAAGCGCCGGCGCCGGCGAAGAAGAAACCAGCCACCCGCCGGAAACTCCAACTCGGCCGCGGCTGTTCCTGAACAGCGTCCGCTTGTTGCTTTCGTGGCGGCGGGACTGCGGGCCTCACATCGAAATCCCGGCCAGCGGCCGGCCGGAAACCAAATAGCTGCGTCGGGCGCGCTGCCCGGTGGGATGTGTACGATAATCTAAGAGATCCACAACCGAACCGGAAGCAGTGAAATCGAACAAGCGGACCTCTTCGAACAGAAAGAAGACCCCGAGCGCAAGACAAGCAGGAAGCTCGCGCACCGCGAAAGATTACGCCGGCCCGCGGCCGCACTTGAAGCCTGAATATTGCTGTTTCAAGCTCCGGCTGGGCAAGTCACGGATCCATCGATGGGGCGTGTACGCCGCCGAGCGTATCCCGGCCCGCCGCAAGGTGATCGAATACACCGGCGAGCGGATCAGCCGGCGGGAGACGAAACGCCGGGCCGAGGCCGAGCTCAATTACCTGTTCACTCTCGACAAGTACTGGACCATCGACGGGGCAGTGGGCGGCAGCGGCGCCGAATTCATCAACCATAGTTGCGATCCGAACCTTTACGCCCAGATCATGAAGGGCCATATCCTTTACATGAGCAAGCGCGTGATTGAGCCGGGCGAAGAACTGACCGTGGACTACCACTTCGACAAGAACGTGGAAAAGGTGCCTTGCCACTGCGGGGCGCCCAATTGCCGGGGCACGATCAATGTGAAATGAATCCGCCGTTGGGGTGGGAGTGAGCCGGGCAGGCAGCGGCCCCGCTGTTCTCCGATTCCCAACGGCAACGGAAGGGAGCTGCCTTGATCACCAGACGCCGGTTTCAGATCCGCTCTGCCACGGCGCTCGCCCTGGCGGGAGCGCGGCGGCTCTGCCGGGCGGCTGCGGAGACGGACGAGCTTGAGTCGCCGGTAGCCCGGTTGCTCCGGATCGGCTCCAGTTGTTCGCCGAGCCTCTCTCCCGATGGCCGGCGGATTGCGTTCCTGTCCAACGTCTCCGGTCTGCCACAGGTCTGGATAGTGCCGGCCCAGGGGGGCTGGCCGGCGAGGGTCACGGCGCTGGATGATCCGGTGACGGCGCTTCGCTGGTCGCCGGCCGGCGACTGGCTGGCCTTCTCGGTGGCCCCGGCCGGAGCCGGGAACCAGGAGATTTACCTGGTACACCCGGACCGCACCGGCTTGCGCCGGTTCGCCGGGGGCGGCAAGCAGATAACTCACCTCGGCCCCTGGAGCCATGACGGCCGGATGCTGGCGTTTTCCTCGAACCGCCGGAGTCGGCGTGTGCTCGATATTTACACGTATGAGCCGGCCCGGCGACGCCTGCGGCTGCGATTGAAAGACACCGGCGCTGCGGGTCTCACCGACATCAGCCGGGATGGGCGGTTCGCCCTCCTGGCCCCGGCAGCGAGCAACGCCGAGGGAAACCTCTTCCTGGTAGAACTTGCCAGCGGCCGGCGGGAGCCGCTCACGGCCGGCGATCCTTCGGCGGGTTATGCTGGAGGGCGGTTCTCGCCGGACGGCGGGACGATCTATTTTTCCTCGAACGCGGGGCGCGACTTCACCGCGCTGGCACGAATCCGGTTGCAGGGAACCGAAGCCGGCCCTGTCGAGGTGATCGCCACGCGCGCCGGAGCGGAGCTTGAGGAGTTCGAAATCAGCGAGGATGGCGAAACAGCCGCGCTTCTATGGAACGTGGCCGGTCGAAGCGAGCTGGGCTTCCTGGACCTTTCGTCCGGAAAAACGGAGGCCGGCCCGGCGCTGCCAGCCGAAGTCGCTCAGGACTTGGCGCTCTCGAGTGACGGGAATCTGCTGGTGATGACCCTCACCGGACCCACGGCGCCGCCGGATATTTGGATGCTGGAACGCCGCTCGGGCCGATTCCGGCAGGTCACCCACAGCCCGCACGCCGGGGTCGATCTGCAAAAGCTGGTGCACCCGCAACTGGTGCGGTTCCGCTCTCATGACGGGTTGGAACTCAGCGGGTGGCTCTACCGCCTCCCGGGCTCCCGGAGACCGGGACCGCTCGTGCTGAGTTTTCACGGCGGTCCTGCCAGACAGGAACGCCCGGTTTTCCGGCCCGATTACCAGGCGCTGCTGGCGCGGGGGATCTCGGTGTTCGCACCCAACATCCGGGGCTCGTCCGGTTTTGGCAAGCGGTTCATGAACCTGGACAACGGCCCGCTCCGGCTGAATGCCATCCGGGACATCCGCGCCTGCGCGGAACACGTCATCCAGCGGGGCTTCGCTCACCCGAAACGCGTCGGCCTCATAGGCCACGGTTACGGCGGCTACCTGGTGATGGCCGGACTGGCAGAATACCCGGACCTGTTCGCCGCTGGTGCAGAGCTGGACGGCGTGGTGGACCTGGAAGCCTTCTTCACTGACACGGACCCGTGGATGGCTGCGAGCTGGAAAGCCGAGTTTGGCAACCCGGAGACACAGGCCGACATGTTGCGGGTGCTTTCACCGGTTCACCGGCTTGACCGGATCCAGGCGCCACTGCTGATTCTGCGGGGAGCGAACGACGCGCGGGCGTCCGTGACGGAAGCCGAACAGGTGGCTGCCAGGCTCAAGCAGAGAGGGACCCCGGTGAACTACATTGTTTTTCCGGACGAAGGACATGGCCTTCGTAAAACCGCGAACCGCATCCGGGCCACGGCGGCCGTAGTGCGGTGGTTTGACCGATACCTGAAATGAGCCGGGCGCCGGGCATGCTCCGGAGCGCGCTACTTGTTCGCCCTTCCGGCCAGCGCCCATTCGGAAAACGGAGAAGGGACGCCACGGATGTTGACGTTAAGCAGGTACGGCCGGCCGGAGGCGAAAGCACGCTTGACGGCTGGGGCCAACTGGCTGCGCCTGACGATGTTCTCACCCTCGCCGCCCAGGCTTTTCATCACCAGGTCATAGCGAGTCTGACGCAACTCGCAGGCCACGTTGGCCTCTTGCACCGCGCCCTGAAATTCGCGCTCCAGTCCCCAGCCCGCGTCGTTGCCGACCAGGATCACCACCGGCAGGTTATGACGCACCAGCGTGTCCAGCTCAGCCAGGTAGAAGCCGAGTGAACCGTCCCCGGTGGTCATCAGCACACGTTCGTTGGGATTGGCCAGTTGCAGGCTGATCGCGTTCGGCAGGCCGGAACCAATGGTCGCCAGCGGCCCGAGCCGGAGCCAGCCGCCGGGACGGGTTGGCGGGAGCATCACCCGTCCCCAGTGCACGAAATTCCCGCCATCCCAGGAGTACAGCACCTCAGGCAACGCCTTCCGTACTTCAGCGAACACGGCCGCTGGGTGTAGCGGTGTTTTCCGGTCCGTGGCTTGCCGAGCCACCTCTTGCTGCCACTCGGTGCGGTAGTTTTTCAGCCGGCGGATCCAGGCGGCGCGGGTTGGCCAACCCTTGCCGCCGAGTGCTTCGTTGAACGCCCGCAACGTGGCCCTCACGTCGGCGCAGATGCCGAGCTCGAGCGCGCGCACGGCGCCAAGCTCCGGGGAATGGATGTCTACTTGAATGAACCTGGCTTCCGGAGAAAACAGCCGCGGCCCGCCCAGCGCCAGCCGCGAATCGAGACGTTTGCCGAGGACCAGTACGACGTCGGCCTGCGGGAAGGCGCGCGCGGCAGCCCGGTTGAGGGCAGGGTCGGCGTAACCCAGCGAATTTCGCCAGCCGTCGGGGATGACGCCCCGCGCCAGCCCGATGCTGTAATACGGGAGCCGGCTCAATTTCAGGAACTGCCGGAGTTCGCGCTCCGCGCCGGCCCACCAGATGCCGCTACCGCCGATCACCACCGGGCGCTCGGCCCGGGCGAGCAATTCCAGCGCCCTGTCCACCTCGCGGGAACCGGGCGCCATCTCCGCCGTTACGGATGTGGGCATGCGCATCGGCAGGGGAGATTCCGAGCGCGCTGAAAACACGTCGGCCGGGATCGACAGGTGCACGGGGCCCATGCGGGGCGCGGCCGCCTCGGCGTAGGCCCGGCCCAGATAGTACGGTATCTGGCCCGGCGCCACGGGCTGGCCCGCCCATTTCACCACCGGCGCCGCCATTCCCACCTGGTCGATGACTTGGAAGACCTGCCGTCCGGCCTGGGAAATCGGGGAGGCGCCGCTCACCGCGATCAGGGGACTCCCCACCAACGAAGCGGTGGCGATTCCGGTCAGGGAGTTCGTATGCCCTGGGCCGCCGGTCACCAGCGAGACGGCCGGCCGGCGGCGGAGCCTCGCCATCGCGTCGGCCGCGTGGGTCGCGCCGGATTCATGCCGCATGTCGATGATCCGGAAACCGCGGCGCGCCGCGCACGCCAGCACCTCGTTCAAGTGATCGCCGACCAGCGTAAAAATTTCGGTGATGCCGAGCTGCTCCAGCGACGTGATGAATAACTCCGCTCCAGTTGGCATAACAATGACTCCGGATATGTCATCCTAATACATCGGACCAATTGTCATGGCAAAGATACTCGTTACCGGCGGGGCGGGCTACATCGGCTCGCACACCGTCTATCACTTGCTGCGGGCGGGACATGACGCCATCGTGGTGGACAACCTTTCCCGGGGACACCGCCACAACGTGGAACCAGCGCGGCTGCGGCGCCTTGATCTCGGCGACACCGGGGCTTTGACACGGCTATGCGAGGAGGAGGAGTTCGACGCGGTGATCCATTTCGCCGCCTACATCGCCGTGGGAGAGTCAACACGGGAACCGGAACTGTATTTCGCTAACAACGTGGGCGGCACGATCTCCTTGCTGAGAGCCATGAGGGCCGCGGGCGTCCGTTCCCTGGTGTTTTCCTCCAGCGCGGCGGTGTACGGGACGCCGGCCAAGGTGCCTGTCTCCGAGGAAGCTCCCTTCGCGCCGGTGAGCCCCTACGGGGAATCCAAGGTGACCGTGGAACGAATGCTCGGCTGGCTGGACCGTTACCGCGGCTTGCGGAGCATCGCTCTTCGCTATTTCAACGCCTGCGGCGCCGAGCCTGGTTCCGGCCTGGGAGAAGAACACGAACCGGAGACACACTTGATCCCGTTGCTGTTCCGGGCGGTGAAGACCGGCGAGCCGATCACGATCTTCGGCGACGACTACGAGACGCCGGACGGCACCTGCATCCGCGACTACATTCATGTCAGCGATCTGGCTTCCGCCCACATCCTGGCGCTGGAATCGCTGCTCGGCGGCGGGCCTTCCGATGCGATGAACGTAGGTACCGGCAGGGGACATTCGGTTTTGGAAGTGGTACGGGCGGTCGAGCAAGTCACCGGGAAAGAACCGCCGCGCAAGATCGGCGCGCGGCGGGCGGGAGACCCGCCCGTGCTGGTGGCCGACTCGCGAAAGCTCCAGCAGAAGCTCGGCTGGAAGGCCCGGTACACGGATCTCCGCGAGATTGTGAGCACAGCCTGGGAATTCGAGAAGAGCCGCGGCGGTTGAACGGCGGCAGTCCACCAGGCCGGCCGGGGGATTCATGGGACAGGAAAAGGACAGAGAGCAGCTCAAGCAAATTCTGAAGAAAGTTTCCGTGCGGCGCGGCGAGGAGTTTGTTCTTGCCAGCGGGAAGCGAAGTAACGTGTACGTGGACGCCAGGTTGACGACCCTGCGGGCCGAAGCAATGCCGCTGATCGGCCGGCTCTTCCTGGCGAAAATGGCCGAGCGCGGCTGGCAGCCGGCGGCGGTGGGGGGGCTGACGATGGGCGCCGACCCGGTGGCGGCGGCCATCGCCCGCGAGAGCCTGGAGGCCGGGCCGGTGATGAACGCGTTTATCGTCCGCAAGCAGACGAAAAGCCACGGGCTGCAGCGGCGGATTGAGGGCATCGCCGGTGAGGGTCCGCTCGACGTCGTGGTCGTCGAGGACGTCGCTACCACCGGCGGTTCGGCGGCGAAGGCCATTGAAGCATGCCGGGAGGCGGGATGGACGGTGCTCGGCGCCATCTGCCTGGTCGACCGGGAAGAAGGCGCCGCCGAGCGAATCGAACAGGAAATGCATTGCCCGTTTGACCGGATCTTCCGCCTCCGGGAACTGTGAAGCGAGCCGTATTTCCGGTGAGTCGCCTCAAGCAGCCGCCAGCCCGCCGGATTCGTCCGTGGTTCGGGGAAGGTAGACCTCAAAGGTGGTGACGCGGCCCGGCTCGCTGTGAATGATGAGATCGCCGCCGAGGTCACGAGCCAGATCGTAAGCCGCAGGCATTTCCTCCTTGGCGTCTTCCCGCACGGAAAGCATGACGCTGCCCGCGAAAGTCACGGCGAGCAGAACGTAACGCCCCGGCCGCAGGCGCGTCCGCATTCGGGCGTACTCACCAAGGAGTTCAATGTTGCCGGTCTCGATGGTGAGCCGCCCCCCGCCGGGGGTTCTTTTCCGCGCTTCCAGAACCAGGTTCAGGAGGAGCTCCTCCAATTGCGCCGGATCGGCAGTGACAGCGCCGGTTTCCGAGTCCAGGGCGGTTTGAAGCCCGGTCTCACTGCCGGCCGCGCATGTCAGGAGTTCCCGGAGCTGTTCGACCAGCTCATTCACGCGTACCAGCACCGGCCGTCGCGGGTGGTGCTGAGCGAAGGCCAGGATTTGACCAGTCAGCATCCGGCCTTTAGCGGCGGTGGCGAGAAGCGCGTCGAGTTCAGCCCGGGCAGTGCTGCCGGAGCCGGCGCGATCGCGGAGCCGGCTCGCCGTCTCGCCGATGGCGGTGAAGGCCTGGCTGAGTTCGCCGGCCACGGCGCCAGCCAGCCGGCCGAGAGTTTCCATCCGCCCATCGGCCGAAATTGGCTTCGAATCTTCAGTTTTTTTTCTCTGGGACGGGTCCACGCGATGAAAAACCAGGGCTGCGCCGACGATCTCGCGATCTTCGTCCCAAAGCGGCGTCGCATTTCCCTCAATCCAGGTCTCGGCGCCATGCTTGCTGACGAGAATGGTCTCCTCGCCGAGGCCAAGGTTGATTCCCTCTTGCAGCACCCGGGAAACCGGATTGCCGGATAAGGAGCCCGTGCGGGAACGAAGCGTGGTGAACACATCGCCGATGCGCTTGCCGACCGCATCGGACTGCTTCCAGCCGGTCAGGCGTTCGGCGGCCCGGTTCATGAAGGTGATCAAGCCGGTGTCCTGGGTAAGGATAACCGCTTCCCCGAAACTGCGTAGCGCCGTGATGAGGCGGCGTTCGTTTTCAGCGAGTTTCCGCTCTTCCGGGTGGCGGTGGAGGGCGATCTCGACCGCCGAGCGTAATGCCCGCTCATCAAACGGTTTCAGGACATAGCCGAAGGGAGAACTTCGCTTGGCGCGCTCCAGGATTTCGCTGTCGGCGTACGCGGTGAGGAAAACAACCGGGATGCCGAGACGGGAATGCAGTTCGCCGGCCGCGTCCACCCCGTCCATGGCGCCTTTCAACTTGATGTCCATCAATACCAGGTCCGGCGAGGTTTCCACCGCCCGCCGGATCGCGCCCACCCCGGAGGCGGCTGCTCCCACGACACAGTAGCCGAGCTTGGATAAACACTCCTCGATGTCGGCGGCGACTACCCGCTCGTCTTCAACTACCAGAATCTTTGGTCTGTTCATTGTTCTCTTCGCTGTCATCCTTGCTGTTGGTTTCCCGGAAAGTAATTTCGAATCGCGTCCCCCCATCGGACACGCAGGCGACGCGAGCTTCCAGTTGATCCGCGAGAATCTTCACCAGGCGGAGACCCAGCGAAGCGCCGCCGCGGACGTCCACCTGCGGGGGTATGCCCGCCCCGTTGTCGGCCACGCCGAGCCGCCAGCGGCCGCCGGGCAGTGCGGCGAGGCTGATGGTGATTTCCCCGGTCCTCCCGTTCGGGAAAGCGTGTTTCAGCGCGTTGCTGACCAGCTCCTGGATGATGAGACCGCAGGGGACGGCCGTGTCGATGGTGAAGAACGCTTCGGCGATACGGAGCCGCAACGCGATGGTCGAGGAATCGATCCCGTACGAGCAGAACAGGCTCGCCGTCAGGTTCCGCACGTATTCGCCGAAATGGATCCGGGAAAGATCCCGGGAACGGTGCAGTTGCTCGTGCACCAGGGCCATCGAGCGCACGCGGTTCTGGCTCTCCTTGAGCATTTCCAGAGCCTCCGGATCGCGGAGGCGTCCGGCCTGGAGGCTGAGCAGGCTGGAGATGACCTGGAGATTATTCTTGACGCGATGATGAATCTCCCGCAGCATCACTTCCTTTTCCCGCAGCGCCTCCTCGGCCCGCTGTTGCGACTGCTTGCGCTCGAGGGCCAGCGCGTAAAGACCGGCCAGCCGCTGGACCGCAACCAGGTCGCGTTGCGTGTAATCGGCGGGCGCGTTGGCCAGGCTGATCTGGCCCGCCGGTTTTCCCTGCAGGATCACGGGGACCGAGAGAAAACGCTTGATCTCGACGTGACCCGGCGGAAAACCGTTGCAGGCAGGGTGCTCGCGGGGCGAGTTCGTCAAGAAAGCCTCGCCGGTGTTCAGTGAGTGACCCCGGAGACCGGTGTAGGTTCCCCGCCGCGCTTTCCCGATGCGCACCGATGCGCGGTCCGTCTCAGTGCCGGTGGCGGCGGAGGCCAGCCAGGTGGCGGCCTGCACGATGTGGTCGCCGGTCACCGGGTCGACCGAGGAAACGTAACCGCAACAGCTCCCTGTCAGAGCGAGGGCTTGTTCCAGGACGGCCGAGGCCATCGTTTCGATGGTGGAGTCGGGGGATATCAAAGGTTCGTACAGCGCGGCCAGCGCCGAGCTGATTGCCGATTCCCGCTCCAGTTGCTCGCCGGTTTGCCGCGCCAGTTTGCGCATGCGCACCAGTTCCTCGGTCTGCTCTTGGGTCTCGCCGTCCGGCAGCGGCGGCCGGGGATATAGCCGGAGGCGGGAAATCTTTCTTAGCAGCGCTTGCATCGCCGAGGCGGTTCCGGCCGGAGCCGGCTGGGCTCCAGTCGCATTTCATTGTAGAGGGTGAATCTGGGCCATGGACCGGGGGCACGGCGCTACTCGTTTATTTTGAACACGTTAAAGTTTTGAATCGGCTGTGACTCGACCGTCACGCCTCGCGCCAGCTCCACCGGTCCGTACTCAGAAGGAATCGCGGGACTCCAGGTGCGCCTCGATCGCGGCTCGCGTCCGCCAGACGGGCCGCAGGCGCTTTTCGGCGAACAGCCGAAGCTGGTCGGTAGCGTGAGGCGACCCGGGCTGAGAAGAACTGCCATAGCTGACCAGGACGCGGGCGCGGAGGGGCTGCGAGAATTCCACCGCGGCCACGAAGGAGTCCCCGCCGGTGGCCACCCGATCGTCGAAGTACACGGCCCGGAAGATGCCCAGGCTGCCTGGGCCGCCATTCGCCGGAAGGTCCACATCGGCAATCTTGAGCCGGTACACATTGCCCCAGGCGACATCCGGAGCGCCGTACTGTTTCCTCACCGTGTCCACGGCGGCCGCCAGCGCCTCTACCGCCACGGCGGGGGAGGCCAGGCCACGGGGCGTGGTGCGGGGTTCGCGCGGACTCCATTTGACGGCGAACAGATCCGCTTTCCCGGAATGTTGTTGCCATTGCTGCACGAACTCTTCAAACAGCACCGCGCCGCGGCTGCCCGCGTCCGCGCACCGGTCCCAGGCGGCGAGAATTTTCGCGCCGGTTTTCGCCGCCTCGTTGCGGCTGTCTTCGGCGGCGGCGATCAACGGCTCAAGAATGCGATCGGCCAGCTCCATCCGGGTGGAGTGCTTGTAGCGAATCATCTCCTCGAAAGTGATGCTGGAGTCCTCGGCGAGCATCCGGGCCGAGCGTTGCGCCCGGAAGCTCATGGCCCGGGGAGCCATGTAGGGGGGGAAGTCCGCCGCATCGAGCGCCCGCGGAAACGTGGTGGTCCAGGGTGGGTCGTTGGCGTTCTGGAGCCAGCCGCTGGGCGGGTCCAGCACCCGGGGCAGGTCGCGGTACGGGTGCGTCCTGGTCCACAGCGTGGCGGAGCTGTCACCGGGGACCGGCCGCTGCCAGAAGGCCCAGTCTCCCTTCGGGCGCACCGGGACACGGCCGCCGAACACGTGCAGGATGTGCCCGTCGCGGTCGGCGTACATAATGGTAAACATCGGCATCTGGAGGCGGCTGACGGCTGCTTCGAACTCCTGCAGGTTGCGGGCGCGCATCATGTCCCAGTACTGGGCGAACATCCCGGGCTGATGGATGCCGGCCACCCGCAATGCAAGCGCCTTCCCCTTTCTCATTCGCACCACCGGGCCGTGCACGGAACGCCGGATCAGCAGTTGCTCCTCCCGGAAACTGCCGTCGGGCTGGCGGATCTTGAGAATCTGTGTTTCGGTCTCGAACGGCCGCGTTTTCCCATCCCACCGGTAGCCGTCACCCTGCAGAGTCAATTCATACAGATCCTGGCCGTCGAGCGTGTTCACCGTGTGGGACCACCCGAGATAGTCGTTGAAAGCGATTCCCAGCACTGGTTCTCCCACCAGCGCCGCTCCATAGGCATTGATGCCGGGAGCATTGAGTTGCGCCTCGTACCAGGTCATCATGCCGGACCACGGCAGATGCGGATTCATGAGCAGCATTGCGTGGCCGCTGGAGGATCGCGAGGGACCAATGGCCCAGGCGTTGGAGGCGGGCTGCCCCCAGCGTTTCGCCACCGCTTCCACCCGGTCCGGGCTGGTGAGGAAGGAGAAGTGAATCACTCGGAGCACGTGCGCCAGCAGGTCCTTGGGGGTGATGGGCAGCACCAGTTTGACTTCATCGCTGATTTCGTCCGGGTGCTGCCGGACGTAATCGTTGATGCCGGAGGTGAACGCCTCTGCGTAGTCCAGCATCTGAGGATCTTGTTTTTCGAGCCATTCGGCCGCCAGGCGCGGCACGCCCACGGTGCGCACCCAACGGTCGGAATCAACGTAGCTCTTCCCCCAATATTCCGCAGCCCGGCCGCGCGCCTGCCCGTAGAGCCGGAGAATCAGGTTGCCGTGGCTGTGAGCCTGGGCGTAGCCGAAGGCGTGGAACAAGCTGTTGGCATCTTGCGCAAAAATGTGCGGTACCCCCCAGGTGTCCCAAAGGATTTCGGCATGCCTTGGCGCCCGGGCGCATCCGAGGCTGAGGCAAAAAGCAACGACGAGAATCGCGGTCCTGCGCATGCAGAGATCTTACACCACCCGGGAGCCGCCCGCCCGGGCGAGCCGGCCACCCGCCCTCAATGCAGCGGTCACTTCCCGGGATTCGCCGGACGCCGGCTTCGGGCTAACGGGCAGAGGGAGGAGCGCGGTCGAGCTGGATGAAGCCAATGCCGCCGTCACTGCGAATCTCCACTCCCCGAAGGGCGCTCAACCGGCTCAGGCGCTCGAGGATCTGACCGGCCAGAGCGCCGGTCGCCAGGCGGGGACGTCCGCGGCGGGTCCTGCTCTTACCGAAACCCAGGGTGATGGGTACCAGGCGTACTTCCCGCAGGGTGTGATCGGGGGCGAACGTGACTTCCGCCATGACGCTGCGCCAGTTCCACTCATTGGCGGGAAACCCGCGCGTCCCGTTGCGGGTGCGGGCGTCGTAGAAGTCGGCCACGGTGGCCGACGGAGGCAGCCCTTGCGCCTCGTAACTCTCGGCGGGCTGAAACCGCATCGTTTCATTCTCAAAGATGAAGTTGGCGAGGCTGTAGAAGATCGGTTTGCCCTTGTAAATCTCGACGGCGCGTAACACGTGGGGGCCGTGGCCGGCAACCACATCAGCTCCTGCCTCGATGGCCTCGCGGGCGAACTGAACCAGGAACTGAGCCGGTTGCTCCCGCTTGCCCGGCATCCCCTGGTGCGCGTGGATGGAGACAATCACCCAATCGGCCTGGCGCCGGGCTTCGCGCACCGAGGCAAGGATGGCCTTCAGGTCATCTTGATCCGGGGCGGTTTCGACCCGGGGCTCTTTCGCCGGCCGGAACCAGGAGCCGAGAAAACGAACGCCCCGGGAGGGGGGAGCGTTGCCCGAGGCGCCGGTCAACTTGCGGAGCGATGCGAGCGCGGGCGGATCCAGGTAGTAAGTCGTTACCACCCGAAGCGGGTTCAGGCCCGGCCGCCCCTTGTGATCGGGGCGCTGTTCCCCCGCGGGACTGCACTCAGAAAACGTGGAGGAGCAGGCAATCAGCGCAATGCGACCTTTCTTTGTGTCGAGGTAAGCCGGTGCGCGGGCTCGGGCGAGAGTCTCCCCGCCGCCAGCGTAGACGAATTCCGCCGCCTCCATAGCCCGGGTGGTGCTGCGCAGGCCGTCGATCCCGTAATCCATCGTGTGATTATTGGCAATGGATAGGAGATCAAAGCCGGCCCATCCCAGCTCATGCAAGACCCAGCGCGGCGATCCCATCCACGCACCGCCGCTCACCGCGGCCCCCGGGTACTGGAAATCGTGAATCAGGGTTTCAAAATTGGTGAACGCGGCGTCGGCGGCGCGAATCTGCTCGATGAGCTGGAGATACTCGGGCTCGTCGTAAACAGAGAGCCGGCGATTGATAATCGAGTCTCCAGTGAGCACAATGTGAAGCTCGTCCAGAGAGGACTGGGCCATGAGCGCACCAGCCGCCGCGATGAGTACGAAAAGCCGGAAGACGGGACGAGTCATGCTGCCAGGACCTCCAATCCCCAAATCATGACACGGCACCAGCAGTTCCAGCCAGCCGGCGTCCTCACCAGTCACCGGCTGGTTCCCGGCGATGCAAACTCCAGGCGGATCGAAGCCGCGAGGAGGAACCGGGGGCGGCAGTGCCCACCCATGGACTCTTCCGCCTGTCCACCGGTTCCGCTACCCTGAGAG
Source organism: uncultured Solibacteraceae bacterium (assembly GCA_964644025.1). GTDB lineage: Bacteria > Acidobacteriota > Terriglobia > Bryobacterales > Bryobacteraceae > CAZXVW01. The sequence goes on along the minus strand of CAZXVW010000041.1, from coordinate 5,904 downwards.
TAGCGTGGCGGAGAAACGTTCTCGTGAATCCCGGCTGCGGCTGGATCGCATCTACACCCGCCAGGGTGACGGCGGGGAGACGCGCCTGGCCAGCGGGCGGCGCGTGCCCAAGGATTCGGCCCGGCTGGAGTGCTGCGGAACCGTTGACGAACTGAACGCCTTCGTCGGACTCGCGAGCGTTTCCGCTCGCGAGCTCGCTGGACGCGATGAAAGGCTCCGGCGGCTGGCCGCCGTGTTGGAACACGTTCAGCACGAACTGTTTGACCTGGGCTCGATTCTCGCCTCACGGCCCGAGGGGGCGCGAGGGGGACAGGCGCGAATTACGAACGCGGAAATCGAGCGACTGGAGCGCGAGATGGATCAAGTGAACGCGGAGTTGCCGGCGCTCGGCTCTTTCGTCTTGCCCGGGGGCTCCCGGCTCGCCGCCGAACTGCACGTTTGCCGCGCCGTGTGCCGCCGCGCGGAGCGGCGGGCGGTGGCCCTGTCAAGGCAGGAAGAAGTTCCCGCCGATGTTTGCCGATACCTAAACCGCTTGGGGGACGCGCTGTTTGTCTGGAGCCGGTGGGCCAACCACCTGCTCGGCGCCGGGGAGATACTTTGGAACCCGAACCGCCCGGCCCCATGAGGCTAATCTATGCCCGCCAATAAGGAAACCCCACCGGTGTGCCCGCAGACACGCGGGCGGGAAAACGCTGGCAGTGGAGTCGGGTCAACCTGTGATTACTTGTGACGGTAAGTGATGCGCCCTTTCGTGAGATCGTAGGGCGACATCTCGAGGGTGACGCGGTCACCCGCGAGAACGCGGATTCGATTGCGCCGCAGCTTCCCCGCCAGGTGGGCGAGAATCACCCGGTCCTTGTCCTGGTCGAGTTGCACGCTGAACAATCCGCTGGGAAACTTCTCGACAACTGTACCCTGTACTTCGATATTGTCCTCTTTGCTCATCGTCCTCCTTGATCGTGGATTCCCGTGTCCGGCGCCGGACATCGGCAATTTCATTATAGCCCAGCAAGGTCGCGGTGCCGACCGCATTCTGGCCTGCCAGCCGGGCCACATACGGGGGCCCCACGTGGGCGGCGGGCACGGGCCGGACTGCGGATGCGAAGGCCCGGCGCCCGTTCGCCGCAGGTTGTTTTCGGACGCGGACAGGTACAATTGTAGGTATGGACGAAGCAACGCCGAAACCGGAGGAAAAGTCCGAGCAGAAGCCGGAATCCGCGGAAAGTGCTCAGGAAAGCTCTCCCGCGCGGGAGCAGGCGCAGGACAAGGCGCAGGAGAGGGCGCGCGACGTGCCGCTGCCGCCGCCTACCTTCGAGTTCCTGGTCCTGTCGCTGCGCTCGCAAGCCGAGATCCAGTTGGGACTGCTGCATCTCGGCGAGGAAAAGGACCGGCCGAAGCCCAACCTTCCCCTGGCGCGCCATACGATTGACCTGATGGCCATGCTGCAGCGAAAGACGAAGGGGAACCTCAGTGTGGAGGAATCCCGGCTGCTCGAGAACTCGCTTACGGAATTGCGGTTCCGCTACGTGCAGGCTTCCGAAGGCGGGGCGCAGGATTAGATGGCGGGTTCTGGCAGCAGCTTGACCATCACCGTTCTTGGTTCAGGGACGAGCGTGGGAGTGCCGAGCATCGGCTGCCACTGCGAAGTCTGCACCTCGAACGATCCCAGGGACAAGCGCCTCCGGCCGTCCGTCTTTATTCGCTACCGCGGCCGGGGGGTGCTCATCGACACAACCCCGGATCTTCGCCAGCAGGCGCTGCGTTTCGGAATTGAACGTGTTGACGCCATTCTGTACACCCACGCGCACGCCGATCATATTCTGGGGCTTGACGACGTGCGCCCATTCAATTTTTACCAGCAGGCGCCGATTCCGATTTATGCTACGCCGGAGACCCTGAACACGATCCGCCGCTGCTTCACTTACGTGTTCGATGGGCGGCGGTCGCAGTCCTCGCGGCCGCGGATCGAGGCTCACCAGATCGGCGAGGAGCCGGTCGAGTTGTTCGGGCTGGAATTTCTGCCGGTGCGCCTGCAACACGGCGAAGGGACCTGTTACGGATTCCGGTTCGGCAAGGCGGCCTATCTTACCGACCACAGCGAGATTCCAGAGGAATCCAAGGCGAAGCTTCGCGGCCTGGACGTGCTGTTTCTCGACGCGTTGCGGCGCCGGCCGCACCCGACCCACTCGACGGTGGAGCAATCCTTGCGGTATGTCGAGGAGTTGAAGCCGAAGCGGGCGATTTTCACCCACTTGTGCCACGATTTGGGTCATGCGAAGACCGAGGCTGCGCTCCCGGCCCACGTCCGTCTGGCCTATGACGGGATGGTGATCCCGGTGGAGATGTAACGCCGTGCCGCCATCGTTTCGCGTTTATCACAGCCTCGAGGAAGTGGGGCCGGAGTTCGGCCCCTGCGCTCTCACCATCGGCAATTTTGACGGTGTCCACATCGGGCATCGGGAGATCCTGCGCCGGGTGGTGCGGCGCGGCCGGGAGCAAGGCTGGAAGCCCTCGGGGATGATGTTCCATCCGCACCCGGCCAAGGTGGTGGCGCCGGACCGGGCGCCCCGCCTGCTGAGCACGCCGGCCGAGCGCACGGAATGGATGCGGACGGAAGGCATTGAACAGGTTCTCATCCTGCCCTTCACGCCCGAGTTTTCCTGCCTTTCGCCGGAGGAGTTTTGCCGGCGGGTCCTGGCCGGGCGTCTGGGGGCCAAGGCCGTCATGATCGGCTGGAACTTCCGGTTCGGCCGGGGGCAGGCCGGCGACACCGCGCGCCTGCGGGAACTCGGCGCCCGTTACGGGTTTGTGACCGAGATTGTAGCCGGGGTGCAATGCCGTGGACGGGTGGTATCTTCCAGCGCCATTCGTGAGCTGCTGGCCGCGGGCAAAATATCCCTCGCCAACCGTTTCCTGGGGCGGGAGTTCGCCATCAGCGGCGCGGTGGTGCCCGGCGCCGGGGTGGGTTCGGCTAAGACGGTGCCCACGCTGAACCTGCGCACCGGCGCCGAGATGTTGCCCGCCATCGGGGTCTACATCACCTGGACCCGTGATCTGGACACCGGGGTGAGGTGGCCGTCGGTCACCAACGTCGGCTACCGGCCGACTTTCAAGGGAGAGAACCTGACCATTGAAACCCATCTGCTGGAACCGCTGCGGGGAGCGCCGCCGCAGCGAATCCGGGTGGCGTTCTTGAAAAGGGTGCGGGAGGAGAGGAAATTCCCGGACGCGGACAGCCTCAAGGCGCAGATCCTTCGCGACATAGCGCGCTCGCGGACTTATTTTCGCCGGGTGGGCCGATGGGTAGGGGATGCGGCCCGCCACTCACCAGCAGCGGGCCGCGGCAGCTAAGAAGCGGGAGCCCCCGCGGCCCTCAAGCAGTGTAACGCTTGGCCATCTCCTCGAGCGGAATCGGCTCGTAATCGCCGGCATGGCCGGCCTGGCCGAACGCGATCATGCGTTCCTTGACGACCTGTTTCATCGCTTCGCGGGCCGGCTTGAGATAGGCGCGGGGATCGAAGACTTCCGGCTGCTCGGCGAAGACCTTGCGAATTGCGCCGGTGATTGCCAGCCGGCTGTCGGTATCCACATTGACTTTCCGTACGCCGTTCTTAATGCCGAGCTGGATCTCCTCGATCGGAACGCCCCAGGTCGGCCGGATCTTCCCGCCATACTTGTTGATAATGTCTTGCAAGTGTTTCGGGACGCTCGAGGAGCCGTGCATCACCAGGTGCGTATCGGGCAATCGCCGGTGGATTTCCATGAGACGGTCCATGGCCAGGATCGCGCCGTCCGGCTTGCGGGTGAACTTGTAAGCGCCATGGCTGGTGCCGATGGCGACGGCCAGCGCGTCGATGCCGGTCTGCTTGACGAAATCGACCGCCTGGTCGGGATCGGTGAGGTGCTTCCGGGGATCGACGCCGGCGCCGTGTCCGTCTTCAATTCCGCCCAGCACGCCCAGCTCAGCCTCAACCGAGACGCCCCGGGGGTGCGCCATGGCCACGACCTCGCGGGTCACCTGAACGTTGTACTCATAGCTGGAGGGGGTCTTGCCGTCCTCCATCAGCGAGCCGTCCATCATCACGCTGGTGAAACCGATTTCAATGGCTGACTTGCAGGTATCCGGGCTGTTGCCGTGATCCTGGTGCAGGGCCATCGGGATTTCCGGGTAGAGTTCCGCGGCGGCCAGCATGAGGTGATATAGAAAGCGGTCGTTAGTGTATTTTCGGGCGCCCCGGCTGGCCTGAACGATCACCGGAGACTTGGTTTCCCGCGCCGCCTCCATAATCGCCTGGATCTGCTCCATATTGTTGACGTTGAACGCGCCAACGCCGTAGCCGCCCTTGGCTGCCTCATCCAGCAACTGCCGCAATGACACTAATGGCATTCGTTTCTGTACTCCCTTCTATTCTGTTGCGCGAACTGCCGTACTCTTTAATCTTAGCACCATGATCCCCGGAGCCCCGCGGCGCGCGGCGGGAGGGCTCTTTCGGACGCGTTTTTCAGTCGTTGGTGGAGGCCACCGTCTCCAAGGCCACGAGTAGCTTGTCGGCGGCTGAGAGCAACTGGGCCTCGGAGGTTCCCGCGGCGCATTCGACGACACCCGTCTTCAATTGGAGAAGGACCTCGCGCGCCAGCTCGCCCTCTCTGACGACATAGGGGCCGGCCAACTGCTGGACCAGGTTCTCGGCGGTCCACATCGCCTCGGGCTTGGAGCGGCGCAGCAGGACGACGAACCGGTCGTCGCCCCAGCGCCCCACGGAGGTTTCCTCGCCCATCGCGCCCCGGAGGCGTTCGCAGAAGGCGGCCAGCGTGCGGTCGGCGACGTGCCAGCCGTAACGCCGGTGGACGTACTCGTAGCTGCTGATCCAGACAAAGATGAGGCAGAAGGCCTTTTGCTGTCCCATCTCCTGGCGAATTCTGATCAGGATTTCAGCGCGGTTGAGGACTCCGGTGATGGGATCGCGGCCGGCGGCTTGCCGGGCGCTTTCGAGAGCTTGGTGGAGCGAGTGGATTTCACTGCGGAGCTGCGCCACCATCAAGCGGCTTCGCTTCCGGAGCTGGTTCACGGCCTCTTCCACGGTGGCCACCACCGCGCGGAGTTCCGGGCAGACCTCGGCGACCTCCTGAGCTTGTGCAAGGTTGCGCAGCCGGTCCAGCTCCACCTCCAGCTTCTGGTCACTCTGGCCGCCGAGGCGCTTGGCGGTTTCCACGATTTCGGTCAGGGCGCGGGCCGACGCGCTGACTTTTTCCCGCAGGCTGTGGAGATAACGCCGCGCCTTGGCTGAGTAGTTCTGGAGTTCGTCCCGGAACCAGAGATGGGTCTGCCGCAGGCTTTCAGCGGTCTCGGCGGCCTTGGCCTGCCGGGCGATCGCTTCCAAGTCCTGGCGGAACCGCTTCGTTTCGTCCGGATCGATCTCCACGGCGTACTGGCCGGAGGCCTCGATGGCGGAGCGGTAGCATTCCGAGGAAGCCCTTTGCAGGGACTCGAGCCGGTCCAGTTCCGAGAAGGACTCCTTGAGCGAAATCATACTCATCTCCTGATGGCCTTATCGGCCGGAACAGCCGGGGAATAGAAGGTTTCTGGTCAACGCGGCTCTGGCCTGGCGGTCGTGAGTGTTGGGCGCGAGGCTGGCGGCAAGCCGGCATGTCCACCCCGTGTTGAGCGATACTGAACTCTGTGCTAAGGATTTGGGCAAGCGGGGTTGAGAGATGATTACGCTGGTAGAGGCACTGGGATTCCGCTGCCTGCGCTACGTGCACCGGCCGCTCGGAGGCCTCCAGATTCTGGTCGGGCCCAATGCCAGCGGCAAAACGACGTTCCTGGATGTGATTTCATTTCTTGGCGATTTTGTCTCCGGAGGTGAACCGCAGGCGGTTCTTCAGGGCAGAACCAACAACCCG
>CAZXVW010000040.1:16818-24815 GCA_964644025.1 uncultured Solibacteraceae bacterium | reverse complement strand
TGGCCGGCCAGCAGCTTCAGCCCTTGATGACCCCCATCGGGAGCAGGCGCGCCACTTTCCGGGCCAATCCGGCGCGTTCGACCACGTCGATCACCTCGTCGACGTCCTTGTAAGCTTCCGGAACCTCCTCCAGCAGGCCGCTCCGCGTTTCGCTGCGAACGACGATGCCGCGCTGCTCGAGGTCCTTCAGCACCTGCTTCGCGTCGCGGCCCTTGCGCGCGGCCGACCGGCTCATCAAGCGCCCGGCGCCGTGACAGACGCTGCCGAAGGTCTCCCGCATCGCCCCTTCTTCTCCGGTCAGAATCCAGGACGCGGTGCCCATGCTCCCCGGAATCAAGACCGGTTGACCCACTTTCCGGTACACCGGCGGTACGTCACGATGTCCGGCAGGAAAGGCGCGCGTCGCTCCCTTGCGATGGACGAGCACGCGCCGTTTGCTTCCCTCGACGAAGTGCCGCTCCGTCTTGGCGATGTTGTGGCAGACGTCGTACACCGTCTTCAGCCGCGTATCCCCGCCGAAAATCCTCCGGAAGGAATCCCGCAGAAAATGAAGGATGGCTTGCCGGTTCGCCCAGGCGAAGTTCGCCCCCGCCCGCATGGCGCCCAGGTACGCCTGGCCTTCGGCTGACTGGATGGGTACGCAGGCGAGCTGGCGGTCCGGAACCGAGATACCGTGGCGTTTCATGGCCGGACCCATTTCCGCCAAAAAGTCGGTGCAAACCTGGTGTCCCAGCCCCCGCGAGCCACAGTGGAGGAGTACCACCGTCTGGCCGGTCTCCAGGCCCATGGCCCGCGCGGCGGCGGGAAAATGGATCTTTTCGATCTGCTGTATCTCCAGGAAATGGTTCCCGCTGCCGAGCGTGCCGAGCTGCGGCCGGCCGCGCTGTCTGGCGCGCTCGGAGACCTGGTCCGGGTCGGCTGCTTCCAGCCGCCCGCCTTCCTCGGTGCACTCGGCGTCCTGCTGTTCCCCGTAGCCTTGCTCGATCACCCACCGGGCGCCCTTGGCCAGCACCTGGGTCAGATCCCCGTCTCCCAGCTCCAGGCGCCCCTTCCCGCCGGTCCCGCACGGCACATCGCGGAAAATCTGGTTGATCAGTTCCCGCAACCTGGGGCGGACCTCGTCCACGGTGAGGTTCGTGCTGATCAGGCGCACGCCGCAATTGATGTCGAAACCGACCCCTCCGGGAGAAACCACGCCGTCCTGGTAATCCATGGCGGCGACCCCGCCGATGGGGAAACCATAACCCTGGTGAATATCCGGCATCGCCAGGCTGGGACCCACGATGCCAGGAAGGGTGGCCACGTTCATCGCCTGCTCGAGTGAAAGATCCGTCCGGATCCGCTCCAGCAGCTTTTCGGTTGCGTACACCACGACGTCGGTCCGCATTTGGCCTCGTCGCGGGATCCGGTAGCGCAACCCGTCCTTGGTCTCCAGCCGAATCATGGCTCAGACATCGAGGAAAACCTGCGCCGTCCACCGGCCGGCTTCCTGCTTGACGGCGAGCTGATGATAGGTGACGCCCTTGACGACCAGCCGCGGCGGGTGGCGTCGGTCATCTCTGGGTTCACCCCATCCCTTGCCCCTTACCCGTTCCGGGCTGATTTCATCAATCTGGAAGCGGCTCATCAGGACCCGCTCTCCATCCAAATAGTACAGCACTTCGTTCAGCCAGGCCACCAGCAGTGACTCGTAATCGGCGGCGGCCGCGGCGATCGGATATTCGCGGGCTGCCTCGGCCCGCGTCATCTCCACGGCAATCGATTCGAGCGCCAGCGCGCAGTTTTCGAACAATTCCGCCGGGCTGCCGCCCCAGGTGCGAAATCCGATGTCCGCCGTATGCTCGAGAAGCTCGAACACGGTACTTCCCCTCGGGCGCCTCAGGCCGCCTCCCCGGTTGGTGTCCGGCGGCTCAACTCGGCGTTCGGGTCAACAAACAACCATAACACGGAGGCGATCACGCATAACCCGGCGGCCACCAGGAACGAGGCGGTCCACCCGAAATGATCGGCAACGTAGGGCGTCAACACCGCCGTTACCGCGCCGCCGATTTGCCCGCCCATGTTCATCAGACCGGAGGCGGACCCGGCCGAGGAGCCCGCAATATCGGCCGTCACCGCCCAGAAGATGGCTTGCGAGAGATACAATGCGCCGACGCCTCCGGCCAGAATGACGCTGGCCAGCCTGGCGCTTTCCACCTGGGTGCCGGCGGCCAGGAACAGCGCCGCGAGCCCGATGCCGAACACCGCGATGCCACACCGCCCGACGCGCCGGCCCCATTTCTTGGTCAGCACATCACTGATCCAGCCGCCGATCGGCGAACAACTCGCCATGGCCAGGAACGGGAGCATGGCATAGTAGGAACTGGACTTCAAATCCAGCCCGCGCACCGTGCTGAGGTAGATGAAGAACCAGGTGAAGAAGATCCAGGCCACGTAACCGTAGGAGAAGTAGCTCAGCGTAATCAGGAGCACGTTCTTATCGCCGAGAATCCGGCCCCACGGGAGAGTCTTGCCGGTCTTCAGTTCCGCCGCCGGTTCCGGCAGTCCGGCCTCGATGAGCTCTACCTCCTGTTTCTCAATCCAGGGGTGCTCTTCGGGCCGGTCGCGCGCCAGCAAGTACCACACGGCGCCGGCCACCAGCCCAATGAGTGCGCTGATGTAAAACGCCCAGCGCCAGCCCCAGTTCAGCATGATGAAGGTGATCAGCGGCGGCGTGATACCGGCGCCCATGCCCACTCCGGCGAAAATCAATCCATTGGCGATGCCTCGCTCGTTGGTGGGGATCCAGTTCGCCACCAGGCGGTTCGAGGCGGGATACACAACGGCCTCACCCAGCCCGAGCGCAAAGCGGACGCCGATCAACACAAACACCGCGCCGGCGATCCCGGTCGGCACCATGGCCGTCAGGGAAGTAAACACTCCCCACCAAATGACTCCCATGGTAATCACCCAGCGGGGCCCGAAACGGTCTGCCAGCCGGCCCCCGGGCGCCTGGAACAAGGCGTAGCCGGCCACGAACGCGCTGAACACCCAGCCGAGCTGAATGTCGGTGAGATTATACTCCAATTGAATTTGATGGCCGGCAATTGAGATGTTCACCCGGTCCAGGTAGGCTATGGTGCTTATCAGGAACATCCAGATGATCAGGATCCACCGCATGCGAACACGCCAGTAACCCAGCATTCCTGCTACCTCCTTTGTCCCGCCGGCGCCCGCCGCTTCGCGAGCGCCCCTGGTAAGCGGCAAGTTTCTCACGACTGGCGCCTGGAACGCAACGCAACTCAGCGGCGGCGGGAATCACCGGCTGCCGCAGGAAACCATGCTCTGCGCCCTCTAAGCGAGCGCGGCCCTGAAGGCGGCGCAGATGATTGGTAGTCCGAGATAATTTGGCGAGTCGTCAGGTACAAATGGTTAACGCCAGAAGCGTGCAGGTGGCAATCCTGGTATACTAAGTTGACTAATCTGCGAAACTTACGTTCTCAGGCGGCGTTTGGAATGCTCTTATCCCCCGCCGTGCCCGCTGGAGTGGGTCGACTGTCTGAACGTGGCTTTCACTGGTAGTAATCAGTCGGGAAAGGATGCGTTCTCATGCGTGTGCACCTGGTAAATCCCAGCGATGTCGCCTTCGGGGTGGGTGTGATTACCCCACGGTGGCTTTATGTGCTGGCGGGGGCCACGCCGCCCGCTTTCGGCGTTCCTCTGATCGTGGACGAAACGTTGGAACCGCTTGACGCCAGTCGAATCCAGCCCGGCGATGTGGTCGGAATCGGGATTCACTCGGCCAATGCGCTGGCCGGATACCAGGCCGGCAACAAGGCCCGTGAACGGGGGGCGATCGTAGTCTTCGGCGGTATCCACGCCACACTGTATCCGGAAGAGCCGCATGAAAGGGGTGGAGCGCACTCCGTGGTTCGGGGCGACGGAGACGTCATTTGGGCGGAGGTGCTGGCCGATTGCAGCCACGGGGTCCCCCAGCACATATATGAAGCGGGGCGCGTGGAAGGCAGCCAGTTCCAACCGGCGCGGTGGGAGCTGATGCCCTCCGACAGCTATATGTGGGCCTCGGTCCAGACCGTCCGGGGATGTCCGAAGCACTGCTCGTTTTGTTCGGTCTGGCGCACCGACGGCCAGCGCCCGCGCCAGAACCCCTCGACGGCGGTAATCCGGGAGATCGTCGAGCTGCGCCGTATGGGGTTTCGCTTCATTGCACTCGCTGACGACAACTTCTATCCGGTGACTCTCACTGACCTCGAGGACGCCGCTCGCCGGGATGACAAAACTCGGCTCCGGGTATTGGAAGCCATGCGTGCTGACCGGTTCCAACTGATGGCGCACCTGGCCGAGCTGCCCGCCGACACGATCTGCTTCACACAAATCACCATGGAGGCGGCGGAGGACACCGAATTCCTGGAGGCAATGCGAATGGCCCATATCAAAGGAGCACTGGTGGGAGTTGAGTCGGTCACGCCGGAGGGACTGAAGGACGTCTATAAGGATTTCAACTTAACCGGCGAGGGCCTGATTCGCCAGCTCCTCAAGTTCCGCGAGCACGGGATCTATGTGCTGGGATCGTTCATTTTTGGCCTGCCAAGCGACACGCCGGAAACCTTCAAAGCTACTGCCGCACTGGCGCAATCAGCAGGCCTGGTGTTTGGCCAGTTCGTGACGTTAACGCCGTTTCCCGGCACGTTGGACTTCACGCGCTGGGAACAGACACAAGAGAGCAAGGCGGAGGTTTCGGGGATTCCGCTGAACCGGTACTGGCTCATTCCCGGTCACCTGAGGCCCAAACTATACGCCCCCCACCCGCTCATGAGCCCCGATGAGATCCGCCGGCGCACCCAGTCCGTTTGGGACGAGTTCTATAGCCTGGCAAACATCTGGAAGCGAGCCTGCGCCGTCGCCACGTCGATTCGCGCCAGGCTCGCTCTGGTGTTCATTTCCAAACTCTATCGTCAGATGTACGCCAACACGGGCATCGCCACGGATAGTGCGCGCAGAAACCGCGCGAATACCTGGGCGCGATTGCTCGCGAAACCTTGCCGGCGCTTGTTCCAGGCGCCGCCGATGCCGGAGTTGAAGATGCCGCAGAGCATTTCGGATTGAGTTTGGTGATTGCCTGTCCCCGGTTTAGACTGGAGACTGGAAATGACGATTACTGTCGAGAAAATTGACGATACTACTTTCCAGGTGACGGTCGAGGCCCGCACGAAGACGACCCACACGGTCTCCGTGAGCCCTGCTTACCTGGAAAAACTGACGGGCGGGCGGACGCCGCCCGAAACCCTGGTGCGAAAGTCCTTCGAGTTCCTGCTCGAACGGGAGAGCAACACCAGCATCCTGCGCCGGTTCGATCTGCCGGTGATTCAAACCTACTTCCCCGATTACGAGCGTACCATCCGGCAAATGCTGAGCTGAGACCGCCTACTCGAGCGGCGGGTACAGCAGGCGCCCCTGGCGCTCCGTGCGGGCGCGGAACAGGTGGCCCTCGATCGAAGTAACGTAAAGCGTTCGGAGGTCATCCTCCCCAAACGTGCAGTTGGTGGGCTTGGAGCACGGGACCAGGTGCGTTTCCAGGATTTCGCCGGATGGGGAGAACACGTAAATCATTGGTCCCGGGCCGCCGTCGGCAGACCCGGCGGTAGCAATGAGATTCCCTTCGGTGTCCAGCACCATGCCGTCGATGCCGCGATGGGCGCCGAAATCGTGAAGCACCGCGGGCGCGGCCAGCGAACCATCCTCCCGGACCGGATAAGCACGCAGTTCCCGTTTCTCATCCGGCCGCCGGCCGCTTTGCGCCACGTAGAGCGTCTTGTGGTCCAGCGAGAACAGCAGTCCGTTGGGCCGCGTGGTGTCGAAGCTCACCCGGTGAATGCTCCAGGTCCCGCCGGGTTCCGGGTCCAGGCGGTATACGGACTCGTGATCGAGCTCCATCAGCGAACGGTCCTGGCTCCATTCTCCGGCAGCGCCTTCATACCACGGGTCGGTGAACCAGATGCGGCCCTCCAAATCGATGGCCAGGTCGTTCGGCAGGTTCAGCCTTTTCCCTTCGTACCGGTCGGCGAGAACCGTCTCCCCGCCGCCGGGCTCATAGCGAACCATCCGGCGGCCGCCCCCCTGGCAGGCGTAAAGCTGTCCCTCGGGGTCGAACATCAGCCCATTGGTATAGTTGGTGCGCGCGCGAAACACGGTGCAGGCGTTCGCCCGGGGATCGTAGCGCATGATGCGGCAGGCATGGATCTGCGAGAACAACAGCCCGCTGCCATCCCAGGCGGGCCCCTCGGAAACACCGCCATACGGCTCCACAACTTGTTCGAAGTTCCAGCTCATCCAGGTCTCCTGTCCGGCGGTTGGATTGGCCGGTTGGGTTTCCGGCGCCCTTTAAAGTAGGATACTCAAGATGATGAAGGTGATGAAGACGATTCCGCTGGCAAGTTTGATGGTTCTCGCGGTCGCCTGCTCGCAAAGTGGAAGCAGCGGCGGGGCCGAAACCGGCCCGGCGCTGGCGAGCATTACCAGCGACGGCATCTTGAAGCACATCCGCGTCCTGTCTTCGGATCAATTCGAGGGCCGCCTCCCGGGTAGCCAGGGTGAAGAACTCACCATCAATTACTTGACCGAACAGTTCCGGGCGCTCGGCCTGGAGCCCGGCAACCCGGACGGGACTTACGTCCAGAAGGTGCCCCTGGTGGGGCACAAATCCGAGGTACGCGCCTCGCTCATCGCGAACGGCCGTCCGCTCGCTCTCACCCCGCTTGAGGACTTCGTGGCCATCTCCCGGCGGCTGACGCCGGAGGTGGAGGTCGATAACTCCGATGTTGTCTTTGTCGGCTACGGGGTGGTGGCGCCCGAGTACGGCTGGGACGATTATAAGGACGTCGATGTCAAGGGCAAGACCATCATCATGCTAATCAACGACCCGCCGGTTCCGGACCCCGCCGACCCCACGAAACTGGACGAGAAAATGTTCAAGGGCCGGGCCATGACTTATTACGGCCGCTGGACCTACAAGTACGAGATCGCCGCCAGCAAAGGCGCCGCGGCCGCCGTGATTGTTCACGAGACCGGCCCGGCAGGTTACCCGTGGGCCGTCGTCCGCACCGGATGGGGAGGCGAGAACTTCGACATCGACGCCCCGGACAAGAATATGGGCAAGGTCGCCGTGGAATCCTGGATCACGCTGGAGAAGGCGAAGCAGTTGTTCGCGGCTTGCGGCAAAAGCTTTGACGAACTCAAGAAGGCCGCGGTGCGGAAGGATTTCCGCCCCGTGCCGCTCGACGCCAGGGCGAGTTTCCGTCTCCACAACACGCTCCGGCGCATCCAATCGCGGAACGTGATCGCGAAGCTGGAGGGCGGCGATCCGAAGCTCAAGTACGAGTACGTGATCTATACCGCCCACTGGGACCACCTTGGCCGGGACGAGTCCCTGACCGGCGACCAGATCTACAACGGCGCCATCGATAACGCCTCCGGCACCGCCAGCCTTCTGGAAATCGCCCGGGCGTTCACCCGGCTGCGGAAGAAACCCCGGCGCACGATTCTGTTTGCGGCGCTGACGGCTGAGGAGCAAGGGCTGCTCGGCGCAAAATATTACACCGAGAATCCCCTGTACCCACTCAAGAAGACGCTGGCCAATATCAACATCGACGGCATCAACCAGTGGGGCCGGACCAGGGACATCGTTGTCATCGGCCTTGGCAATTCCACCCTCGACGACATTGCCCGAGAGGTAGCCGCCCGGCAGGGGCGCGTGATCAAGCCAGACACCGAACCCGAGAAGGGATATTTCTACCGGGCCGATCACTTCGAGTTCGCCAGGCAGGGTGTCCCGGCCCTGTACACGGATTCGGGAACCGAATACATCGACAAGCCCGCCGGTTACGGAGAGCAGAAGCGCAAGGAGTTCACCGCCAACGACTACCACAAGCCATCCGACGAGATCAAACCGGACTGGGATCTGTCCGGTGCGGTCGAAGATGTCCGGCTTCTGTTCGAGG
>CAZXVW010000040.1:0-16718 GCA_964644025.1 uncultured Solibacteraceae bacterium | reverse complement strand
GCGGCTGGCCGGAGAAGGTCTGACCTTCCGCCGCGCCTACGCCTCCTCTCCGCTGTGTTCCCCTTCCCGCGCCTCGATTCTCACCGGGCGGTTTCCCCACGCCTGCGGCGTCACCCGCAATAATCTGCGCCTGCCGGAAGACGAGCCGTCCCTGGCCGCGGAACTGCTGCGGGCCGGTTACGCCACCGGCTACATCGGCAAATGGCACCTGGACGGGGAAGGGAAACCCGGCTTCGTTCCTCCCGGTCCCAGGCGCCACGGCTACGACTATTGGGCGGCGTTCAACCGGGGGCATTCCTACTACCGCTCCACCTATTACCTTGATGACGCGACCCCGATCCAGCCGAAGGGATTCGAGCCGGACTACCAAACCTCCCTGGCCGTTGATTTCATCCGGCGGAACCGGACTGGACCTTTCTTCCTGGTTGTTTCCTGGGGCCCGCCGCATCCTCCGCGCACTCCCCCGCCGGCCTTCGCGAAGCTTTACAAGCCGGGGCAGTTTTCGCTGCGGGCGAACGTCCCCGCGGCCCTGACCCGTGATATCCAGCGCGACTACGCGAACTATTATGCCCTGTGCTCCGCGCTCGATGACAATGTGGGCCGCCTGCTGGGATGTCTGGAAGAGGAGGGAATCGCCGCCGGCACGCTGGTCGTCTTCACCTCCGACCACGGGGACATGCTGGGCTCCCATGGACTGGCGGGCAAGAACGAGCCGTATGAAGAATCCGTCCTCATCCCTCTCCTGATGCGCTACCCGAGGACTATTTCCCCGGGAACAACGCTGGAAATGCCGGTCTCAAACGTGGACCTGATGCCGACACTGCTGTCGATAGCAGGGGCGCCGGTTCCCCAGGGCGTGCAGGGCAGAGACTTTTCCGGACTCGTGCTCACCGGCAAGGGTCAGCCGTCCGAATCCATCTATTGTCAGGGGCGGCTGGGAACTGCGAAGGAATGGCGCATGGTAGTGAGGGGATTGGACAAGATCGTCGTCGATCGGAACCTCGAGACCACTCACCTGTTCAACCTCGGCCGCGACCCTTACGAGATGGAGAACCTCGCCGATGAAAAAGTGTTCCGGAGGAAGCGGGACGAGATGCACGCCATCTTGCGCGACTGGATGCGGCGAATGGGTGACCGGATCCTCCCCTCGGGATTAAAATTACGGGACTGAATTGGCTTTCGATCCATTACCGGGCCTTCGGCGCGCCACGGGCGCCCGCCGGCCCCGCCGCACCAGAACCACCGGCGGCCGGGCACGCGAACCGGCCCACCGCCGGGCCGGAAATGTTTTGTGATATGCTGCCGACGAACAGGTGGTTCATGCCTTCGTTGTTTCGGATTCGTCATCTCCGGCGATGGCTGGTGTGCGGTTCACTCCTGGCCACCGGAGCGCTGGGTTGTATTTACAACGTGCGCGACATGGCCTTTGTGGATTTCGGCGCTCCTCCTTACCGGCTGTATTGCTACGTGCGCGACACCACGCCGCCGCCAGCGGTGGCGAATCTCAGCGAGATCGCGCATGCCACTCTCCAGGAAACCAATGTCCGCTTCGAGATGGTCAACGTCAGCGCTCAGCCCGCTCACCCGGCGCTGGAATACCGGCGTTTCTGGAACATCCGGTCCGAGCCGGCCCTGGTGCTGGTTTCGCCGAAAGGCCGGTCGTTGGCTATCCCGGTGGCCGGTTCCACCATACCTTCCCGGCAACAGATATGGCGGGCGCTCGACGGCGTGGCAGCCTCAGCCACCCGGGATGAAATACTCAAGCACATCATCACTGATTACGCGGTGGTCGTATTGGTTGAGGGCCGGGACGCTCGCGCCAACGCCGCCGCCCGCCAGGCCGTGAACACCGCAGCCCGAAAAGTTGCCGGCACCATGCACCTGCTGCCGAAGCAGAACGGCAAGCCTCCCGCCGTCATCGTGATCTCCCCGGCTGCCTTTTCCCGGGAGCGCGTGCTCCTGTGGAGCCTCGGCGTCGACAATGACCAGGCGGACCAGCCGGCGGCCGCGGTGCTCTACGGCATGGGACGGCGGATCGGGCCGGTCCTTACCGGCAAGCAGATCCAACCCGTTACTTTGTACAACATGCTCTCCACGATCGGTCTCTCCTGCGAATGCGGCTTGGATCGCTCGTATTTGCTGGGCTTGCGGATCCCCCTCCGGTGGGATCAGGCCACCCGGTCCCGCGTTACCTCGTTGCTTGGTTTCGATCCCGAAAACCCGATGGTGAGGACCGAAATGAGCATGATCATGTCGATGGGGCCGTCGAACCGGCAAGGTTCCCCGGATCAATATAGCGAACAGGCGCTCCCGGTACAGGGCCGGCTCGCCTCCCCGCGCCTGGCGCCGGCCGAATTCCAGCAACTCGCCTCGGTGGCAACCGGCCCGGATCTGTGGGGTCTGCCCTTGAAGACGACCCTGCTCACGCTTGCAGGGGGGATTCTGCTCGTGCTGGGGGGCGCCGCGCTCATCCTGTTGCGGGCGCGGAAACAAATCTCGTAAGAAACTGATGGTAACGGCACCGAAGCTGCGACGAATCCCTGAGAGGAGGTTAAGCTGATGCGGAGCGATGCATCCCGGCCAGGCGGCGCCGGCAGGCGAACCTGGAAGTATCTTGCCTTCGTCCTCGTGTTGTTCCTCATCTTTTACATCGCGAAAACGCGCGGCACGACGGCCGAAGGCTGGACCACCTACCGTCATGACAACCGGCACAGCGCGGTTACGAAACAGCCGGTCACTCCGCCCCTGTCGCTGGCCTGGACATTTCAGCCGGCTCATCCTCCTCAGCCCGCCTGGGCGGAACCGGCCGAGGAGATGGAGCGGGCCCATGATGACAACGCCTACCTCGTGAGTGCCGCCGGCGGCCTGGTCTACTTCGGCTCCTCGGTTGACAACAAGGTCTACGCCTTGGATCTGGCCACCGGAGAGGTCCGGTGGAGCTTCTATACCGCTGGCCCGGTGCGGTACGCGCCTACGATATGGAAGGACCGCGTCTACTTTGGTTCCGATGACGGCCACGTTTACTGCCTCCGCGCCCGCGATGGCAAGCTCGTCTGGAAATACCGCGCCGGCCCGACTGAAGAAAAGGTTCTGGGCAATCAGCGGATGATCTCGCTGTGGCCCGTGCGCACCAGCATCCTGGTAGCCGGCGGCGTCGTCTACTTCGGCGCGGGCGTTTTTCCGTACGAGGGAATCTACATCTGCGCCCTGAAGGCCGGCGACGGCGCCGTGATCTGGAAGAACGACACCATCGGTGACCGGGCCCACGAGCTGAGCTTCGGCGGCATCTCCCCGCAAGGCTACCTGCTCGCATCGGCCAAGACGCTTTACGTGCCCTCCGCCCGGGCCATGCCCGCGGCGTTCGACCGCCGCAGCGGGCGGTTCCTCTACTACTGCCTCCCGGGCGCCAAGGTTGGCGGCACTTGGGCGTTACTGGACGGCGAGGACCTGGTCGCGGGCGTGGATCTGTCGGGCACACCCGCCAAGGTGACCTACGACCAGCAGACCGGGGAGCGAAGAAAAGAAGACTTGCAGGCCTGGTTCCCCGGCCTGGACCTGGTTCTCACTCCGGCCGTCTCTTACACACTGACCCCCACGGGAATCTTCGCCATCGATCGCGACCGGTACCGGGGCATCCGGCGCCAGTTGGACGAGCTGAAACAGCGTCGCCGCGAACTTACCAGCAAGCTGTCGGACCTCAGACGAAAGCTCCTGTCGGCCGCGCCCGGCGCCCGGGGGCGCCTGAACCAAGAGCGGGATCAGGTGGTGAAGCAGATCAGCGGCCTCACCGCTGAGGAAGACAGCCTCAAGACCGCTCTCTGCGATTGGAAGTACAGCGACACCGGCCTGTCCACGCTGATGCTCGCGGGCAAGTTCCTCTACGCCGGCGGCGACGGTAAGCTGGTGGGAATCGACGCGAAAACCGGCGCGCGGGGCTGGGAAGCGCAGGTGAACGGCAAGGTGCGCGGTCTGGCTGCTGTCAAAGGAAACCTGCTGGTGAGCACCCGCAACGGCAAGATCTATTGCTTCCGGGAAGGGCGCCCGGCTCCGGCGAAACAGATCAAACCAACCATTACCGCTTCCCCCTATCCGGAAGACGATCATTCCGCCGTTTACCGGGCGGCGGCCGATGCCATCTTAAAGGCAACCGGGATCAAGAAGGGTTATTGCCTGGTGCTCGACGCCGGAACCGGCCGGCTCGCCTATGAACTGGCCAGGCGCAGCGAGCTCTCCATTGTCGGCATCGAAAGCGACGCGGCCAAAGTGGAGACGGCGAAACGGAAACTCGACCAGGCCGGCCTGTACGGCTCGCGCGTGGTCGTGGAAGCCTGGAAGCCCGCCGAGCTGCCGGACTATTTCGCCAACCTGATCGTGGACGATCAGTTGGTGGTTTCCGGCAACATGAGTGTCCCGCCCCAGCAAGTCTACCGGGTGCTCCGGCCGTACGGCGGCGTCGCCTGTTTTGGCCGGCCGGCGAGGAAAGACGCCGGCGAAGCCTTCCAGCCGCGGGGCCTTCTCGATTGGTTCGCCGGGGCCGGCGCGGCCGAACAACCGGAAGTAGTGAATCAGGACGGAACCTGGGTGAAACTCGTGCGAGGCGAATTAGAGGGGGCGGGAAGCTGGACCCACCAGTACGGAAACCCCGAAAACACGGCTTGCTCGCACGACAAGCTCGTCTCCGGTCCGCTGGGAGTCCTCTGGTTCGGCGAGCCCGGTCCTCGCGGCATGCTCGACCGTCATGCCAAGGCCCAGAGCCCTGTCTCGATGGATGGCCGCCTGTTCATCGAAGGCGAAGAAACCATCATGGCCTATGACGCTTATAACGGCGCCCCCCTGTGGAAACGCCACATACCCGGGGCGGTGCGCGCCTTCGCCGATCGGGATGGCGGAAACCTCGCGCTGAGCGCCAGCGGCCTCTACGTGGCGGCCCACGACCGGTGCTTTCGGCTCGATCCGGCCTCCGGGCGCACTCTCCGCACTTACCGCGTTCCCGGAACCCGCGACGGCCGCGCCCGCCGCTGGGCCGGAATCGCTTACGCCGACGGAATTCTTTACGGAACCGCCGCCAGCTCCCTGAGCGAGGATTACGCCACCCTGTGGAAACTCTTCGTGAAAGACGGCAAGTGGGCCGATATCAGCGCCATCCCCTTACGGCACCGGTTGCTTTACGAAGCTTACAAGGCTCAGTATCCCGTCCCGGATGAACGGTTGCGCGCCGCCATGCAGCGGGCCGGAGACTTGTGGAAACACATGACGGAGTTCCCCCGGACGGGCGAGTTCACCATCCAGGGCGCCGTGGACGACCGGATGCTGACCAGCGACACGGTCTTTGCCATTGATCCGGACACCGGCAGACTCCTGTGGACCTACCGCGGACGGAAAATCGCGCAAATCACCATGGCGCTCGGCGATGGAAAGATCTTCTTCGCCGAAGCCGCGGTCACCGCCGCTGAGAAGCAACTGGCGTTCGACTACAAGCAGCGGATGGTGCGCGCGGGCCGCTATCGTCCCGGCCCGGAACAAGCGTTCGAACCAGCCGAGGCCGATGTCCGGCTCGTGGTGGCGCTCGACGCCCGCACCGGGCGCTTGCTATGGAAGAAGCCCTTGGATCTGACCGGCTGCGGCGGCGATTGGATGGGATCCGCCTACGGTGATGGCCTGCTGCTGTTTTTTGCTTCCTTCGGCAACCACGACGCCTGGCGGTGGAAAGCGGGCAACCTGCGGTGGCGCCGGGTGATGGCCGTCTCCGCCGGCACGGGCGCGATGGCCTGGTCCCGCGCCATCAACTACCGGACGCGGCCCCTCATCGTCGGCGACAAGCTCATCATCGAACCGCGGGCTTGCGATCTGCACACCGGCGAGATCCTGACCCGTCCCCACCCGGTCACCGGCCTCCCGGTCCCCTGGGAATTTTTGCGCCCGGGCCACACCTGCGCGATCACCTCGGCCTCGGCCGACACGATGTTCTACCGTTCCTCCAGCACGGCTATCTATGACTTGGCCGGCGACAGAGGCGTCACCTTGTTCGGAGCCATCCGCCCCGGCTGCCTGATCAATATGGTTCCGGCCAACGGCCTGCTGCTGTTCCCCGAAGCCAGCTCCGGCTGCACTTGCTCCTTCCCCCTCCGGTGCTCGCTGGCGCTGAAGCCGAAGCCCCGGCACGCCCAACCGTGGACGGTTTTCATTACCCATGGGCCCATGACGCCGGCCCGGCACTTCGCCATCAACCTCGGGGCGCCGGCCGACATGAAGGACGAGGACGGAACAGTGTGGTTCGGCTACCCCAATCCGGTCACCGAATACTGGCACAATCACTTCCCGGACTACGGCGTCAAGTTCAACCTCCATGACAGCTACCAGCAGGGGATGGGTTATTTCTGCCGCGATTTCAAGGGCGTCTCCATTGCCGGCGCCGGCGACAAACCCTGGCTGTACACCTCCGGCTGTCTCGGCTTCTCGGAATGCCGCGTCCCGCTCATCAATGACCTGGTGGGCCAACGTCCCGGCGTCTACACCGTCCGGCTGGGCTTTCTCGCGCCCCCGGGCGACCGGCCCGGTCAGCGGGTGTTCGATATTCTCCTGCAAGACCGTCCCGTGGCCAGGAACTTCGATATCGTCCGGGAAGCCGGGGGGCCGCAACGCGCGCTGGTGCGCGAATTCAAGGCAGTCAAGGTCGCGAACGATCTGAAAATCACCCTGGTTGCCGCGCACTCCAATCCGGACATGAAGCAGGCGCCCTTGGTCAACTTCATCGAAGTGATCCGGGAAGATGCGGCGAACATCCCTCCGCCGCGGAAGGCGCCGCCGGCTCTGAGCGCAGCCGAGGCGCACAGGCTTCTCCGCACCGCCACCGCCGAACTCACGAGAAACAAACCCGAAGCGGCGCTTAAAGTGCTCCACACTGTGTTGGACCGGTCCGCTCCTGCCGCTGCGCAACGGCAGAGCTTGGAAATGCTGGCGCGTATCGCGAGCCCGGAATCCCTCGCCCACCTGCCGAGGTATTTCAGTAACGTCGACCCGGTCCTGTGGGACTATGACCCGCCGCCTCCGGAGGTGGCCGAAGCGGCGGCGGCCGCCTACGTCGCGATTGCCCGGAAAGTGGTCAAGACCGACCGGCGGAAAGGCGTGCGCATGCTGGAGTATGCGCTCAACATCTCCAGCGATAACCTGGCCAACCAGGTGAAGGCCACTCTTCGTGAGCTGGGGGTTTCGCCGAAAAACGGTGTGGCTGATTGATGCAGGCAATTGGCGGGTCCGCCGGGCGGCCGCAGCCCGCGGATGCATGAGCGCTTGCCCGCCAGCGGCCGGCGCACTTGGCCGGACCAGCGTGGACGGATGCTTCCCGCGGAATTGAAACTACATGACTGACATCACCCTTCGCCCGATTGGAATCGTCCGCTCCGAATACAAGGAGCGCAACTCGGTGCCGCGTCTGGGCGGCCCGGCCGCCGTGGAAATCTTCCCGGAGTACCAGGACGGCTTGCTCCGGCTGGAGAAGCATTCCCATCTCTGGGTGCTCGCCTGGCTGCACCAGGCCGGGCGTGACGTGCTGCGGGTGATCCCCCGCGGCGTCACCGAGCGAACCGAGGAAAACCTCCACGGCGTTTTCGCCGTGCGCTCTCCGGTCCGGCCGAATCCGCTGGGCTTGACGCTGGCCAGAATCCTCCGCGTGGAAGGTCCGCGAATCGAGCTGGACCGGCTGGACTTCATGGATGGAACCCCGGTGGTTGACCTGAAGCCGTACTTCCTGTCGCGCGATGCGGTCTACGCGGCGCGGAACGAACAGATCGGCAGGCCGGAGGCCCGGGAACTCCTCCGGGAATCGCTCGCCATGCAGGCGGTGAACTTTCACGGCGAATCGTGCCCGGAGCTGGAGCTGGCGGTCGACATCTTCACCGATTTCCGGGCCGGCGTGCTCGACATGATGGAACCCCGCGAGCTTCGTCTCACCCTCCCGCTGAGCCGTCCCCGCCTGGTGGACGCTTTCATCGGCATGACCCGCGCCACGCCCGGAAAAGGCACGCTCCGCTTCGGCCCGGAAAACAGAGTTCGGATCGAGTACGCCGGCGGCGCCGTCGACTACGAACTGCTGCCGGCGGGCTTCCGGCGGACCCCGTAGCCGGCTGTTCCGGCCGGCCTCGGTCTCGGCTCCCCGCTGGGCGACAATGGAAGAGATGAGCGGGCGCCCGACGGCCTTCTGCAGGGGCTGGCGCAGGAAACTCCACGCCGCGCTGCTGGCAAAATTCAATCAGCACTACGAGCCGCTGATGGCCGCGCGCAAGCGCGCCTTGTTTTCCGGGCTGCACGGCCGCGTGCTGGAGATCGGGGCGGGCAATGGTGTCAACCTGCCCTTCTTTCCGGAGACGGTCCAGTGGCTCGGCGTGGACCCCAATCCGTGCATGGCCGCCTACATCGCGGAAGCGGCGCGGCGCTGCGGGCGCCGGGCCGATTTTCGCGTGGGCGTCGCCGAGGAATTGCCGGCCGAAGATGCCAGCGTCGACGCGGTGGTCAGCACGCTCGTCCTCTGCTGCGTCAAGGATCCCACCATTGTCCTGGCCGAGATTTATCGCGTGCTGAAACCCGGCGGCCGGTTCGTCTTCATCGAGCACGTTGCCGCCCCGCCGGGTAGCGCTACTCGCCGCCGGCAAAAGTTGATTTGTCCGATTTGGAGCCGCCTGGCCGACGGCTGCCATCCGAACCGGGAAACCTGGCGGTGGATCTCCTCGGCCGGCTTTGAACGAATGGAGATCGAGTACTTCCGCCTGCCGCTGCCGATCGCTGGACCGCACATCGCCGGGCTCGCCTGGAAGCCGGCGTCTCGGCTAGACTAACGAACGGAGGAACCGATGACTTTCAAACTGAGTGTCGAAGGTTTTCGCGAGGGCGATACCATCCCCAAACGCCACACCTGTGAGGGAGCCGACCTTTCGCCCGCCATCCAGTGGCAGGACGCGCCGGTAACCACGAAGAGCTTCGCGCTGATCGTGGACGACCCCGACGCGCCGGTGGGCACCTGGAACCATTGGTTGCTATGGGACATCCCGGCGGGCGTCAACCGCCTGGAGGAAGGATTCCGCCCGGGTGATGTGGGCGTCAGCGGCAAGAACGATTTCGGGCGTCGCGGCTACGGCGGCCCGTGCCCGCCGAAGGGACACGGCCCCCACCGCTACTATTTCAAACTGTACGCGGTGGATACCGAGTCCCTCCGTTTGCGGGAAGGCGCCAAACGCGCCGAACTGGACCGCGCCCTCCGGGGCCGCGTCCTCGCCGAAGCGCAGTACATGGGCCGGTACGAACGCCGGTAGCGGCGCGACCGGCCAGGGAGATTCGCATGTCCTGGATTGAGTACTTGAAGAGTGTCGATACGCCGACGCTCTCGAATGCAATTGAGCTGTTGGAGCTGCGCCAGCGGCACGAAGGGTTTACGCCGCTCGCGATCCGCTGCCTGTTTCCCGAGCTGGGCCGGATGTGCGGCTACGCGGTTACCGCCCAGGTGGAAACCGTAACCTGCTCGGAACCCCACGATCCGGCCGCCTTCGTCCAGCTCTACGAAGCCGTCGCCGCGGCCCCGAAACCCGCCGTGATCGCCTTCCAGGAGATCGGCGGACGCCCGGAGTTCGCCGCCCACTGCGGGGAAGTCATGGCGACCACCTTCACCCGCCTGGGCGCCGTCGGCCTGGTCAGTGATGCCGCCGTCCGCGACATCCCGGAAGTACGGGCCTTGCGCTTCCATTATTTTGCCCGGGGAACCGTGGCCAGTCACGCCAACTTCCGCATCGCCCGGGTGGGCGTCCCGGTTCAAATCCAGGGGCTGGTCATCCGGTCCGGCGACCTGCTTCACGGCGATGAAAACGGACTCCTGCTCATCCCGCCGGGCGTGGAAGATGCGCTTCCGGCGAAGGTCGAGCAAGTGCGCCAGCGGGAAAGCGCCCTCATGGAATACATCCGCGGCCCCGGCTTCACCCTCGAAGGGTTACGCCGGCGGCTCCTGGACTGACCCCCCGGCCAGCCCCGCGCCTCAGACTTTGAGCTTCCGCAAGTGAGTGTAACTTGCCCGGAGACTGTCCAGCGGGTTGCCCGGACATTCATCCTGCTCGACAAAATAATGAGCCACGCCGGCCACCTCGGCGGCACGGAGAATCGCCCGGAAATCCAGGTCTCCGCCCCCTACCTCCTTGAATATTTCCGGCTTCACCATTCGTTCGTCAGTCTGGCGCTTGGCTCCTTTGGGTTTGTCCTTGAGGTGAAGCAGCGCGATCCGATCCGGGTAGTCACTGATCAGTTGGGCGGGATCATAGCCGGCCAGGCTGCACCAGAACACATCCAGTTCCCAGTAGACTAGCTCCGGCTCGAAGTTCTTCATCAAGACATCGAATGGCCTTTCGCTGCCCAGGCCGGAGAATTCGAACCCGTGGTTGTGGTAGCAAAGCGTGAGGCCGGCCGAGCGCACCTGCTCTCCCGCCCGGTTCATCTGCTCTGCGAAACGGAGGAAAGAATCCCGCCCGTGGCGCTCGGCGGGCATCAGGTACGGAACCACCATGTACTTCATGCCCATTTTCTTGGCGATCCCGATGGCCGCCTCCAGCGTGTAACCCTTCGGCCGGCCATTGGGAAACTGTACTTCCCAAGCAGCCCAGTTGCCCGTAAACAGGGGCGTTTCAAAGTGGCCGCTCGGCGTTTTCAGGCCGAATTCCTTGAAGTACGCCTCGAACCGCGGCGCGTCCCCGGAAAAGGTTTCCACCTCGGTGTAGCCGATCTCCGCGATCGCCTTCAAGGTCTCACGTGCCCGTGTCGGCAGCAGGTCCCGGACCGTGTAAAGCTGTACGCCGAGCGGCTCGGAAAACGTACCCTGGGCCGCCGCCCGCCCGCCGAAAAACGCGCCACAGGCCCCGCCAAGAAGGTTCCGCCGTGAAATGTCCATACCCCCACAGCATCCTTCACTTCCGCCCGGCTTCGCAACCGGGCCGCGACCCGGCGCCGGGACCGGCAAACAACCGCCCCGGGTAACCCCGCGGAAAAGGAACCGCGTCTTTAAAGGCGAAGCAGTTCATTGGCTGGGCCGGCGAAAGCGTCGGCGGCGAGCGGGGTACGTGTCCGGGAAACAAACGGGGAAGGCGGCGGGACTTGTCGCTATGCGCCGGGCGCTCAGGAGACGCGGCAGCGCGGAGATGTGATGGCACAGCAAACAGGCCGGTGGCCGAAGATGCTGAACAGGCTGATAAGAAGTATTCTCGTTGCGATGCTGATCCCCGCCGTGCCGGCCATGGCGGCGGAGTGCCGGGGCCGCGTGACCAGCAACGGATTGCCGATCCCCGGTGCCACCATCACCGCGACCCAGGGCGACCGGAAACTCATCACTTCCACCAGCGAGACCGGCGAATACGTTTTCGAGGACCTCACGCCCGGCCAGTGGACCTTCGAGGTGGAAATGTTCGGCTTCGCCCCAGCGCGGCGAACGGTGAACGTGACCCGCGGGCCGGTGTCGCTTGACTGGCAGTTGGCGCTGGAAGCTCCCAATCAAGCGAGACCCTCGGCGCCAGCCGGCAAGCAAGGCAACTTCGAACGCGTGCTGCTGAGCCGGACGGCCGATGACGAAGTCCTGTCCGCGCTGGAATCGGCCATCGCTGCGGCGCCGGCCGATTCCGGCACCCTGGCACAAAGCGCGAATGAGTCCTTCCTGGTCAGTGGCAGCCTCAGCCGCGGCTTGCAGATGGAGGAGCAACAGCCGTCGTTGCTGGGTTTGCGCGGCCGCTTTCCGGGCGGCGGGCCCGGCGGGTTTCGAGGGGCCGCGACCCAGGCGCCGCCAGGTTTCAGTGGAGCCGGGGCTGACGCGGTCCGTGGAAGCCCCCGCGGACCGGCGGGTATGGCCGGTGGCACGCGTGGCGGCATGCCCGGAGGAATGCGCGGTGGCGGTGGCCCGGGCGGGCGTGGCGGACCTGGAGGCCGCCTGGGCGGTTCGCGAGGCAACCTGAGCCGGGAGGACATCCAAAAGCGAATCGAATACCTCAAGAAACGCGGCGTCTCGGTGTTTGGGAACCGGCGCCGCCGCCCGCAGGGCTCCCTCCGGGGCATGGCCTCTTTCTCGCTGAACAACTCGGCATTGGACGCGCGGCCCTACTCACTCACCGGCCAGGAAGTCCCCAAGGCCTCCTATGCCAGGGCCCGGTTCGGCGCCGGGGCCGGCGGCCAATTGCGGATCCCGAAGCTGGTGGACAGCCCGGACACGTTCTTTTTTGTGAACTACTCCGGCACGCGCAGCCGAAACGAGTTCAACTCTCTGTCGACCGTGCCCAACGCCGCGGAACGATCAGGGGATTTCTCCCGGTCGGTAGGTCACGGTGGCGTCTCCATCTACGATCCGGCCACGGGGGCGCCGTTTCCTGGTAACGTGATTCCCTCTGCCCGCCTCAACCCGGCGGCCGAGGGGTTGCTCTCCTTTATTCCCTTGCCGAACCTGCACGGGAAAGTGCAGAACTACCAGATCGTAACCTCGATTCCCCAGAACACGGACAACCTTGGAGCCCGCGTGAGCCAGAGCCTCGGCCGCCGGAACCGCCTCTCGGTCTCGTTCAACCTCCAGCAAAGAAACTCCGAGACGGCGCAGCTATACGGGTTCCGCGACACCACCGCGGGCCGGGGATTGAGCGCCAGCGTGGGCTGGACGCACACCCTGGCGGCCACGCTGGTCAACAATCTCCGCCTCACTTTCAGCCGGAACCGGACTGAGACCATTCCGTTCTTCGCTTACGGGAAAGACGTCGCCGGAGAACTGGGAATCCAGGGCACCTCCCGCGACCCGGTGAATTTCGGCCCGCCCAACCTCTCCTTCACCAACTTCGGCAGCCTCCGGGACGGCAGCGCACAACTGAACCGCCGCCAGACTGCGGGCGCCAGTGAAGGCCTCACGTGGGTGATTGGATCTCACAACCTCGCGCTTGGCTTTGGCTACCGGCGCAGCCAGATCAACAACCGGACGGACGAAGACGGGCGTGGCTCGTTCAGCTTCAGCGGCCTCGCCACCAGCGCATTCGACGAGCGGGGCAATCCCCTGCCCCACACCGGCTTCGACATGGCCGATTTCCTGCTCGGAATTCCGCAGACCAGTTCCATCCGCTTCGGAAGCTCGAGTATGTATTTCCGCGCTTCCAGCTACAACTGGTACGCCCAGGATGACTGGCGGGTGCGCTCCAACCTGTCGATCAATTTCGGCCTCCGCTACGAGTATTCCGAGCCGCTGTACGAAAAGTACGGGAAGATGGCCAACCTCGACATCGCCCCCGGATTCACCGGCGTCGCGGTGGTCACCCCCGGCCAGAGCGGGCCGTACACCGGCGTGTTTCCCAAGGGACTGGTCGATCCGGATCGAAACAACATCGCCCCCCGCATCGGCCTCGCCTGGCGGCCGTATCCGAAGCGTTCGCTGCGCATTCGAGCGGGCTACGGCATCTACTACAACGGCTCCATCTACAATCAACTCGCCAGCCGGATGGCGCAGCAGCCGCCTTTTGCCAACACCGCCGCCTTCACCAACAGCCTTGGCGGCTGGTTTACTGTCCAGAACGGATTCATCGCCGTGCCGCCCGCTGAGATCACCAACACCTACGCGGTCGACCGCGGCTACCGGGCCGGCTATGCCCAGACCTGGAACTTCGCCGTGCAGCAAGACCTGCCCTGGGCCCTGGTGCTGGAAGCAGGATACCTGGGAACCAAGGGCACGCGCCTCGACATCCAGCGGCTGCCCAACCAAGCACCACCGGGTTCCCCGCTCACCGCCGAGCAACGCCGCAAGATCGGCAACGCCGTGGGCTTCATCTTCGACAGCTCGGAAGGCAACTCGATCTATCATGCCGGCCAGGTGCGGCTCGTGCGCCGCTTCCGGCGAGGCATTTCCTTTAACGCGCTCTACACCTGGTCGAAGTCCATCGACGATGTCTCCACCTACGGGGGTGGCAAGGCTGTCGTCGTCCAGAACGACAAAGACATCAGCGCCGAGCGCGGCCTGTCGAGTTTCGACCAGCGGCACACCCTGCGAACTTCTTTCCTGTTCACCTCCCCGGTGGGCGAAGGCCCCTCCACCGTCCGCGTGCCAGGCCTGGCGGGACGCTTGCTCAGGAACTGGACCCTGAGCGGAAGCCTCACCTTGAATTCGGGCACTCCTCTGACGGCGACGGTGATGGGCAACCGGGCGGATGCGGGAGGCACGGGCGTGGTCGGCAGCAGCCGCGCGGACGCCACCGGCCTGCCGGTGACGGCCGGCGCGGGATTCTTCAACCTGGCCGCCTTTACGCTCCCGCCCCCGGGCCGTTATGGCAACGCCGGCCGGAACACGATTCCCGGCCCGGGACGGGTGAACGTGAATTTGGCCCTCGGACGTTCCTTTCGGCTTGCCGGCGAGCGGAGGCGCATGGAAGTGCGCCTGGAGGCGAATAACGCGATCAACCACGTCAGCTACACCGGCGTGGCCACCACCGTGAACGCCTCCAACTACGGGCGGGCCACCCGCACGGCTCCCATGCGGACTCTGACCCTCAACGTCCGGTTCCGGTTTTAGCTATGAGATGGATCTGGATTCCATGCCTGCTCGCCCTGGCCGCCGCCGGCCAGCAACCCCAGAAAGGGTTGCGTTTCACCGTCACCAGCAACCTGGTAGTCGTCAACGTCGACGTGCGGGACTCCTCCGGCCGGACCATCGAGGGGCTTACTCGCGACGATTTTGAAATCTTCGAAGACGGCGCCCCCCAGAAGATCGCCGTGTTCGAATTCCAGCGTCTGGACGAGCCGGCTTCGATTCCGGAAACGCCCGCTCCCAAAACCGCCCCGCCCGTCGAGCGGCGGGAAATCACCCCCTCGGCCCCCGGCCAGATTCGTTACCGCGATCGCCGCTTGATCGTCCTTTTCTTCGATTTTTCCTCCATGCCCATCGAGGACCAGATTCGGGCCCAGCAGGCCGCGGAGAAATTCATCGAGGAGAAGATGCGGCCCGCCGACCTGGTGGCCATCATGGGTTTTTCTAGCGAGCTCCGCGTGCTCGAGGACTTCACCGACGACCGTGACCGCCTCCTGGAAGTCATCCGCGGGTTCCGTATCGGCGAGACCAACGAACTCGCCGAGGAAGCCCCGGCCGGCGAAGAGGAAACCGGCGAAGATACCGGCGCGGCCTTCACCGCCGACGAGACGGAATTCAACATATTCAACACGGACCGGAAACTGAGCGCACTGGAGACGGCTACGAAGATGCTGGCCTCGTTGCCGGAAAAAAAGGCGCTCGTGTATTTCTCCAGCGGCGTGGGCAAGACCGGCGTCGAGAACCAGTCGCAGTTGCGCGCCACGGTGAACGCGGCGGTGCGCGCCAATGTTTCCTTCTTCCCGGTGGATGCCCGCGGCCTGGTGGCCGAGGCGCCGGGCGGGGACTCCCGGCGGGGATCCACCCGGGGCTCCAGCATGTACTCCGGCGCCGCCCAACGCCAGCGCCGGGAGAGATTCAACAACCAGCAGGAAACACTGTTCACCCTGGCGGCCGACACTGGCGGCAAGGCACTGCTCGACAGCAACGACCTGACGCTGGGCATTGTCCGCGCCCAGCAAGAAATCTCCAGCTACTACATCCTCGGCTACTACAGCACCAACCCGGCCGAGGACGGCAAGTACCGCCGCATCCGCGTCCGCCTCCCCTCCCAGCCGCGCGCCAGGCTCGACTACCGGCGCGGCTACTTCGCCCCCAAGCAATTCCGCCAGTACAGCTCGGCGGACCGGGAACGCCAGCTCGAGGAAGCAATTCTGCTCGGCGATCCGATAACCGACTTGCCGCTGGCCCTGGAAGTCGACTACTTCCGTCGGGCCAAGGACCGGTATATCGTGCCCGTGGCGGTGAAAATTCCCGGCTCGGAAATCGAACTCGCCCGCAAGCGCAACGCCGAGGTCACGCGGCTCGACTTCATCGCCCAGGTGCGCGATAGCAGCGGCAAGCTGATGGCTACGGTCCGGGACAACATCCGGGTAAAGCTCACCGGCGTGAAGACGGAGCAGATAGCAAACCGCCAGCTTCAATACAACACCGCTTTCACGCTCCCGCCGGGCGGCTACACCCTGAAATTTGTCGCCCGGGAGAACGAGACGGGAAAGATCGGAACCTTTGAAACGAAGTTCACCGTGCCGGACCTCACTGAGGAAACCCCGTACGTCCACACCAGCTCGGTGGTTTGGGGAAGCCAGCGGGAGCCGCTCGCGGCGGCCGTCGGCGCGGCGGAGCGCAACAAAAAACTGTTCCGGAACCATCCGCTGGTCACCGGCGGCAAGCTCCTGATTCCCAGCATTACCAGGGTGTTCCGCAAGAACCAGAACATGTACGTGTACCTGGAGGTCTACGACGAGGGCCTGCTTCCCGAAAACAAAAGGCCCAGCGTCGCGGCCAGCGTCAGTCTCTTCCGCGGTAAGATCAAGGCCTTCGAATCCGAACCCGTGCGAATCACCCGGGCGCCCGGACCCTCGCGGCGAGCCTTGCCGATCGAGTTCCAGATACCGCTGTCCGGACTGGAAACCGGACGATACACCTGCCAGGTCAACGTGATCGACGAGGTGGCCAGGAAATTTGCTTTCCTCCGCTCCCCCCTGGTGCTGCTACCGTAACCCCTGCTGCCGGTGAGCTGCTTCTCTGCCCCCCGGCCACCGGCCAGCAACGTCCGGGACTGTCCCCTGTGTCCCGAAGCGCAGCGGAGTGG
>CAZXVW010000039.1:0-25342 GCA_964644025.1 uncultured Solibacteraceae bacterium | reverse complement strand
AGTTTCGAATCCGACGTGCACCGGGACGATGTCCAGGCGAACGTGGCGGCGCTGTTTCCCATCGCGCGGCGCGTGGCCGCCGAGGAGGGCGTCCGGAACCGCAACGTCCAACGCTTGCTCGATCAGCTCAACGATTGGGACTTCCGTTACCGGGCCGATCAGCCCACCTATCCGGCGGCGATGGCGCTGGCCGGCGCCATGCTCACGCCGTTCCGCCGCTCGCCCGTAGCGGACCGCGTGGGCGGCGGCGGAGGAGGCATCAGCCACTTGGCGCGGCTGCTTCAGCAGCAATACGGGAACACGGACCGGACCCCTTCGGACGCGGACGTGCGGGATTACCTGATGGCCTGGCTCGATCTGGCAGGCGAGAACTTCGCCCGCGGCGGCGTCCCGGCGCCCATGGATGGGGAGTCGCGGGACGTTCAGCGCATGCCGTATCAGCAGAACGGGCCGATGAAGCTCCCAGTGCTCGAGCCGCGCTACAATCTCACCTCGCCGCCGCTCTCCTGCGGGCAGATCGGCACCATCTGGTCGCAAAAAAGTAACTCCTACACTCAGATCGTTGACCTGGCCGACGTCGACAATTCGCGCGCGGTGCTGCCCCCCGGGATTTCCGAGGACCCCGACAGTCCGTACCACGCGGACCAGATCCCGGTCTGGGTGAAGGGTTCCACGCGGCCAGCGCCGCTCACGCGCCAGCGCGTGGAGGAAATCGCGGTTTCTTCGACGACGCTTCCGGTTGAACCTTACGACGTTGAGCCACCGCGCTTGCTCACGATGGATGGTACGGACCAGGGACCGGCTGCGGCCTACGTCCAGCGCGTCCGCGCCGACGGTACGCAGAGCATCGAGCGGGCCGTCCGCTACGACGAGACGCAAGGGGCATACGTCGCCGTGCCCATCGACCTCGGGCCGGTGGGCGACCGCGTCTTCCTGGTGCTGTACGCCACTGGCATCCGCTCCCGTAGTTCCCCGGTGGCGGTGAGTGCTACCGTCGGTCTTACGGCAGTTCCGGTGGTTTACGCCGGAGCCCAAGGCGTCTATCCGGGCATCGACCAGGTCAACCTACTGCTGCCGCACGGCCTGGCTGGCGCGGGGCAAGCCGCGGTGAGACTCACGGTGGACGGGCACTTTACCAACACGGTCACCATAGTGATCCGCTAGGATGACAAGGTAATGTGTGACGGGCTGGCGCCGCGCCGGCGTGAAAGCCGCGGGTCCCGCGTAAGGGAATTCGGCGCGCCAGCCACGTCGTGATGGAGGAGAGAAGATGAGAAAGGTTGTTTGCCTGTCTGCACTGCTCTTCGCTCTGGCCGGGCCTGTTGCCGCCGAGCGCCTGTTGATTGCTTTCACGTCGAACCTCAACTCCACCGGCGGCTGCCACCGGGATGACCTAACCGGCGGCGATCTCTACACGGTGGTCCTGGATCTCGACACGATGAGAGTCAGTAACTTGACTCGCATCACGCAAGAACCCTCCGGGGCCGAGTGGTTCTCCAGCGTCTCGCCGGACGGGCGGTTCATTCTGTTCAACCGCACCCGCTTCGCGCCGCGGCGGCAGGACCTGTTGGTCTATGACCGAAAGACAGGCTCCGAGCAACTTCTGGTGCAGGCGGCGCGGTTCCCCCACTGGTTTTCGAACACGGAGTTTTATTACACCAACATCCGCGGCCGGCAGAATTGCCACCGGGCCGAAGTGGCTGTTGCGGACGGCAAACTCAAGATCACCCGCTCGGAGGCCATTACCAGCCAGGAACGCTGCCCGGGAACCAGCCTGGCGTCGGACCCGTCGCCGTTTCCAGACGGCTCCCGCATCGCCTTTCACGTTCTCCGGGGCCGGCCTGGCGCCGCCGTGGCCCTGATCAACACAGATGGAACCGGTTTCCGGCGCATCACGCCCTGGAACGGTGCCGGTCACTGCGACGTTAGCCCCAGCGGCGACTACCTGGTTTTTTCGATGGCCTCGGTGGGAACACCGCACCTGCTGCGCCGCTCCGACGACTGGAAGCAGCCACAGCCGCTCCCCGTCAGCACGGACCCCAAATACTGGGTTTCCTATGAGCCGCGCTACGCGTCGATGGAGCGCGTCGGCTGGGACTACGGCGAGTGGGCGGGCAGCGACCACCGCCTGCTGATCAGCGGCCAGGGCTACGCGCGCCGGAAGACCCGGTTCTCCCGCTTGTTCCTGTTCACTTTCAGCGAGGATTTTGGCTCGGCGGAGATCTTCGACTTCAGTTCCGCCGTCGAGAAGCTGGCCGGAAAAAGCGGCCGCGATTTCTGCACCGGCTTTCCGGTCCTGTTGAAGGGTGATCGCGCATCGCGGTGAGGACGCGCTTTTGCGCGGCGCGCCGCGAACCGGCGCGAATTCAGGCGTCTTTCCAGTACAGGATGACCTTGCCGGCGTTGCCGGAAAGCATCACGTCGAAGCCGCGGGCGAAGTCAGTGTAGGGGAAGCGGTGGGTGATGACGCCGCTGATGTCCAGGCCGCCCTGGAGCATGACGGTCATTTTGTACCAGGTTTCATACATCTCCCGCCCGTAGATGCCCTTGATGGTGAGCATGTTGAAGATGACCGTGTTCCAGTCGATCGCCATATCACCGTCCGGGATCCCCAGCATGGCAATCTTGCCGCCGTGGCACATGTTGGCCAGCATGTCGCGGAAGGCTGACGGGTTGCCGGACATCTCCAGGCCCACGTCGAAGCCTTCCTTCATGCCGAGTTCTTTTTGCACGGCGGCGATGGACTCGGTGCGCACGTCGAGCGCCCGGGTAACATCGACGGTCTTTCTTGCGAGCTCCAGCCGGTACGGGTTGACGTCGGTGATCACCACGTAGCGCGCGCCGGAGTAACGGACCACCGCGGCGGCCATGATGCCGATGGGCCCGGCGCCGGTGACCAGCACGTCTTCTCCGAGAACCGGGAACGAGAGCGCCGTGTGGACGGCGTTGCCGAATGGATCGAAAATGCTGGCGATGTCACGAGGAACTGCGGGGTCATGGTGCCAGATGTTGGTCATCGGCAGGGCGATATACTCGGCGAAGGCGCCGGTGCGGTTGACGCCGATCCCCTGAGTATGGGCGCACAGATGACGCCGGCCGGCCAGGCAGTTCCGGCAGCGGCCGCAGACCAGGTGACCCTCGCCGCTGACGATATCGCCGGGGTAGAAATCGGCGACGTTGGAGCCGACCTCGACGATCTCGCCGACGAATTCGTGCCCTACCACCATCGGCACGGGAATCGTCTTCCGCGCCCATTCGTCCCAGTTCCAGATGTGCAGGTCGGTGCCGCAGATAGCGGTGCGATCCACCCGGATGAGGACGTCGTTGATGCCGATTTCCGGCTCGGGGACATCTTCCAGCCAGAGACCGGGTTCGGATTTTGATTTAACGAGTGCTTTCACGGTTCCATGGTATCGCGCTGCTGCCCTGGCGCGGTGCGGGGGGAAATTGGCGCCCGGCGGAGTGTTGCTCAATCCGCCGGGCGCTGTCGGGTTCGGCTGCCCGCCCCGCGGGAACGGGCGTTCGCCGGAAAAGACTATTGTTTCAGCTCCGGTTCGAAGCCGAAGTTCTGCAGCTTGCCAGCCAGGAAGTTATCGTAGGCGGACATGTCGAAGTGTCCGTGCCCGCTGAAGTTGAACAGCACCACCCGTTTCTTGCCTTCCTGTTTAGCTTTCAGGGACTCGTCGATGGCGGCCTTGATGGCGTGAGCCGTCTCCGGCGCCGGGATGATGCCCTCGGTTCGCGCGAACTGGATGGCCGCGTCGAAGACCTCGAGCTGGGGGTAAGCCTTCGCTTCCAGCCAGCCGTGCTTGAGCAGGTGGCTGGCCAGGGGAGCGGCGCCGTGGTAACGCAACCCGCCGGCATGAATCTTCGGCGGGACGAACTCGTGACCGAGCGTGAACATTTTGAGCAGCGGCGTCATGCCTGCGGTGTCCCCGAAGTCATACTCGTAAGCGCCGCGGGTCAGCGTGGGACAGGCGGTGGGCTCGACGGCGAGCAGGCGCACCGGGGAGCCGGCCAGCTTGTCCAGCAGGTAGGGCAGGGCGATGCCGGCAAAATTGCTGCCGCCGCCGAAGCAGCCAATGACGACATCCGGTTCCTCGTCGGCCATTGCCATCTGCTGCTTGGATTCCAGACCCACTACCGTCTGGTGCAGGCAAACGTGGTTGAGAACGCTGCCCAGTGAATAGTTCGTGTCGCCGTGGGTGGCGGCGTCCTCCACCGCCTCACTGATCGCCATGCCGAGGCTGCCGGGCGAGTCGGGATCTTTCTGGAGGATCGCCTGACCGGATTTGGTCTTGTCGCTCGGGCTGGGAAAGATCTCGCCGCCCCAGGTCTGGATCATGTTCCGCCGGTACGGCTTCTGCTGGTAGCTCACCTTCACCATGTAGACCGTGCATTCCATATCAAACAGACGGCAAGCCAGCGCCAGGGCGCTGCCCCATTGCCCCGCGCCGGTTTCGGTGGCCAGCCGTCTGATACCGGCCTTCTTGTTGTAGTAAGCCTGCGGCACCGCGGTATTGGGCTTGTGGGAGCCGGCCGGGCTGACGCCCTCGTACTTGTAGTAGATATGCGCCGGGGTGTCGAGCGCCTTCTCCAGACGCCGCGCCCGGTACAGCGGCGTCGGGCGCCAGAGGCGGTAGATGTCGATCACCTCACCGGGAACGTCGATTTCCGGCTGCATGGCAACTTCCTGCTCGATCAACCCCATCGGAAAAATGGGGGCCAGGTCGTCCGGGGTGATGGGCTTTTTCGTGGCCGGGTGCAGCGGCGGGTCCATCGGCTCGCGCAGCGAGGGCAGCACGTTCACCCAGTGGTCGGGCAACTGGCTTTCATCGAGCAAGAACTTAACTGTGTTCGGCATCCAAACGTCTCCTGTGCAAGAATAAAGTTCTCTATTGTAAACAGGAGGAGCCATGAAAGTAAACCAGGGAAGCATATCTCGCCGCCAATGGCTCCAGGGGTTCCTGCTGGCTTGCTGTGCTGGCCGTCTTCGTGCCCGGCTGCCGTTGGCCGGAGAACTGCGGCCGGAGGAGGTGGCGCGGGTCCCGCAGTACTGCGAGGGCGTCGTCGTGGACCACGATGGCTTCCTATACATCTCGCACGGCAAGCTCATCAGCCGGGTGACCGCAGCCGGGAAGCTCTCCACTTGGGCGGAGACCGGCCGCCCGAACGGGCACAAGGTGCTGGCCGACAGCACGCACCTGGTTTGCGATGCCAGCCAGCACGCCATCCTGCACCTCGATGCGCGGGGAAGACTGATCGGCAAGGCGTCCAGCGAATGCGAAGGCAAGCCGTTGCGGGCGCCCAACGACCTTACTCTTGATCCCGGCGGCGGATTCTATTTCACCGACCCGGGCGGCTCGAGCGTGGAAAGACCTATCGGCACCGTGCACTACGTCGACGCGAAGGGCGTCACGCACCTGGCGGCCTCCGGTCTGGCTTTCCCGAACGGCATCGTGCTGCGGCCGGGCGGGAAGACGTTACTCGTGGGGGAAAGCAAACGGAACCGCATTCTCGCCTACACGGTGCTCGCCCCGGGTAAGTTGGGCCCCCAGCGCGTCTTTGCCGGGCTGCCCAAGGCCGGTGAGGGTCAGATCGATAATCAGCCCGACGGAATGTGCCTTGATGAAGAGGGCAACCTGTTCGTCGCCCATTACGGCATGCGGCAGGTGCAGGTGGTTGACCCTACCGGCACCGTGGTGCGTTCCTATCCCGGTGGCAATCTCACCACCAGCAACGTGGCCTTCGCCGGCGAAAACATGGACCAGCTTTACATCACCGGGGGGCTGAGGGGGGAGCGTGGCAGTCCCGGTGTGTTGTTCCGGCTTGACCTGAAAGGCGAGCGCGGCCTGCGCATTTTGCCGCCGAAAGCTTGAGCGGCCCCGACTGCCGCCTGCGCCTCAGCGCCGTTGGGAAGCCGCCTCAGGCGCTCAGATTCAGCCACTTCACGCCGGCTTTCTTCAGCGCGTAGCCGACCTCGTTCAAGTAATTCCCGTAGGCGACCATCCAGTGGAAGCCGCGCATCTGCTCGGCAACAACCTTCGTATCCGCCCGAAGGCGCACGTCGATCTGCGACCGGCAAATGGCCAGGAACGGTGCGTCTTCAATCGTGCCTTCCATCCCCATCCACCGCTTTTCGGCGAAATCGGGCACCAGGCAGGTGACGTCTTGTCCCTTGCGCATCTCGACCTTCGGCGCGGCGCCGTAGTCGGATTCGAAATGCGTGAGCAGGCGCACCGGTTCGTCATGCTTGCCATCCATTCGCCGCGGCGCGGTGCAGTGGGCCAGGGTGACGACGCCGTGGTGCGGGTAGGTAGGATCATTCAGGAACACCGGCTTGCCGGAAATGTAATGCAGAAGCACTCCGGAGGGGATGACCACGAAGTCGGATTCGCAGAACGCCAGGCGCCCACTGTCGTTGATCAAGCTGAGCGACAGGCACGCCGTGGTCTCGCTGAGCGGCATGATGGCCCGCATGCAGTTCTTGATCGTGAACGCGTCGGTCTTGGCTTCGTCCATGAGGCTCTGAAAGATTTCGGTGAGCAGAAAGGAGCGGCGGACGAATTCAGCGGTGGTCTCCAGGCGGACACCGCGGCCCTTCATGTAGCGGTCGGCGGCGGCCCGCGTGCGCTTCACCAAGCCGGCGTCGGCCCGCGCGGCCAGGATGCGCTGTTCCAAGTCCTCATAGCTGACCGAAACCAGGTCGAATTTCCAGATCTCGCGGGCCAGGTAAGGCGCCTGTTGCCCGCCTTTACCCCAGCCGGCAGGGCCGCCGAGGCATACGATCCGCTTCCCCAGCGTGTTTTTCAGGCCTGCCAGCGCCCGCAGACGCCACAGCACGTCATCATAACTGTCGATGATAACGTCCTGGGCGTCCATGCCCGGCTCCCCGTACTCGTCGACGGTTTTCCGCAAGAAGCGGGGGTGGGCGATCTCGTACCACAAGTAGACCGGACCGGAGCGGTGGCGCACGAACATCAGGTTCCATTTGCGCCCGGCGTTCAGGGTCTCGTAAATCTCCTGCCCGCCGCTGGCGGCGTACATGAGGCAGGTGTCGAAATCGCCGCCGGCGATGGCCGCGGCCTCTTGCTGGGAACGGGCCGTGCGCAGCGGCAGGATCTCGAGCGGAAATTCGGCCCGGGCCTTCAACTGATCGAGCTCCTGGTTGATGCGGCCCTTCTCGGCGGCGGCGTCCTGCTCGGTCATGACGCCGCCCCACGGGCGCCAGCTTCGCTGCGGCCTCCGCTGGGAAATCCGGTAACCGAGCACGGGCTGCACCCGCAACGGCACGCGGATGGGCGGCTGGTGTTCAGTCGTGGCGAACTCGCTCCAGGCCCTGGCCGGGGCGGCCGCCAGGCTGAGTCCGGCCGGCGCGGCGAATAGCTCCCGGCGGCTGAGCAGGCCGCAGCAGGAATGAGTATGATGTTCGGAATGCTTCACAATGCACCTCGGCGGCTGCGAATTTTCGTGGTTTATTATCGCACAGAACCCCGCAGTTGCCGGGAGGAAAGCGTATAAAGTAGTACTCATGATGCGCATCTCAGGAGCTATCAAGTGGTTTGGTCTGATTACGGCCGCGGCCGTGATTTGGGCGCCGGCAGCGGGAGCGCCAGCCGCTGGCGCCGCTCGCTGCAACGTCCTGTTCATCACCGCCGACGATCTGGGTCCGTATCTTGGCTGTTACGGGGAGACGCTGATCCGCACGCCGAATATCGACCGGCTGGCGGCCAGCGGCGTCCAGTTCGATATCGCCTACGTGGCGCAGGCTTCTTGCAGCCCGTCCCGCAGCGCGATGTTCACTGGAATGTATGTCCACAGCACCGGCCAGTACGGACTGACCAGCACCGGCCTCTCGCTTCACTCTTATCTGCACGACGCCACCATCCCGAATCTTCTCAAGCAAGCCGGTTACCGCACCGGCATCATCGGCAAACTCCACGTGGCCCCGGGAGGCAGCTTTCAGTTCGATTTCCGCCAGACGAACCACGTCAACGCCCGCAAGGTGCGATGGGTGGCGGAGAAGGCCGATGAGTTCTGGACCCAGACCGGCGACGAGCCGTTTTTCCTGATGGTCAACTACACGGACCCGCATGCCTTCCGCGACCCGAAGGACCGCAAATGGTACTTCCCCCCGCAGGTGGACGGCCTGCCGGAAAACCCCTTGCCACCGGGCCCCAGGACCATCTTCCCGTTCCAGCAGATTGACACGCCGGCCGAGCGCATCCGCACGGCAGGTTATTACAACGCGGTGCAGCGCGTTGACGCCGGAGTCGGGATGCTGATGGATGTCTTGGGGAAACATGGGTACGCCGGCAACACACTAGTCATCTTTGTGGGCGATCACGGACCACCGTTCTGCCGGGGAAAAACGACAGTCTACGAAGCCGGCGTACGCATTCCCTTCTTGCTGCGGTGGCCGGGCGTGTCGCGTCCGATGCGGAGCCAGGCGATGGTTTCCACCGTGGACATCCTGCCGACGATTCTCGACGCCGCCGGCGTGGAGATACCGAAGCATGTTCAGGGACGCTCCCTTCGCCCGGTGGCGAGCGATCCCAACGCCCCGTGGCGCGAATACCTGGTCTCAGAATTCCACTTTCACGGACGGTGGCCATTCTATCCGCGCCGGGCGATTCGTGACCAGCGCTACAAGCTGATCCACAACCTGCTGGCGGGCAAGGCGCGGCCCTGGCCGGAGATCGATGGTGATCCGGCTTACCGTACTTCCCAAGAGCCCCGCTATGAGGACACCCCAATCCGGCGCGCGTTCGATACCTTCGCCGATCCACCGGAATTTGAGCTGTACGACCTGGAAGAAGATCCGATCGAATTCCACAACCTCGCCGGCAAACCCGGATACGAAGCGATTCAACAGCGACTCCGTGACGCACTGTTGCGCTGGCGGAAGGCGACCGATGACCCTTTTCTCGATCCGGCGTTCATCGAAAAGATGATCCGGTATTCCAAGCAGCCTAGTCAGCCGCGCTGATTTGCGATAAGGAGAATCAGTACGTCCGACGGCAAACCTTCGGT
The DNA here is from genome assembly GCA_964644025.1 of uncultured Solibacteraceae bacterium. GTDB lineage: Bacteria > Acidobacteriota > Terriglobia > Bryobacterales > Bryobacteraceae > CAZXVW01. The sequence continues at coordinate 16,309 of CAZXVW010000039.1, read as the reverse complement.
TTCCGGGCGCGCCGCGGAGCCGCCCGGGGGGAGCTACTCAGAGCGAGTACTGCGGGATCTTCATCGTCTCCCCGTCTTTCATCGCCGACAGATGGGCGTAGTAGCCGGGGACCGTCATGTTCAAGGCGTCGATGATGTCCACCGCCGGCTTGCGGCCGCGCAGGATGGCGTCGATGAAGTCGTCGGCGAGGTAGCCGTGGGAGCCGCCGTGGCCGCCCGGGGAGACGCCCGGCGGGAGCGCCCACTTCTTTGTCCGCAGCCCCTTCGCCAGCGCCTCTTTGAGCCGCCGCTTACCTTCGGCACGGGCCGCGAAGGCCGCCAAGCCCTTGCTGCGCTGATTATGCGAGTCGTAACCGGCATACTCTCCCCGTAGCCGTCCGGCTTCGCGGTATTCGCCTTGGGAATGGTCGATGATGATGCGGCACAGGCCCCCCTCGTTGGTCCGAAACAGCCCAACCTCCGAGTTGAAGATGTTGCCGCTGGCGTTCGGCTTCCGCCGGCTTTCATCGAACGGCATCGTCCCCCGGCAGGTGACGTCCACGAAGCTGCCGTGGGTCACGCCCACGTAGTAGGCGGTGGCGTGGGTCGGGTACCACATCGGCGCGCCATTCTTGCGCCAATCCTTGTAAGAGGCGAGAACCGGCTTTCCAATGCTGTGGGGATGGTTGTACTCACCTTCGCAGTAGATGATGTGGCCGAAGACGTCAGCGGCGTACAACTTCTCCATGGCGTACAGGTCGTCGTGGAACACCGACGTCTCGAACATGGCGTAAACCAGCCCGCGGTTCTTCTTGACGCATTCCAATAGCCGCTCGGCGTCTTCGATATTGCCGTAGAACGCCGGCACGGCGCTGCAGACATGCTTGCCGTGATTCAGAACCTCGATGCAGTGCCGCGCGTGGGACGGCGCGTCGGTGGCGACGAAGATCGCCTCGATGCGGTCGTCTTTCACCATCTCCTCGAGCGACGGGTACGTCTTCGAGCACTTGACCTGCCTTGCCAGCGCTTCCCGGCGATCGGGGAACAGGTCGCTGACCGCGACGACCTCGACGTTCGGATGGTTCTGGAAGTAGAACTTGGCTGAGAACTTGCAGACGCCGTAGCCGACCAGTCCGACGCGGATCTTGCGGTCGCTGAACGGTTGCCACTGCCGGGTCCTGTCGTAGTCGGTGTCCGTCTGGTCGAACCCGGGGATCGTGCGAACATCTTGTTGCCCCGGCGAGGCGGCCGCGGCGAGGCTCGATGCGGCTCCTGCCAGGAACGTCCGGCGGGTGCTTGTTGCCAGCATCCTGCTATCTCCTTTGCACGGGCCGCGGCCTAAGAGCGCCTCAGCGCTCCTCAAGCAGGCCGAGCCGTCTCATCCAATCTTCCATTAGACCGGTCCAGGCGTCGCACGCCTTACCCTTCTTGTTCATACCGAAGCCGTGGCCGCCATCGATGAACACGTGCAGTTCAGCCGGAATGTTTGCCTTCTTCCAGGCGTCCAGCAGACCGGTCGCGGAGGTGGTCATCATCTCCCGGTCGTCGAAGGCGACGGCCAGGAACAACGGAGGCGCGTCGTCGGGAACCCGGTATCCCTGCGGCGCCACGGCGTAGATCGGCATGGCGAAATCGGGCCGGCTTTCGGGCTTGTAGCGGGTCGCCACTCCGACCGCGAGGTAACCCCCGGCCGAGAATCCCATCACGCCGATCCGCTTCGGGTCCACCTTCCACTCGGCGGCACGCTTGCGGACGGTGGCCACCGCCAGCAGGCCGTCCTCGATGGCGGCTTCCTGGCTTGCCTCCCGGCTCTCGAGGCCGACCCGGTAGCGCAGCACGAACGCCGTCACGCCCCGCTCGTTGAGCCACTTGGCGACGTCGCGCCCTTCGTGCTCGATGGCGAGAATGCGGAAACCGCCGCCCGGCGCCACCACCACCGCTGTGCCGTTCGGGCGCGGCGCCAGGTAGACCTCCATCACCGGGCTCTTGACGTTCCGGACCCACTTCTCGTCCGCGCTTTTCCGGTGAGGGTTGTCCGCCGGCGGCGTGTACCATTCCTCCCCGGCGGGCAGATCCGGACGGAGCCGGATCTCTTGTTGCCCGAACGCCGCCGCCAGCATGGCGCCCAAGAAAACCACCAGAGTCTTGGTCATGACACCTCCGGCGCCCCACCATAATCGAGCGGAGCGACAGATCTAGTATACACTGGGCCGCGCAAGCCGGACGCAGCGTAAGAAATTAAGGATCACGTGAGATATCTCCGCGTTTCCTGTGAGATCTTGCGAATCCAAAGGCGACCTCTTCGGATTACCGCCGCGGCCGCCTTGCTGCTGGGCGCTGTCCCGCCTTAGCTGGAAATGGAGAAAGCGTTCTGCCGTTAAGATAACGCAGAGAACGCATGAAGAAAGAGCAAAAGCGCTACAGAGCAGAAGAGAAAAAAGTGGCCGTTCTGAGGCGGCACCTGGTGGACAAGGAGCCGAGACATTGGCGGACGTCCGGGCCGCTGCTTTTCTTGCAGCCCAGCCAGCCCAGTCCGGCTGTAACCCCGGACCCAATACTCGACACTGCGCGGGGCGTCACCCAGCGCCGCCGCAGCTTGCCGAGAGGACATGCCTCGGGCCGCGAGCAGTACCCCGTGGAGACGGTGGTCATAGCGGGATTCCTCACAACGGTGGATCTCATCCTGGAGAGCCAGCGTCGCCAGAGGCGCGTCAGGAACGGTTGGCGCCTTCATACAAACATGAAACCACTATTTTGTTCTATGCCCAAACATTTATGACGCTACGTTTAGTTGTGTGCCCACAGGTTTTCGGCCCCCGAAGGGGTCCGGCCCTTGATTTCATCGCACTTTCCACCCGTCAATGCCCTCAAATGTGCCTTTGGACCGAAAACGTCTGTCGAAGAGGACCTTTCATGTGAGGGTAACTGTCAAAGTCGGGTCGCAAGCAGAGCTTGCTCCTACAGGGGGACTAGTTGGCGAGGTGTGTTGATAGCACATCCCGGACTGTGGTCCAGCGCATACCGGGATAGCGATCGTTGTCCAAGGGCTCAAGCTTTGCCCGGCCGTCGAACATGTTATGCATGTACTGCATGCCCTGCCATGCCGGGTAGAGCTCCTCCTGCCCTGGAGAGACCGTGCGCGCGATCTTGATGAGCATGCGGAGCATTCCCAGGCCACCGGGACGGAACAGGCGGTATTTCTTTCCGGACAGTTCACTCATGAGGACTGCTATCTCCCGAGCGCTGAGTTGATCGCCGGCGATCCGCAGGAACCGAGGGGTGGACGGATCGAGAGCCGCAAGAGCCGTGAATACCGCCGTGTCGTCCATGGTGGTGAAGTCCAGAGGCTGGTCCGCATTTCCCCAGTAGACAACGAGCCTCGGTTTGAAAAGAATGAGGGGCATCTGCCCGGTGAGCAGATCGGCAAATGCCCCGTTGAAGATCGTGGTCGCTGCGATCTGAGCCTTGTCAAGGTACTCGTGGAAGGCGCGGCGCAGGTCGAGATTACGATTCTGTCCGGGTGGGAATTTGGTGAAATCGATCGAGAAGTCGGAGGGGATGAAACGAGGAACGCCGGCATTGACCGCAGCATCGAGCAGGACCTTTTGCCTTTCCACGATGACTTCCCGCAGGCCCGATAAGGCGGACACAACACAGGAGGCCCCAGAACAGGCGGGCGTCACTTCAGAGGCGTTGAACAACTCGGCACTCGTAACCGCCACACCGAGTTCCTCCAGGCGCTCAACCTTTTCTCGCGCAGTGGAAGGGCGAACGAGCGCTCGGACACCGGCTCCTCGTTCGAGCAAAGCTCTCACGATGCGTCCGCCGAGATTGCCGCTTGCTCCTGCTACAACTATGGTTTGGCCATTCATTGGCAACTCTTGGATGGAAACGAAGGGTTGCAGTTTGCAATCCTGACATGGTTCGCCCCACCTCGTCAACTCCAGATGTCAAGGGGCACTCAGATTCCCGCAGTTAGGGGACACCCGGATTCCCGCGGTGGTCCCAGGGGGTCTTGCATCTCGAGACCGCAAACCCTCGCTATGGAGCGGCACAGCCGCTTCAACTCGTCCCTCTCCAAAGCATCGCCCCTGCCGAAGTTGTACAGCACCTTGGCAACGGTGTTGCGCGTCTGGGGGTGTCGTACGTTGTGGGCGAGTTGATAGTACTCGGCGACCGAGCCGTCTTTGTTTTGGTGTTCTGTTTTTTCTCACGTAAATGCCCACTCGTATAACGTGGGGTCCGCACGTTGTCAAGAAATATCTGTGGCGTTCGGCTTCCTCGTGTGCCCCCAGCTTTTCGGCCTCCGAAAGGGTCCGACCCTGCACTTCATTGCACTTTCCACCCCTCGATGCCCCCAAATGTGCCTTCAGACCGAAAACGCCTGCCCCTCATCCTGGCAGTGAACCGCCGCTGCTTTCTGCCGTGGTCAGAGAGCGATCGGCGCCGGTCAGGCTTTCCTCGTCCGCGCGCGTGATGAAGCGCCGGGCGGGCGAGCAATGCCGTCACAGCGCCGCCGTTAATATCTCGGTCATCTCTTCCGGAGTCAGTGCGACCGGGTTTCCCTTCATGCTGCTGGCCCGGGCGGCCTTCTCCACCAGGACGGGGACATGCTGGGCCCGGATCCGGTAGGAGGCCAGCGGCGGGATGCGCAGCTCCTGGCAAAGCTCCCGTACCCACCGGACGCCATCCTCCGGGGAAGCCTCTGCCCGCCCGGTTAAAATCTCCGCTACCCGGCCGTACCGGCGCAGGGCTTCGCCTTCGCTGTCTCTCGCCCGCAAGGCCCGGATGTTCACGGCCATGGCGTGGGGCAGCAACGCGGCGCAAACCGCCCCGTGCGGGGCAGGGAACATCCCGCCCACCGGCGCGGCGAAACCGTGCACCGCGCCCAGGCCGGCGTTGGCCAGCGCCAGCCCGCCGAACAGGCTGGCCAGGGCCATGTCAGTACGCGCTTCGCGGTCGCCGCCGTTCTGGCAAGCCCGGCGGAGCGAGCGGGCAACGCGCCGGATGCCCTCCAGGCAGACGAGGTCGGTCATCGCGTTCGCGCGGACGGAAACATACGGCTCGATGAGCTGGGTGAGCGCGTCCAGGCCGGTGTGGGCGGTGACATCCGGAGGCAACTCGAGCGTGAGATCCGGGTCCACAACCGCCAGCCGCGGCAGCAGGTAGGGACTTCTGAGGCTTGCCTTCACGCGGTGCTCGGAAGAGGCGAGCACCGCATTCCGGGTGACTTCCGAGCCGGTGCCGGCGGTGGTCGGCACGGCGATGAATGGCGCCGAGGGACGCTCCAGACGCCGGCCCTGACCGATCACCTCGAGATAGTCGAGCGGTTCGCCGCCGTTGGTAACCAGTGCGGCAATGGCCTTCCCGGCGTCGATCGCGCTGCCCCCGCCGGCCGCAATCACCAGGTCGCAGCCGTCCTTCCTCGCCGCTGCGGCGCCGGTGCCCACCAGGTTGACGGTGGGTTCTCCGGCCACGGAGAATCGGGAAACCGCCACGCCTGCCGCTTCCAGTTCGGCGGCCAGCGGTGCGCTGCGCTGTGGCGAGCGCCCGGTCACCAGCAGGGCGCGCTTGCCCATCTCGCGGGCCGCGGGGGCAATTTCCGCCGCCGTGCCCGCGCCGAAGACGATCCGCGTGGCAGTGGCGAACTCAAACCGCATGGATCTCTCACCAGCCCTTTTCGTCCGGGTAGACGTTCGAGTACTTGACGCTGGAGCGCGGCTCGGCCATCATCGGGGCCACCGTGTCGCGCCAGCGCTGGTAATGCGCCGTCTGCTTGTGCGCGGCTGGCGCCTCGGCGGTACGATACACTTCCACCAGGATGAAACGGGTGGGATCGTCGATCTGCTGAATAACGTCAAAACGGGCGATGCCCGGCTCCTGAACGCTGTGGCGCGCGTTCTCGATAGTCGCTTGCTGGAATGCGTCCACCGACTCCGGTTTCACGTGGACGTGAACGTGTACAATCAGCATACTGCCTCCTGTTCTGCTTGCCACCGGCAGCGGCGCCGCTTGCCGCCACCGGAATCATTTCAAGTTTATCGCCACCGCCGCCGCCGGGGCGGCGAGCGCAAATGGCATAATGTAGGCGGAGGGTTGGCTAATGTCCGTGGAACTGGCTTCTCCGATTCAAAAAGAATTCAACCCTTGGCTGGCCGCTGAGGCCCGGTTCGACGAAGCGGCCGCCCGGTTGGGTCTCGATGATGGCATGTGCAAGGTGCTCCGCGCGCCCGAACGGGAACTCACCGTGCACATTCCAGTCCAGTTGGACGACGGCCGGCTCGAGGTTTTCACTGGCTACCGTGTCCAGCACTCCATTGCCCGCGGGCCCGGCAAGGGCGGGGTGCGTTTCGCCCCCGACGTCACGCTGGATGAGGTCAGGGCGCTGGCGGCCTGGATGACCTGGAAGTGCGCCGTGGTCAACATTCCGTTCGGCGGGGCCAAGGGCGGGGTGGTCTGCGACCCGGCCGTGCTCTCCGACACCGAACTGGAACGCATCACCCGGCGTTACACGGCCGAAATCCTCGAGTTCATCGGCCCGGAGAAGGACGTCCCGGCTCCGGACATGAACACCAACGAGCAGACCATGGCGTGGATCATGGACACCTATTCCATGCACCGGCGTCACACCGAGACCGCCGTGGTTACGGGCAAGCCGATCAACCTGGGCGGCTCGCGCGGCCGCCGGGAAGCCACCGGCCGCGGCTGCATGATCGTCACGCTGGAAGCGCTCCGCCGTCTCCGAATCGAGCCGGCGAACACGACAGTTGTCATCCAGGGATTCGGCAACGTGGGCGGAATGGCGGCCCGGCTGATGTCCCGGCTCGGTCTGCGGGTGATCAGCATCGTTGAAGTGGACGGTGCGGTTTACAACCCTCACGGCCTGGACATCGAGGCCTTGCAGAAGCACAAGGAAGAAACCGGCTCCATCCTGGATTTTCCGGAAGCCGAGAACATGGACCGCGAGGAAGCTTTGCTGCTCGAATGCCACGTCCTGGTGCCGGCAGCCAAGGAAAATGTCATTACGTCGAAGAATGCTGACAAGATCCGCGCCCGGATCATTTGCGAGGGGGCCAACGGTCCTACGACGGCGATCGCTGATTCGATTCTGGCCGAGCGTGACATCTTCGTGATCCCGGACATCCTGGCCAACGCCGGCGGCGTCACAGTGTCCTACTTTGAATGGGTGCAGGACCGGCAGGGGTTTTTCTGGAACGAACGCCTGGTCAAGGGGCGCCTGGAAGAAATCATGGTCGAGTCGTTTCGCGACGTGGTGGCTTACGCCGACAAGCACAAGGTCAACAACCGGATCGCGGCTTACATGCTGGCGCTGGACCGGGTGGCGTTCGCTTACAAGCTGCGCGGAATTTACGCCTGATGCCGCAGCCCGCCACGCCGCTGATGCGGCAGTACCACAGCATTAAGCAGCAGGTTCCCAACGCCCTGCTGTTTTTCCGGCTGGGCGACTTCTACGAGCTTTTCTACGAGGACGCCGTCACCGCCGCGCGCGAGCTGGAGATCACGCTGACGTCCCGCAACAAGGAAAAGGGCCAGCCGATTCCCATGTGCGGCGTCCCCTACCATGCCGCCGAGAACTATCTCGCCCGGCTGATTCAAAAGGGCTACCGCGTGGCAATCTGTGACCAGGTGGAAGATCCGAAGCTGGCCCGCAAGCTGGTCAAGCGCGAGGTAACCCGGATTGTTACGCCGGGCACGGCCACCGAATCCAACCTGCTCCAGTCCCACGAGAACAACTATCTGGCCGCCGTGGCCCGGAAGGCGGACACGGCTGGCATGGCTTACGTGGACATCTCCACCGGCGAATTCCGGGCCACGGAAATGGAGGCCGGCGAGGTGGCGGCAACGTTGGAGACGCTGAACGTGCGCGAAGTCCTGCTGCCACCGGACGCCGAGCCTCTTCCCGGGTTGCGCACCGAGCTGGAGGACTGGATCTTCAGCTACGACTACGCCGAGCGTATCCTGCTGGAGCATTTCCGCCTGCTCAGCCTGGACGGTTGCGGGCTGGCCGACAAGCCGCTCGCGGTGGCGGCTGCCGGAGCCGTGCTCCACTACCTGCGGGAAACGCAACGCTCCGCCCTCGACCACCTGGAACGGCCGGCTTTCTTCGAGCGGAGCGAGGCAATGGCCCTGGACGCGGTGACGGTCCGGAATCTCGAACTGGTGGAGCCGTTGTTCGCCGGGGAAGGGAAGGAAGTCACGCTGCTTCATGTCATCGACCAGACCCTCACCGGTATGGGCGGGCGGCTGCTGCGGCGCCGCCTGCTCCGGCCGTCGCGATCCCTGGAAGAGATCGAGGCTCGCCTGGACGCGGTGGAAGAGCTGCTCAAGGGAACCATCCGGCGCGCTGAACTCCGCCGCATGCTGGGTGAGATTGCGGACCTGGAACGGCTCCTGGCCAAGGTCACCCTGGGTACGGCGAACCCCCGGGAACTGCTTTCGCTGGGACGGTCGCTGGCGCGCATTCCGGCGCTGAAAAAGGAGATCGAGGAGTGCGCCGCCGCTCGCCTTTGCGAGGTTTGCGAGCGGCTGGATGCGGTGGCCGAGGTCAGCGGCGCCATCCTCGCCGGGATTGCCGAGGAGCCGCCGGTCAACCTGGCCGACGGCGGCGTGATCCGCGACGGCTACCACGCCGGACTCGACCAGCTTCGCGACCTCCGCCGCAATAGCCGCCGCTACATCGTGCAGATTGAAGCTCGCGAGCGGCAGCGGACCGGCATCCAGTCATTGAAGGTCCGCTTCAACAACATCTTCGGCTACTTCATCGAAGTTTCCAAGGCCAACCTGCACCTGGTGCCGGATGATTACGACCGCAAGCAAACGCTGGTGAACGCCGAGCGCTTCATCACGCCCGAGCTGAAGGAACTGGAGGCCAAGATCCTGGATGCCGAGGAAAAGATCCTGGCCCTGGAGCGGGAGCTGTTCTCCAACTTGCGCTCACGGACCGCGGAAGCGGCAACCCGCATTCGCCGCACCGCCGGCGCCGTGGCCGAGCTGGATGTCGCGGCCGCCCTGGCCGAAGTGGCCGCCCGCAACCGCTATACACGCCCGCATTTCTCCAGCTCTGGGGAGATGCGCATCGGCGCCGGCCGCCACCCGGTGATCGAAAAGCTGGCCGCCGACGAGGCCGCCCGCTTCATTCCCAACGACCTCTACCTGGACCCGCACGGCGAGTTCATCGCCATCATCACCGGGCCCAACATGGGCGGCAAGTCCACCTACCTGCGCCAGGCTGCGCTGCTGGTGATCCTGGCGCAGATGGGTTCGTTCGTACCCGCTGGCGAAGCGCTGCTGCCGCTGGTTGACCGGGTCTTCACCCGCATCGGCGCGGCCGACAACCTGGCCCGCGGGCGGTCCACGTTCATGGTCGAGATGACCGAGACGGCCGTCATCCTGAACACGGCTACCAGGGACAGCCTGATCATTCTCGACGAGATCGGCCGCGGCACGGCTACCTATGACGGGTTGGCGCTCGCCTGGGCGGTGGTCGAGCACATTCATCAGCGGATCCGCGCGAAGACGTTGTTCGCCACGCACTATCACGAGCTGACCGAACTGGCCGGGCAACTGGACGGGGTGCGCAATCTCCATGTCTCGGTCAAGGAAGCCGGCGACCGGATCATCTTCCTGCGGAAGGTGGAGCCGGGACCCGCCGATCGCAGTTACGGAATCGAAGTCGCACGGCTGGCGGCGCTGCCGCTCAGCGTGATTGAGCGGGCGCGGCAGATCCTGGCCCGGCACGAAGAGAGCGAGCACGAAGTGACCGAGGAGCTGGCCCCGCGCCCCGGGCGGACCACCGGGCCGGTGCAAATCCAGCTCTTCGAACCGGTCAACTACAAAATCGCCGAGCGCATCCGCAAGCTGAACTTGGATGAGCTGCGTCCCATCGAGGCGCTCCAGTTGCTCAGCGAGCTGCAACAGGAGTTGAGCCGCAAATGAGAGTGGCCGGCCTCATGAGTGGCACCTCGGTGGACGGCATCGACGTGGCTGTCGTCGAGATCACCGGCAGCGGGCGGCGCACGAAATTCTCGGTGCTGGCCACCGGCACGGTCCCGTACAGCCGGCGCGTGCGCGAGGCGATCCTGGCGGTGTGCGACGCCGAGACGCACGTAGCCAACATTTCACGATTACACGCGTTGTTGGGGGAGCTTTACGCCGCCGCCACGCTAAAGGTTTGCCGCTCCGGTGGCGTGCGGCCGGAGACGCTGGAGCTGATCGGCTGTCATGGCCAGACCATCTTTCACGAAGGCGCCGGCGCACGGTTCCTCGGCCGGAAGGTGGCCAGCACATTGCAAATCGGCGACGCGGCGGTAATCGCCGAGCGTACCGGCGTGCCGGTGGTTTCTGATTTTCGAACGCGTGATATCGCCGCCGGCGGCAATGGCGCACCGCTGGTCCCGTATGTCGATTACTTGCTGTACCGGGACCGCCGCCTGGGGCGCGTGGCGCTGAACATCGGCGGCATCGCCAACATCACCGCCATTCCGCCAAACGCCAGGCCCGGCCAGGTGCTGGCTTTCGATACCGGGCCGGGCAATATGGTCATCGATGCGCTGGTGAACGTCCGCAGCAACGGCCGGACGAAATTTGACCGGGATGGGCGGCTGGCCGCCCGCGGTTCGCTGAACGAGCCGCTGCTGAGGCTGCTGCTACGCGATCGTTTCTACCGCCGGCCGCCGCCCAAGACAGCCGGCCGGGAACAGTTCGGCCGCCGGTACCTCGAGCGGCTGCTGGCCTCCGGCCTCCGCATCCAGGATCTCTGCGCCACGGCGACGGCGTTGACCGCTGCTGCGATCAGCGTGGGCATCGGTCGGTTCGTGCAACCCCGGATGGCGGTCGATGAATTGATCGCCTCCGGTGGCGGGGTGCATAACCCGCGCATCATGGCATACCTGGCTGCTTTCCTGCCCGGCGTCCGGATTCGGACATCGGACGAGTTCGGCATCGACGTGGACGCCAAGGAGGCCATCGCCTTCGCCATTCTTGCTTATGAAACTTGGCGCCGCCGCCCGGCCAACCTCCCGTCGGCCACCGGCGCCCGCCGGCCCGTCGTGCTCGGCAAGATCACCCGCTGAGGCCGCCGTGAATCATGGCCGCCGGGGAGTACACTGTTAGGCGGCAGAAGCTACCGAACGAGCATTCATGCAGGAGGTAAATCGAATGAATACCCCATCCCTCGGCAGGCGGCGGTTCTTGAAGGTCTCAGCCGCCGCGGCGGCCATCCGGGGCGCCGGCGCGGGACAACAAGGCAACTGGACCGTCGTGGACGATTTCAACCGGCCGGACTCGCTCTATCACGGCGACGGCTGGGAAACCATCAACCCCGGCTACTGGAAGATCGCCGGCCGGGCGCTCCGGCGCAAGCTGCACAACATCGGCGATCGCAATCCGACTGACTGGTTCCCCTGGCACTGGGAGACGCACCGCCACAAGCCGATGCCAACCGATGTAGACCCCTCGCTTCCGCTCGGCATGATCTGGCGCCGGGACTGGAAGTTGAAGGGCAATTACGCCATCCGCGCCACGCTCACCGTGCGCGCGTTGGCGCCACGGCCGTCCCCGCCAAAGCATCAGCAGGACAAGCCCGGCTACGCGCTCATGGGAGTCTGCTTCGGGGGCCGTACGCTTTACGAGAGCCGTTTTGGCGGGGCCAAGGAAGGCAACGCCGCCTGGATGGCGCTGTGGAAGGACGATGACAGCTTCGGCTTGTTTGACCACGCCAAACGGGGTCCGGAACCGGCCGCCGCGACACGCCTGGAAACTGGCGTTGCGCTCCGGCCCGGTGACAAGGTGCTCATCGAAGTGCGAGTGAGCGGTAACGAGAACGGCCCGGCCACGGTAACCGCGACACTCGAAGCCGGCGGAGCGCGAAGGACAATCACCGCTCGCAACGTGGACCGGCCGAAATTCACCGAGGGCTTTTTCGGCCTGGTGGCCCGCGGCCTGCTGGACTTTGAGGTAAACCGCGTCGAGTTACTTCCCGGGGCCAACCGGCCGCTGAAGGTCACGCTCAACGAGTGCCACGTCTGTTACGCGCTGGGCCACACCTTGCGCCAGGTTGACGGGAAATGGCGCTGCCGCTTCGTCGGTATCTTCCGCAACGACGGCCGGCGGGCGCAGATCCGCATCAGCGATTCGCCAAACCCGCCCGGCGGCTGGCGCAACGTTCCGGTTGCGGGCTCGGCCCCGATTGTCAATAATGATTTCCGCCGCAATACGGCCATCATTGACGCCGGGTTGCCGGCCAGCCCGGCCGACAAGACGCTGTACTTCACGGTGTGGAAGGACGGCCAAGACGTCACCGCCGACCCGCGCGTGGATAACCCCGATGCCCGTGTGCCCGGAACCGGCATCACGGATCCGGCGCCGGAGACCGGCAACTACGTCGGCCGCCTGCCGCGCCTGAAGGCGCCATATCATGTCTGCGGCCTGGGCGGGCACGCTCTGCACGGCGGCTCGCCGAACCTGCCGAACGCCGACAAGTTCCAGGAGAATTGGGTCCACGACCAGCCCACGCCGCGCGCTTACCGCTACCTGGATGATTACAACGTCCAGATCATGGCCTGGGACGACGACGTCTGGTACCTGGAACTGCTGTTCCACCCGCCGTCTACCGATGACGCCTACCGGGTCATCACCACCACCATCGGCGGCCCTACCACCCGCTGGCAGTTCATGCGGCACTGGAACCTGATCAACCCCGGTGACCATGACTTCGGCATGGATGACGTCAAGGGTCCCGAGCAGTACATCATTCGCAATTTCGACGGGCTCGGCCAGGACCGCACTTACATGACGCGCAATTACCAGTTGGTGATCCATCTCGCCGAGGCGGTGGAGAACCCGTCGGGAACCAGCAACCCGAAGCTGTGGCGGCGGTGGCGGATGCCGGACGGAGATTTCACGCTGCTGGTCATGGACGCGCGCCGCTGGCGGACCTCGCAGGACACCGACATCTGGGAGGACTGGGGCTGGCCGCGCAACCTGCTCCGGCGCCAGGATCCCACCCGAACCTTGCTGGGCGAAGAACAGTACGCCTGGCTACAGCAGGTGCTCCGGAATGAACCCTCACCGCTTATTTTGCTGATGGGCATCAATTGTATGCATCCCATCTTCACCGGCTACCAGGTGGATCCGGAAACCGGCTATCGCTTTGCCCAGCGGGACCGCGTGGCCGCCGATTACGCCGGCTGGGTCACCGCGGGCTGTAACCGGGTGATTGACCTGCTTGGCAGCCGCCCCGGTGCGGTCAGCGTTTACGGCGACATCCATCTGGCGTCGATCGTCGAAGACGTGCGCAACCGCGTGCTCGAATGCTCCTTCGGCCCCATCGGCCGCTCCGGCTCCCGCGGATTGAAGAAAGGATTCGGACCCCGGATGAAGGATTACGACGGCCGCGACGTGGTGGTGCACGCCCTGTATCACCAGAAATACGCCTCGCCAGAGCTGAAGCCGAACACGGGGCCGAAGCACTGGAACTTTTTGCAAATCGACCTGGATCCCCGGCCGGCGGACCCGGGAATCCAGCTTCGGATTCGGAACATCATTGATCCACCCAGCGCGACGCCGCGGGGTGGCGGTGCGATCGACCGGCGCGCGTCGCAGACCGCGCGGCCCCCCACCTGCCGCCTGCCGGACATTCGCACGCTGCCCAACGCGGACGTGCGGCTGGCGACCGAGGACGGCACGCCGATTCGTGGCACGCGCAGCCAACCGGACGGAACGGTGCCGCTGGCGGGCTTGATTGACGTTCCGCCGGGCGCCCGGGTGGTGGTGACCGCCTCCGACGGGAACAAGGCCGAGGCGAAGATCGTCACCACGCTGCCGCTGTAAGGTCGCCGCCGCCGCTGGTTTCGTTATATAGTGTCAGGGGAGCCTGGTTATGAAATACTTGCACCTAGCATTGATTCTTAGTATCGCGCTGATCTCTTGCGCGGGAGGCGCTCCGGAGCGCCCCAACATCCTTTGGATTACCTGCGAGGACATCGGGCCGCATCTGGGCGCTTACGGCGACACCTACGCCGACACGCCCAATCTGGACGCCCTGGCCGCCAAGGGGATGATTTACACCAACGCCTGGTCCAATGCCCCGGTGTGCGCGCCGGCGCGGACCACCATCATCTCGGGCATGTACGCTCCCAGTCTCGGCGGCCAGCATATGCGCAGCATGGTGCCGATGGGCGCCGGCCAGAAAATGTATCCCCAATACTTGCGGCAAGCGGGCTATTACTGCACCAACAACTCCAAGGAAGACTACAACCTGGTGAAGCCCGGCAAGGTTTGGGATGAGTCCAGCCGGAAGGCCCACTGGCGGGACCGGCAGCCGGGCCAACCGTTTTTCGCGATCTTCAATTTGACCGTCACGCACGAGAGCCAGATCCGCAAACGGCCGCACACGCTGGTGCACGATCCGGCGAAAGCCCGCGTGCCCGCCTACATGCCCGATACGCCGGAGGTGCGGCACGACTGGGCGCAGTACTACGACAACATCACCACGATGGACGGCCAGGCCGGCGAGATCCTCAAGCAGTTGGAAGACGACGGCCTGGCGGACAGCACCATCGTTTTCTTCTACGGCGATAACGGCCCCGGGATGCCGCGCTGCAAACGCTGGCCGTACAATTCCGGCCTCCAGGTGCCGCTGATCGCATACGTGCCCCCGCAGTTCAAGGACCTTGCTCCGAAGGAGTGGCAACCCGGAGGCAAGTCGGACCGTCCGGTGGCTTTTGTGGACCTGGCCGCCACCGTGCTCAGCCTGGCCGGCATCAAGCCGCCCGACTATTACCAGGGCGACGCTTTCCTGGGCCAGTACATGGCCCCCGCGCGGCAATACAACTACGGTTTCCGCTGCCGCATGGACGAGCGCTATGACATGGTCCGCAGCGTCCGCGATAGCCGCTACATATACATCCGCAACTACATGCCGCACAAGATCTACGGGCAATACATCTCCTACATGTTTCTGATGCCGACCGTCCAGGTGTGGAACAAGCTTTACACCGAGGGAAAGCTGAAGCCTCCACAGACCTACTTCTGGGAAACCAAGCCTCCGGAAGAGTTGTACGACCTGGAAACCGACCCGGACGAAACGAAAAACCTGGTCGATTCGCCGCAGCATCAGCAAATCCTTGCCCGCCTGCGCCAGGCCGAGCGGGACTGGGTGATGCGGATCCGCGATCTCGGTTTCCTGCCCGAGAATGAAATCCATTCGCGTTCGGCTGGCTCCACCCCGTATGACATGGGGCACAACGATCAACTGTATCCGATGCGGAAGATCATGGACGCCGCCGAACTGGCGTCGTCGCTGAAACCCGGAGTGACACCGCAACTGGTGAAGCTGATGAGCGACACCGACAGCGCGGTTCGCTACTGGGGCGCCATGGGGCTGCTGATGCGCGGCAAGAAAGCCGTGGCGCAAGCACGCCAGCCGCTGCTCAAAGCCCTCAGCGACGAGGCACCCAGCGTGCGGATCGCGGCCGCGGAAGCGCTGGGGCGTTACAGCAGCAGCGCCGACGCCCGCAAGGCGCTCAACGTGCTGATGCAGTACGCCAATCCGGAGAAAAATGGCGTCTACCTGGCCATGATGTCGCTGAACGCGATCGATTACATGGACGCCCGGGCCAGGCCGGCCATGAAGACCCTCGCCGGACTGCCCACCAGCGACCCGAAGGCGGACCGGCGGCTCCGGTCATACTGCGGCAACCTGATCAAGAAGATCCTGGCGGATCTCGAGAAAAAATAGAAGCCGCGGAGTTTGATCGGAATCCGCGGCGGGCTCCTGGATACGCACGGTTTGGCGGGTGGAGGCAGTGCCATCCGCCAAGCCGCTCCTCATATTGACTGCAAGCGGCCGCCGGTCGCCATTTCGCGGAAGGTTTCGAGCGACAGCCGGATACCGGTTTCCAGCGGCGTCAGCGGCAGCCCGGGGAACGCCTTCTGAATGGCCTCGGCGTCCAGGTCGCAGGCGAAAAAGGCTTGCCGGGCATCCGGCGCGAAGTCCAGATCGACGGCGCCCCCCATGCCGATGGCCGCGGCCACCTTCCGGATCAGCGCCAGGAACTGGCCCCCGTCGACGGTGGTCCCCCGGATGTTGAAGGTGCCGTAGCCCTGAAACGGATCGAGCGCGCAGGTGGCGAAATGCCGGCCGACGTCCTCGACGTAATGGAAGTTCTCGCGGCCATAATAGGGCAACCGAAACGGAACCTTCTCCCCGCGCACGGCGCCAAGAGCAACGGCTTTCATGGCGGTGGTCGGCGCGGCCGTCAGCCCCTTGTCGCGGCCCTTTCCGTACGTGGTGTTCAGCCGGAGGCAA
>CAZXVW010000038.1:0-25843 GCA_964644025.1 uncultured Solibacteraceae bacterium | reverse complement strand
GACTGTCCCCTGTGTCCCGGAGCGCAGCGAAGTGGACACAGGCGGACTGTCCCTCTTCGACTCCAACCACCCCCCGGCCAAGGACCACGGACGACCGACCAGCAACGTCCGGGACTGTCCCCTGTGTCCCGGAGCGCAGCGGAGTGGACACAGGCGGACTGTCCCTCCACGAATGAAACCGCGACCCGACCAAGGACCAGCGGCCCTTCCCCTACTGCGCCATTCGCGCCGGCTTGATCGTCCACCGCGCCGGGTCCGGGCTGGCCTGTTTCAGCGCCGGCACCTCGAGCGTCCCTTTCGCTCCGAGCAGCACCTTCGCGGCCGCGTACAGGTAGGCTTCGAGTTCGGCCTCGTGATCGCCGATTCGCACGGTGGCTGGCAGCGCGTCGGGTTGGCCCGGCTTCTGGATTTCCGAGACCAGCCGCCGCGCTGCCGCGCGCACGTCGGCGGCACGGGCAGTGAAAGCGCTGGTCAGCGGTGGCGCAGCCCCGCGCTCCCGCCGCGGGCCGCGATCCCGGATCGGACCGAGCATCGTCCGTACGGCGAAGGGATCCTTGCCAGGCTCGGCGGCAATGGCCCGCGTGATCGCCTGGACAGCATCGGAGAGCGACAATGCGTCTTCACCGGCGGCGCCGGAAACCACCAGGAATTGCGGGGGAAAGCTATCCACTTCGGTAAGCTGGCGGGCCGCCGCTTCCAGTGTCTGCCGGTCGTAGGTGCGTTCCAGGTCATCCCGGCGGACGCGGTGAAGCAGGTCGGCGGCCGTGACCACCCGCACCTGGCGGTTGGCGGCCACGAACTTGACCAGTTCCTCCCACCACTGCCAGATTTTTTCGGTGTCGCCCTTCGGCCGGAGCGGCACCCGAGGAGTTCCCTCGATGTCGAACGGCGGCCGGCGCGGCCGGCGTTTGGCGCGGCCCTCGTAGTAGATCGCGTTGAAAGAGTTGCTCGTCAGGTACCAGTTGTTCTCGTGAATCAGCGAGGTTACGTAGGTGACGCGGTCCCGCGGCAGCCCGGCCATTTTACTCTCCAGGTACCTGGCGGGCCGGTGCGGTTGCGCCTCCGGGTCATGAATCGCCGCCCACCAGAACGACCCGGCTTCTTCCCCGGCGGCCGTCCCGCGCGGCAGCACGTTGCGCCCGGCGGCGCGTTGCCGGCTGTTTGGCGGCACCCGGACCACGCTGAAATCCGACGGGCGCGCCAGCAGGCCCTGCCACCAAATCAGCGGGTATTGCTCATCGCCGCGGCTGTGATAGGCCACCACCATGCGCGCGCCCATCCGGCGGAGGATCTCGCGGTCCATCGCCATCAGGTACGGCGGAGCCGTACCGGCGCCGAGCGCCAGCGGAGCGTCGCCGGCCTTTTGTTTCACCAGGGCGTAGCCGCCGGCCTTGCCGGGTACGGTATTGCCCGTTCTCAGGTCCAGCTCCTCGGACTCATACCGGACCAGCGTCTGGTAAACCTCGCCGGGCGGTTTTCCGATGAGCGCGCGCAAGGTCGGGGGAAAGAAGATCGGGTGGGGCATCCGCTGGTGGTAGCCGAGCCCCATCCCCAACCGGGTCAGTTCCTCGATGGTTCCCGGGGCCTTCTCCGCCCAGGCGCGGCACAGCGGGCCGGTGACGTAGAAATCCGCTTTCACTCCATGCTTGGCCAGGAAGCGGGCCGCGCGCAGCACCGTGGCACTGCTCAACTTCGGATTCACCCAGTCATGGCAATTGATGGCGAAGTTCAGGTACACGCGGGCCGCGCCCATCTTTTGCCGCTGAGCTTGGGCCAGTGTCGCGCCACGAACGGCAGGCGGCGCCAGCGGCTGGCTCAGCGCCATCATAGCGGTCAGTAACCATGCGTTACGGAAATGTTTCATAGCTGTTTCCCTGGCGCTCCATTCTAACCCCGATGCATGCCGTGGTTGTGCCCGCTCGCGCTCTGCTCGCCCCACGGCGCTACGCTTGCCGCCCCGGCCCTTGCCGGAGCGGCCGCGCGCAATTCCACCTCGACCGCCGAAACCGAGGCCGGCGGGAAGCTCCACCGGCCGTCGGCTGGAACGGCCCGCTCGCGCGGTTTCAGCAGTTCCGGATCGTTGCCCAGGATTTCCAGTTCCGGATCTGCGGCGATCTCGTACACGATCCCACCGGCGAGGCTCTGGCCCGGTACACGAAGCTCCGCCGCCACGGAGCGCGTTCGGCTCGTGTTGACAACGTGGAGGAACAAGCGGCTGCCGGTCCGGCTGGCCGTCACGTCGAGCGCGGAAGGCGCACGGCGCACCCGAAGTGCTTGCTCTCCCCCGTGGCGCCGGTACAGCCGCATCACGTGCGCCACCGGCATCAGAAAAGACCGGCCGCGCGGTACCGGGATCATAACGGCGTTGTTCTGCCAGCGGGTGCCGCAGAAATCGGCCGCGGTGGCGATCTTCAACAGATCCCCGTGGCGTTCGTGTACGTTCAGCAGGCGCGCGTAGGAGACGCCGGCGGCCCAGGTGGAGAGAACCTCGCAGCGGTTGCGGCCGGGGATGCTGTAATGGCATTCGGTCATCGCCAGGGGAAACTTGCGGCCGCCGAGGCTTTCCCGCACCCGGCGGATCTTAGCGTCGTGGAGCTTCCAGGCGTTCATCAACTGCTCCCAGGTGCGCGCCGGGTCTTGCCGGTACCGGCCCCAGGCCAACACGGGCTCCTCTTTCGAGTCGGGGTTGAACATGTGATGAAAGGCGACGTAGTCGAGCAGCTCGCCGGCCGCCTCGATCATCTTCGCCGCCCAGCCGCTGTCGCCCCAGCCGATCAACCGGATGCCGGGATCGGCCCGCCGCATGGCGCGGGCGAACTCGACGGTTTTCCGCCGGGCCGTCTCCAGGTCGAACCCCTGGCGGTTATAGGAAGTTTCGTTTCCGATTTGCCAGTAGCGGATGCTGTATGGTTTCGGCGCCCCGTGGGCCCGGCGTTCGGGATGGTCAGGCTGGTTCGAATAGGCGACCCAGGCGGCCGCTTCGCCGGCGTCCGCCGTTCTGATCTTCCCGTCGGCTTTCTGGTAGCGTTGCCGGCCGTCGGACTCGAAATTGACGCAGATGAGCGGTTCGGCGCCCACCTGGCGGCAGAAATCCACAAACTCAGCCGTGCCGACCTGGTTGCTCTCCAGCCCGCCCCACCGCAGGTTCCGCATTGGCACGCGGGCGGCGCGCGGCCCGACGCCTTCCCGCCAGCGGTAGTAATCCGTGAAGATCCCGCCCCAGCGAATCATGGCCGGCGCCAGGTCCCGGGTGGCGGCCACCACGTCCTCCCGCCACGCCTGCCGGTCATGGTCCCAGGCGGCTTCCACCGAGCCGTCGGTGACGCCGAGCGGTTCCATGAACTGCATGTACAGGAAGGGGGAGAGATCGAAACGCGGCCGGGGATCCACCTCCAGCACGGCGGCGTTGCTGGTGTCCGGCTCTTGTCCTTGAGCCATGGCGCTCAGGCTGGCCGGGAGAGCTGCCCCAAGAAATCTCCTTCGGTTCATGGATGCCAGTATACGAGGTTTTGGCCTCCGGCCAGCGCGGGCACGTATAATTGAGACTCCAAGCGTGCGGAGGTTGATGCCACTCCGGTTTCGCCAGTTTCTTTACCGAGTTGCGATCGTGACGGCCGTGGTTGTCCTGCCGGCCTGGACCGCGAGTTACCAGCGCCACGCGAGTCCGGTGACCCTGGCCCTGGCATTCATCCTCGTGATTCTCGCGGCGGCGACGCTCTGGGGCCGGCTGGAAGCGGTGTTCGCCTCGGCGCTGGCCGCGGCCACCTTCGACATTGTCTACCGCGGTCAGGCCAGGGCCGGCCTGACCTCACCGCAATACTGGGTGGCGCTGGTGACGTTCCTGGCCACGGCGGTCACGGTGAGCGAACTCTCGATGAGGGCCAAGCGGCGCGCGCGGGAGGCCGAGCGCCGCCGCGCGGATCTCGAACGGCTGAATTCGTTGAGCCGCGGGCTTTTGGCCAGCAGTGACGCCGACGGCGCCGTCGAGGTTTTCTTCCGTAGCGCCCTGTCGGTGTTCGAGTCCAGGGGGGCGGCTTTCTATGACGCCGGGCTGGCCAGCACGCAGCGGCGGGGGGCCGAGTCCTCTTTAATTGACGAACGCGACCTGTTGCGCGCTTCGAGCTCCGGCGCAGCCTTTCGCGCCGCCGGAGGCGACTGCGTCGCCCCGATCCGGCTGGCCGGGGACGTCGCCGGCGCCATCGCTCTCCGGGGTCCCTGGATCACCCTGTCCACCACGGAAGCCATCGCCAGCCTGCTTTCGGCTGGCCTGGAGCGGATCCGGGCCGCCGAGCAGGCCGCCGAGGCGGAGGCCTTTCGCAAGAGCCAGGAGTTGAAATCGGCCGTCCTGGACGCGGTGGCCCACGATTTCAAAACGCCGCTGACCTCGATCAAAATGGCGGTCACCGCCATGGAGGCCCCCGGCGACACTGGAAGCACCGTGCGGACCGAATTGCTCAACATCATCCACGAGGAGACGGACCATCTCTCGTCGCTGGTGGGCAAGGCGATCGAGGTGGCCCGGCTGGAGACGGGGATTGTGCGGATGGATCCGGCTCCGTGCCGCGTGGAAGACCTGGTCCGCGCCGCCCTGGAGGAGTTGCCCCTCAGCGACCACGGCCGGCCGGTCGAACTGGACATTCCGGCGGCGCCGCGCGTGGAGGTGGATTTGCGCCTCGTTCGCCAGGCGTTGAAGCAACTGCTCGACAACGCGGATAAATATTCGCCGGAGGGCGCCCCGATCCGCGTATCGGCCCGGCGGCGGGACGGGGAAATGATCGTGAGCGTGCAGGACTCCGGCCCGGGCATCCCCCTCCAGGAGCAGGCGATGGTGTTCGAGAAGTTTTACCGCGGCGCAAACGAACAGCGGCGCGTCCCCGGCACCGGAATGGGCCTGGCGATTGCCAAGGCCATTGTTGAAGCCGCCGGTGGGCGAATCTGGGTGGAGAGCACCCCCGGCGCCGGGTCTGTGTTCCGGTGTTCTCTGCCGGTGGCGAGGGAATAGCAGGATGGCTCAAGGTAAAATCCTGGTGGTTGACGACGAACCGCAGTTGCGGCGAGTGATGCGCGCGACCCTGACCGCGCAAGGCTATGAGGTGGTGGACGCCCGCGATGGCGAAACCGGCTGCGAATTGCTGCGGAGCGAGCGGCCCGACCTGGTTCTTCTCGACATGAACATGCCGGGTATGGACGGGCTGGAGACCTGCCGCTTGATGCGTCTTGGCTCGGATGTGCCCATTGTTATCCTGACGGTCCGCAACACGGAAAAGGACAAGGTGGACGCCCTCGACGCCGGCGCCGACGATTACGTCACCAAGCCGTTCGGCATGCCGGAACTGCTGGCGCGGATCCGGGCCGCCCTGCGCCGCGCCCCGGCCGGACCGCTCACCGGACCGCACCGGCTGGACCTCGGCGAGGTCCAGATCGACTTCGACACCCGGACGGTCCACTCGCGGCGGGGAGAGCTGCGCCTCACGCCCAAGGAATTTGACCTGCTCCGGTACCTGGCCAGTCACCGCGGCAAGGTCATCGCTCACCGGAAACTGCTCCAGGCGGTCTGGGGGCCGGACTACGGCGACGAGGTCGAGTATCTGCGGGTGTTCGTGAACCAGTTGCGAAAGAAGATCGAACCGGACCCCGGCAGGCCCCGGTACTTATTGACGGAGCCCTGGGTCGGGTACCGCCTCGTCTCCTCCGGCGAATCCCTTACGAAATCATAACCCTCTCCTTACGGTTTCTTAACGCCTTTGCCCATATCCTTACAGGCAGAGGCGCAAGATGAGGGCAACGCGAACCCGGTTCTCTCGAACAGGACGGTACGGGAATCCCAGCCCTCGTTTGGCGAATGCCACGCGGGGGTGTCCCCCCTGCTCGCCCGTACCGCCCGCGGTACCGCGCGGAGACGGCCGGATCCCCCTCCGTCAGCCTGCCAGCCCGCCGGCGCCGCCGTTCGGCGCGGGGCCGGTACGTGGGGCCCTCTTGCGCCTCGAAGTAATGGATTCGGCCGGCCTGAGACCGGCAAGTGCGGGTATTTAGGGAAGGAGGTCTGTTATGAGGCTTTCGCAGATTTGGAAACGATTCGGCAATCGGACGCTGGCCGTTGTGCTGGCCGGCGCCGTCGGTGCGTTTGCCGGAGCGCTGGCGAGTTCCGGGGCGTTGCACGCGGCCGACGGGGCGCCGGCCGCCGCGGTCAAGGCCGCGCCGGCTCCCGCTCCGGCCACCATTCCGGCGGACGGATTCGCGGATGTCATTTCCCGGGTGGAATCCACGGTAGTGAGCGTTTACACTACCAAAACCGTCACGGAGAACTACCAGGGAAATCCCTTTGTCGATCCATTTTTCCGCCAGTTTTTCGGCGGTGAAGGGCCGTTTTTTCAGGTGCCGCGTCGCCGCAGCGAAAAGGGCCTGGGTTCCGGCGTCATCGTATCTTCGGACGGTTACATCCTGACCAACAGCCACGTGGTCGATTCGGCTACCAAGGTCCGCGTCACCTTAACGGATAAGCGGGAGTTCCCCGCCAAGATCGTGGGCACGGACCCGAAGACCGACATTGCGGTCCTCAAAATCGACGCCACCGGGCTGCCGGTGATGCCATTCGGCGATTCCTCCAGGGTTCGCGTGGGCGACATCGTCCTGGCCATCGGGGAGCCGTTCGGCGTCGGCCAGACCGTGACCATGGGAATTGTCAGCGCCACCAGCCGCGGCAATCTCGGCATTGAGGACTATGAGGACTTCATTCAGACCGATGCGGCCATCAATCCCGGCAACTCCGGCGGCGCCCTGATCAACAACCGGGGGCAGTTGATCGGAATCAATACCGCGATTATCGGGCCTTCCGGCGCCAATAACGGCATCGGGTTCGCCATCCCGATCAATCTCGCCCGGAACGTGATGGACCAGATTCTCAAACATGGCAAGGTGCGGCGCGGTTACCTCGGCGCTGTGGTGCAGGATGTTACGCCGGCCATTGCCCGGCAGTTCGGGGTGGAGAAGGGCGCCGGCGCCTTGTTGAGTGACATCGAGCCGGGCAGCGCGGCTGACAAGGCCGGCCTGAAGCGGGGTGATATTGTGACCACGCTGAATGGCAAGCCCATTGACAGCGCCCGCAAGCTCCGGCTTTCGATTTCCCTGACGCCTCCCGGTACGGTTGTGAAACTCGGCATCATTCGTGACGGTCAACCGATGGAGGTCAGCGTTAGGCTGAATGAGATGCCGGGCGGCTCGGGTCCTGCTGGTCAGGGGCCGGGATACCGTGGGGCCCTGGATGGCGTCTCGGTGGACGAGTTGACGCCGCAGGTGGCGCGCCAGCTCGGCGTGGGCGCCAACGTGTTCGGCGTCGTGGTGACCGATGTCGATCCGGATTCGCCCGCCTATGAGGCCGGCTTGCGCCGCGGCGATGTCATTGAGGAGGTAAACCGCAAACCGGTCCGTGACGTGGCCTCGTTCCAGCGGGCCGTGCGCGAGGCCGGCAGCCGCGCCGTGCTGCTGCTGGTCAACCGGGGCGGCAACACCGAATACGTGGCGATTGAGCCCTGAGCGCTCCCGGAAGGGGGCCGGGCGCGGCGTCCGGCCCCTTCCCGCTTCGGCGGCTCGCAAAGCGGTGATCTGGGGAGGGAAAGCGATGTTTGGCGTGAATGTTTTCGCCGCTCCCGTTCCTGTATGGTCGGTGGCCGGGGCCCATTGGCTGCCGGCTCTCAACGGCTTCCTGGCGGCAGCGCCTGGCAAGCCGAGCTTCGGGGACGTGGTGATTTCCTTGCTCATTGCCATTGTGTTCGCCGGCGGGTGGTTGGGGCTCGCCAGCCGGAAATGGGTGGCCCGCGGCGGGGAGCCGGAGGAGCCGCCGGCCGGGGACTCCCGGGTGATGCCGTCTCCGGTACGGACCGCAACTGGCCAGCAGGCGGTCCGGCTTAGTCTGGGAAACCCTTACTGCGCCGAGGGCCTGGACCCGGAGTTGCTGGTGAGTTTCGCCGCCATGGCGTCACAGAGATCCAGCGGCGATCCGCTGGACATTCTCTTGTTGCGGGAAACCGCGCTGCCGCCGATCCCGCCGGGCTGGCGCCTGATTTCCTATCAAGAGGAAAACGCCGCCACCGGGCGCAGCGAAGCGCTGCTGGAAGAGCCGGACCATCACCGGGTCCGGGTGACCAAGGGCGACCCACTCACGATTTTGCCCCTGTGCGAGACGACAGAGACGGATTCGGAAGCGGCCCTGGAAGCCGCCCGGCTGTTTGCCGCCGCCGGGTACCGCCCCGTGGCCGTGGCGCGCAGCGACCGGGTGGGGAACTGGCACTTGCTGGGGATTCTGCCGGTGCGCAAGGAAACCGCCGCCGACCGGCAGCCTTCCGCCCAAGCCGGCTGAGGCTGCGCCGGGACAGCTTCCTCAATCAGTCCGGATCAGGCATACCGGCCCCGCCCGCGCTACCGGCTTCACCCCCCATTCGGCCGCGTGTTCGACCAGGCTGGCGCCGAGGCCGGCGTAGTGGGCCGAGGCCACCGGAGCCAGGATGTAGGCAAAGCCCTCGCGGCGGACCGCCCGCATCGCACTGCGCCGAAGATTCAGCTCCGGCTGTAATGCGATGTGCGGCTCGCCGGCCAGCCGCCGCCAGCCGCCGGCCGGGTCCCGGCCAAGAAACGCGATGCGCGCTTGCTGTTCTTCCTCCAGGCACATCAGCGACGCTCCGGTGAGCTGCTGAGGAGGATCGAAGACGACCTCGAAATACATGTCCGGGCGCGCGGGCTCCCACGTCGCCCAGCGGGTCACCAGGTTCCCGTCGATGGCCAGCGGAGCTTCCCAGATGTTCGGCCGGGCGGCGAGCCGCCACTTTTGGCGCGGCTTGATCCGGCCGGCGCCGCGGAAAAGCCGGAGCTCCTGGATGCTCCATGGCCGGGAGTCTTTCGCCGCCTGGTGAATCCGGAGCGCTGAAAGCCGCTGCTCGCGCCACTGCGCGGAAAGTTCGACGAACACGCCGCGGCCCACCATCGAGCCGGTTCGCAGCGCGTCCGCTGCACGCCCGGCCGCCGCCGAATGCCACGGCTCGATTGCGACCGCGTCGAAGTAGGCGCGCGGCGCGCTCACCAGGTCCAAAACGCGCCCGCCGGCGGGAACCCGCCGCTGGACCATTTCCGCAATCCGGTAAGTGGGCAGCGCGGCTTCGAGATACTCCGATTCGCTCTCGATTCGTAACGCCGCCCGCCAGGGAAGCCCGTGGAGCATCCAGGCATTGTCTCCGGCGTACAGGCCGGCGACGGGTGGCAGGCAGATCACTGCGTGCAATGCGGCCACTCCCAGCGCCAGCCGCCGGGGCAGCGCCAGCGTCATCGCCAACGCCAGGAACACCAGGGCCGGCATCAGAAACCGCGCCCCAAGATTAAACAGCCACGGCACGGCCAGCATCGCCGCCGCCAGCAGCACCAGGCGCCCCGTCCGCCGCCGAGCGGCCAACAGGGCCACCGGGGCCAGCAAGAACAGGGGCCCGATCAGACCCTGCAGCTTCTCACCTCGCACCGTGAGGTCCACCGGGAGGTCCGCGGCGCTGATTCCCCCGTACGAGCGCAACGTCTGGCCGAGTTGATGCTCGGTGGAGACATGGAAATAGGGATTGGGGAATACCGAATTAAACAACGGCGCCAGCGGATTGCCCGTGCGCAGGGCATTGCGCGTCATCCACGGAGCGATCATCAGGAAAGCGGCCGCGGCGAACAGCAGCGCGCGCCTCCGGTGCCGCGCCAGCACGAAGACCAGCGCCGCCGGCGCCACCAGCAGCCCGGTGAACTTGATCGAATAACAAAAACCGGCGGCCAGACCGGCGGCGAGCAGTTGGCGGTCTTCTCTTTCAGCGTCCCAGCGCGCCACCAGGTAGAAGGTGACCAGAATGAAAAACACCAGAGCCGCGTCGTTATAAGCGGTGGTGCCGGTGATGCCTACCACCGGCGAGCAAACGTACAACACCGCGGTTGCGGCGGCGGTCCAGTCCGGCAGCTTCATTTGCCGGATCAGATGGACGAGCAGCGGCACCGTCATGACCAAGAACCCGAAGTGGACGAGCTTGGCGGCCGAATGCCGCCCGATGGCGTAGGCCGGGGTGAACAACATCTCCAGCCCCTGGGGCAGCATCTCGTAAAAGCCGGCCCGGGCGGGGAAGCCGCCTAGCCGCAGCCATTCCCGCACCAGGCCGAGATGGTAGGTGCTTGCGTCGGGCTGGATCTCCGGAGCCATGGCGTGGACCAGGTAAAAGACGCCGAAGACAGCCAGCACGGCGCCGAAAGCGAGCTTCACCGGCCGGCTCATCCGCGCCATGGAGGACGGGGGCGCCCCGGTCCGCCACGCTCCCGGCCGGAGCGAGGCCGACGAAAGCCCGAGCACCAGCCCGGCCAGTACTGTGCCCCGGCCGGCCCCGGCCGCCAGCAACACGAAGATTACGTGGCTGAGTACGGCCGCGCCGATCGCGAAGTAAATGGTGCGAGGCCACCGGCCGTCCCTGAGCAGCAGCCGGCCCAGCGAGTAAGCCGCCACCAGCGTGGCCGCCGCTCCGAGCAGGATGAGTGGGACGGAAAGCAAACCCTCATTGTACGGCTGGGCGCCGCGCGCCAGGCCAGGCTACAGCCCGGCGGGCCAGGATGGGAGGGCAAAAAACCCCCGGCCGCCGGCTCCGCCTGATACTTGGGCAGGCGCCGCGCCGGCAAGGGGCTTGTTCCCGCTTGAAGGCTTTAGCCTGGCTGGTAGCACCCGCGGGACGGATTACACGCGGCCTCCTCGACAAGCCTGCCGTCCGGCCCCAGGCAAATCTGCGTCTTCTGACACCAGAACGACTGGTCCGCGGACGGTTCGGCCGCCGGATCGATGAGCAACTCCTTCCAGCAGAGGAACTCACAGCGGCGGTCCTTGCTGCGATGCAAACCGTCGTGTTCCATGTTTGCTCCTCTTCGTCAGGCCACCGCGGCGAGCAGCGCCCGCTTGACGGCCACGCGCGCCAGTTGCACCTTGTAGGCGTTCCGGCTCAGCGGCCGGGCGCCGGAGACGGCGGACTTGGCCACTCTCTCCGCCACGGCCTCGGTGATGGTTTTGCCCGCCAGCGTCCGCGCCGCGCGTGGGGCCGGCACCGGCGTCGGCGCCACGTGCCCCATGACAATACGGGCGCTGGCGACCTTGCTGCCGTTCATCTTCAAAGCCACGGAGGCAGTGGCCAGCGGCCAGTCGAGCGCTTCCTTCTGGCGCACTTCGTAGGTGGCGTTCTTGACGCCGTCGGCCGGCGGCACAAGGATCTCGGTGAGGATCTCGTTCGGCCGGAGGGCGATCTCGCGCGCCGACTCATCGGCCGGACTGACGAAGAATTTCTCCACGTCGAGTTCGCGGGTTCCGGACGCCGAGGCGAGTTTCACCTTCGCGCCCAGGGCGATCAGCGCCGGTCCCAAACTGGAAGCGCTGACGAAATGCGCCGGGCCGCGGCCGAAGATGGCGTGGTAGCGGTTCTCTCCGCTGGCTACCAGGCTCTTGCCGTTCTTCATGGCGAGCAGCCCGAAGCCGTTGCGGAAATACCAGCAGCGCGGCCGCTGGCACAGGTCGCCGCCGACGGTGCCCATGTTGCGGATCTGCATGCTGCTGACGCCCCGGGCCGCCTGGATCAGCGAAGGATATTCGGCGCGGACGTCGGCGTTGCCGAGTAGTTCGGTGAGCGTCACGGTGGCGCCGATCCGCAAGCCGGCCGAGGTTTTCGTGATTCCGCCGAGCTCCTTGATGCTCTTGATGTTCACCACCCGCTTGGGCGTGTGGATGTAGTCCTTCATCAGGTCCAGCAGATCGGTCCCGCCGGCCAGTACGTCGGCTTCCCCCCAGGCAGAGCCCAGCAAGCCGAGAGCCTCTTGCAAGGTGGCCGGATTCGCGTATTCAAATGGCTGCATTACGCTCTCCTCCTTTCCAGGGCGCCCAGCACCCTGTCCGGCGTCAGGGGCACGCTCCGCACTCGCACGCCGATGGCGTTGGTGGCAGCGTTGGCGATGGCGGCGATACCCGGAATCACCGGCGGCTCGCCCAGGCCGATGACGCCGCGCTTGTCGTTCACCTCCCGGATATCCAGGTGAACCTGGATATCGCCGAAGTCCTTGATGCCGGCCAGCTTGTAGAAATCCAGGCCGGTGTTCAGCATCTGGCCGGTCAACTGGTCCATGACGCGCTCTTCATACAAAGCGCCGCAAATGGCCATGATGGCGGCGCCGTAGCATTGGCTCGTAGCGGTTTTCGGGTTGATGATCAGCCCGCAATCCTGGACAATGGCCAGCTTGTTGAGCTTCACCAGTCCGGTTTCCGTATCCACGCTGACGTCGGCGATCTGGACGCCGCCGACACCGCCCGAGATCAGGCCGCCCGGGTTGCGCCGGTTGTTCTCGCCCATCGCCTGGATCGGTGTCATACCCAGTTTCTCGCAGGCGGCTTTCCAGGAGAGGCTCTTGGAAGGATTGCCCTTCACGCGAATCTTGCCGTCCACGGCTTCCAACTGATCAGCCGGTGCTCCGAGCGCCGGTGCGACCACCTCGAAGAGCTTGGCCAGGGCGTTCAACGTCGATTTGCGGCTGGAAGCCGAGGTGCCGCCAACGGTGGTCGATCCACCCGAGGCGCCGGAGACGGGATAGCGATTGTCCCCAATCTTGAGCCGGATATCCTTCACCTTCAGCCCAAGGCTTTCGGCCGCCGTCTGCCGGATGATGGTTCGCGTGCCGGTTCCGAGGTCCTGAGAGCCGAGTTCCACAACCACCGTGCCGTCCGGGTTAATGGTGGTCCGGCACTGGCTGTTGTGTCCCAGCCCGTTCCAGGTGCCGACGCCGATTCCCAGGCCCCGCTTCACGGGACCGCGGCCGGAATCGCCCCGCTGGTGCCAGTTCTTCTTCCATTCGGCCATCTCGGCGGCCTTGTCGAGCTGGTAGGAGTAAATTTCGGGCCGGTCGGTATATTGGACGTTTTTCTTGAACAGCTCGAGCGGGTCCATCTTGAGCTTGGCAGCGAGATCCTCCATGGCCGCACAAGTGAGGTAAGAAAGCTGGGGATTGTTCGGGGCTCGCCAGGCGCGGGAGCTTTGAGCATTGATGGACACCGCGGAATGGTTGATCCGCCGGTTTGGCACCTTGTTATAGACGTATGGCGCCAGCCGGCTGCTCAACCCGCCGCCGCCAATGCCTCCGGTGGCCCAGGTCTTCGAATCCCACGCCGTGATGGTGCCGTCTTTCTTGGCGGCGAGCCGGATCGTGCCGAAGAAGGAAGGCCGGCAACCGGCGATCATGAGCTCGGTGCGCCGGTCCAAGTGCATCTTGATGGGCCTGCCGCCGATGTCTTTCGACAGCTTGGCCGCCTCGACGCCCCAGCGCTCCGAGCCGAACTTGCTCCCGAAGCCGCCGCCGATGTGATCCTGGTGCGAGTGGACTGTGCCGGGAGGGACTCCGAGGCCTTTTGCCAGGTCCGCGGCCTGCGCGCATACCCCCTGCGTGGTCGGAAAGAATTCCACCTCCTTGCCGTCCCAGGCAACCACTTGCCCGTGCGTTTCAAAACAGCAATGCGTCAGCACCGGGATGCCGTACTCGCCTTCCGAAACCACGTCGGCGTCCTTGAATGCCTGGTCGGGATCTCCGTTGACCACTTCCCCGGAAGGTTTCACCCGCTTGGCGGCTTGCGCGCGGGCGAGGTCTTCTTCCTTCACCAGGTGATCGAGCACCTCGTAGTCCACCTTGATCTGGCGAGCCGCGTCGCGGGCCTGGTCTTCCGTCTCTGCCGCCACCATGGCGATCTCGGTCCCCGCCCATTGGATTTCGGTTCCCGGGCCGGAAATCACCCGGATGCCTTTAACACCCGGCATTTGTTTGGCCCGGCTGAGGTCCACGCTTTTGACCTTGGCGTGAGCGTAAGGAGAGGTGAGCAACGCCCCGTAAAGCATGCCAGGCCGCTTGACGTCCTGGCTGTAGCGGGCGCGCCCGCTAACCTTGACCGGCCCGTCCACGCGGTTTACCGGCTTGCCCATCACGCGGCGCTGATTCATCGGAGGCCAATGATAATCAGGCATTTTTACCTCCCGCGTACTTGGAAACTTCCACCACCGCTTTCCGGATTCCCATGTAAGCGCCGCAACGGCAAAGGTTGCCGCCCAGCCCCTCCATGACCTGTTCTTCGGTGGGGTTCGGATTCTTTTCCAGGAAAGCCTTGGTGGCCATCACGAAGCCCGGCGTGCAGAAGCCGCACTGCGTGGCGTCGTGCTGGACGAACGATTTCATGATGGGATGAAGCTCGCCGCTCTTGGCCAGCCCCTCGATGGTCCGGATGTCCTTACCCTGGGCGTCGATGGCCAGTACCGAGCAGGCGTACACGGCTTTGCCGTCCAACAGGACCGTGCAAGCTCCGCAAGTGCCGCGGTCGCAAACCCGCTTGGCTCCGGTCAGGTTCAGCCGTTCCCGGAGTGCGTCCAGCAGCGTCACCCGCGGCTCCAGTTTCAAAGTGTGTTTCTGACCATTAATCCACAACGTTACCGGCACTTCGCCGGGACCTGCCGGTTTCCCGGCGGTGGCCGCCATCGCTTCGCCCTGGAGGATTTCCGTACCCAGGACACCTCCGCTGAGTCCCACGCCTTGCAGGAAACCGCGGCGTGAGAACCCGCCCGGAGGTGTTTTCCGAGTGTTAGCACCTTTTTTCGAGTTCACCAGACACCGTCCTTTCTTGCCCTTCTCGTTGTTCGTCTTCATCACTGCCATAGTTGGATGATTCTGGATTGAATATATCAGATCCCTTAACTTGCAACAAGGATTCGGGAAAGGAGCAGCGGCAGCAAGCCGGTGGCCTGCCCCGGGTGAAGGCGAAACCGGGTCTGCGCACCGATGGCGCCAACCACCGCGGCGGGGGCCTTTAGGTTACTTCACGGGGCGCGCCCGCTTCTTGGTGGCGGGAATTTTTTTGGCCAGCCTGGCGAGTTCCAGCGTCGCGTCCTCACCTTCGGTCCGGCGCCCGGCTTGGTGCGGAGCTACTGCCAGACGGAGCAGGCTAAGCTGGAACCGCAAAGAACTGTTCAACTGCTGGTGAGGCCGAGTCATCATAATACCTATCGGCCAACAATGGGGAAGATCTTTAGTGCCGCGGCTCTCCCCAGCCGATGCTGGTCTCTGCGGCGCGGTTCAGGAAGGCGTGGGGCTTGCAGGGACGATTGGTTTATCCTAAATAGGTTCATTGGTGAGGATGTCGGCACCAGCCTGAGGTGGACAGCGGCTGCTGGAGAACGATTATGGGTATGGGGCCCATATTGCGCCACGCCGTCGTTTCCACCACCAGCGCCGTCGTGATTCTGGCAGCGATCCTGGTGGGAGGGGCGGCGGCCGAGACGGTAACCTTCGACGATCTTCCCGCCGCCGGCGACGAATTTGCCTTGCCTACGCTGGAACAATACAAGGGGTTACGCTGGCGGGGATTCGAAGTAATCAAAGCCACCCACGAGACGCTGAATAACCTTCCGCGATGTGGGTACCGCACCGGGCGGGTATCGGGCGACTATGTCGCCATCGTGGCGAATCGTTACGGGCAAACGGCTGAGATCACGGGCGTTCACGGCGAGCCGTTCAACTTCCACAGCGTTTACTTGACGGCGGGATGGAAGAATCAATTGGCCGTGCTGGTGGAAGGCTTTCGCGCCGGGGTGCCCGTGTACGCAAAATCCGTGGTGGTGGATACGGATGGGCCAACGCTGTTCACTTTCGATTTCCGGGCGATTGACGCCTTGCGCATCAGCGCCACCGGTGGGGTGGATGCCGGTGTGTGCCAGTCAGCGGGGTGCCGTCCAGGCCCGGAGGTGGTGCTGGACGATTTTACGTTCACGTTCGCGAGCGGCGAACCGGCGCCGGCCCCCGGGCGGCTGTCGGCCGGAGCAGCGCCGCCGCAGGTCCCTGAGATAAAGGAGAAGCCGCCGGCGGGGGCGGACGCTCCTGCGGAGGCGCGGGCCGGCGAGGAGGCCGGTGAGGGGCGGGCGGACGTGCCTGAACCACGGCCGGTTTCCCGCATCCAGCTACCTGCGGCGGGTGCGTGCCCGGAGGGAGCGCGTTATGGAGTGCAGGTCGGGGTGTTCCGTTCCCAGAAGCGCGCGGAAGACTTACGGGAGAGAATGGCGAGCCGCTACGGCGCTGCCCAGATCGCCGTGAAGCAGGTGAACGCGGTTCCTTTTTACCGCGTGATCGTCGGCTGTCTGAAGGACTCCAGCGCGGCCCGGGAGCTGGTCCGGAAACTGCGGAGCGATGGCACGCGCGGTTTTGTCACCAGCCTGAGCCGGCTCGAAACAGACGCCGGTCCTTGAGGCCTCCGCTTCCGGCGGCCTTCGGCGGCCGAACGGCTCACCGGTCCTCGTCCGAGGAGCGGGCAAAGTGAAACAGGCCCCGCTCGCGCCGGGCGAAGGCAGGTACGTCCAGATCGTCGAGATCTTCCACCGGCACCTCTTCAGCCGCCTCCTCGAGCTGTTCCTCCACCGGTTCGGCGGCCTCTTCCGGCTCCGGCGTGCGCGCCGGGAACTGGTCGTCCATCTCCAATGCCGGGCTCTCATCGAACGGCGAGCGATCTCCGAAAAACTCCGCGGCCGGCCGGCGTTCGATCTCGGGAAGATTCTCCCGCTGGAAGCCGGTGGCAATCACCGTGATCTTGACCTCCTCGCCCATGCCTTCGTTGAGCACGACGCCGAAGCTCACGGCGACCTCGTCGTTCTCGGTGGCCTGGCGGATCAGCGTGCAAGCCTCGTTGACTTCGTGGATGCCCAAGCCGGCCGAGGCGGTGATGTTGATCAGGACGCCACGGGCGCCCTTGACGCCTCCTTCCTCGAGCAGCGGGCAACTGATGGCGAGCCGGGCCGCTTCCACGGCGGCGCTTTCGCCTTTCGCCGAGGCGGTGCCCATCATCGCGTAACCCATTCCCAGCATGATGGCCTTGATGTCGGAGAAGTCCCGGTTGATCAGGCCCGGCGTGGTGATGATATCGCTGATGCCCTGGACGCCCTGGCGCAGAACGTCGTCGGCGGTCCGGAAGGCTTCGACGAAGCTGGTGCCGCGGGGCAGCAGTTCCAGCAGCCGGTCGTTGGGAATGGAGATCACCGTGTCGACGGTGGAGGCCAAGTCCGCCAACCCGCGCTCGGCCATTTTCATCCGCTGCGGACCCTCGAAAGAGAAGGGCTTGGTGACCACGGCCACCGTCAACGCGCCCAGTTCCTTGGCCAGGGCCGCCACCACCGGGGCGGCGCCGGTGCCGGTGCCGCCGCCCAGACCGGCGGTGACAAAAACCATCTCAGCACCCTCGATCACCTCGATGATGCGGTCGGTGTCTTCCAGGGCAGCCCTGCGCCCGAGCGCGGGATCCGAGCCCACGCCCAAGCCGTTGGTAATCTTCACCCCGAGGGGCACCTTGTTGGGAACCGGCGAGGCCCGGAGCGCCTGCTGGTCGGTGTTGAGAATATAGAATTCGACGCCCCTGAGACCCTCATTCATCATCCGGGCCACGGCGTTCGAGCCCCCGCCTCCAACACCGACGACCTTGATCCTGGTGTCCGGGGCCGTTTCCTCGGCCATTTCGAACTTCAGTTCGTTCAGCTCTTCGTTTTCCTGTGCCATCCGTATACCTCCTTGGACCGCGTCTTTTCCGTCGCGGTTCGCCGGCCGCGCGCCGGAGCCGCGGCGCAGCCGTTGTCTCAGCGAATTACCAATCCCAGCAGCCCCGGCGCCTTCCGCCGCTGCTGTTTGTGAAGCTTGAGGCGCGCCGAATACATGGCCAGGCCCGCAACGGGCGTCCAGGCCGGATTGTCACACCGCTCGGGTAAATCCTGGACTCCTTGCGTCAAGCCCTTGCTGGCCGGGCAGTTCAGCACCCGTTCGGCCATGTCGCACATCCCGCCGAGCAGGGCGCCGCCGCCGGTCAGGACCACGCCCTCGAGCAGCGACCGCTCCATCCGGGCGTATTTCAGCTCCGCTTCCACGTAAAGAAAGAGTTCCTCGGCGCGCGCTTCCAGGATCTCGATCAGCTTCCGCCGCGGCGCCTCCCGCCCCTGGCGGCCGTCGGGTGAGGGCACCTCGATCAGGCTGTTGTCACCGGTGAGTCCGAGAATCGCGCAGCCGTATTGACGTTTGAGTTCCTCGGCATCCTCGTAAGAAATGGCGAACCCCCAGACGACGTCCTTGGTGAAATGGTCTCCGCAGATGGGCAGACTCCGGGAGTGTACCAGCGCGTCGCCGTCGTAAACCACCAGGTCGGTGGAGTGTCTTCCGATATCGACGACGGCCACGCCCCGGCTGCGCTCTTCCCGCCGCACGGCTGCATAGGCCGCCGCCAGGGGTTCGTAGACGGTTTCCTCAACGGCCAAGTGGGCCTTGTGTACTGCGGACACGACTGACTGCGTCTCCTGCGTGGAAGTGGTTACCAGGTGGACGTAGGCGTCCAGCCGCGAGCAGGTGGCACCGCGCGGGTAGTGATACCGGGCCGTGCCATCGACGGTGAAATCCTGCGGGCAGACATGCAGGAGCATGCGATCGTTTCCGAGCTTCACGTCGGCGGCCCGCTCGATGGCAAAGCGGAGATCACCGGCGCCGACTTCCCGCGGCCGCCAGAACTGGTAGGACCAGTGATTGTTGAAACCGGCCACGACGGGTCCGCCGACGCCCACGACGACGGACTCCGGCTCGACGCCGGCCTGGCTGGCGGCTTCTTCCACGGCTTGCAGGACAGAGCGGGCGAGGCGGTCCGGGTCAGCCACCCGGCCTTTGTGCCACCCGTCGCCGGGCGCTTCACCGCAGCCGAGGAACCGCAGGCGGGAGTTTTCCAAGGCCAGCATCATGCACCGGGTGGCCTCGCTTCCCGCGTCCAGTCCCGCCGCAATTTTCATCCTGATCTCCGTCCTCCCGCGGGGTTCAGCGCGGTAATCCGGTCATCGATTCGCAGGTCAAAGGCCGCGGCCTGCGGCGCCCGGCGGTGAATTTCCGGGTAATGCGCCAGGAAATTCCGGAGGCGGGTGCGAAAGTTCTCCCGGCCGAGCCATAGCACCACCACCCTGCCCTCGACGGCCATGGTGGCCTTCAGGTTGTCCGGGTCACTGACGTCAACTTCCGAAATTTGGCGGCCGAGCGGCCCGATGTCGCTCATCATGCGCATCGCGCCACGGACCCTGGCCGCCCGGCTCGCCTCGCTCTGCCGCCGCCGGAGACCCGTGAGCACCGGCAGATCATAATTGCTGCGGGGCGGGAGCTCGAGCAGGACCCCGTCGGCATCGATCAGCGCGGTGCGGCTGGCTGCGCCGGGACGCGCCGGGGGAAGCTGGGCGAAGGCAACCGGCCGACGCTCCTGGATCCAGACCTCGACGCGGTTCGGCCACAGCCGCATCACCGTGGCGTCCTTGACCCAGTCCACCGCCAGGAGTTTCCGCCGCCGCTCAGCCACCGGGAGCAGGTACAGGCTGCGGCCGGTGTCGCCGGCAAACACTCTCATCACCCGTGCGCGGGACGCGTGCACGATGCCGCTTACGTGGACCGCCGGCGCCATCTCGGCGCCGGCAGGGGCGCCCAGCGCGAACCGGGGATCCTCGACCAGGAAACTCTCCACTTTCTGCCAGGCCAGGATGGCCGCGGCCACCAGCACGGCCGCCGCCACGGCCGCCAGCGCGTGCCGCCCGTACCGGAGCAACGTCCGGCGTTTTTCCGCCATCCCGGCGCGGGTGCGCTTTTTCGCCATCTACCGTTTCTCCTTCAGTTTCCGCAGCAACAGCTCACCGGCGCGCGCAATACTGCCGGCGCCCAGCGTGAGAATCGCGTCGCCGGGCCGGGCCTCCCCGGCCACGCTGCTGACGCCTTCTTCCAGCGAGCCCGCGTAGCGGACCGAGCGGTGCCCGTGCTCCCGGATGCGTCCGGCCAGGGCCTCGGCGGTGACGCCCTCGATCGGCTGCTCCGACGCGGGGTAGATATCGACGACGTGCACGGAATCGGCCTGGTGAAAGGCGCCGGCGAACTCGTCCATGAGCAGGTGGGTCCGGCTGTATCGATGCGGCTGGAACAGGACCAGGATCCGCTGGTAACCGCACTGGCGGGCCGTGGCCAGCGTGGCGCGGATCTCGGTGGGGTGGTGCCCGTAGTCGTCGATCACGGTGACCCCGCCCGCTTCCCCGCGGCGCTGAAACCGGCGGTCCACCCCGGCGTAGGCAGCCAGCGCCCCGCGGATCTGCTCGGCGTCGATCTCCAGCTCCAGCCCCACCGCCACCGCGGCGGCGGCGTTCAACACGTTGTGGAGGCCCGGCACGTTCAACCGGAAGCGTCCCAGGTCCCGCCCGTGGTAGTGCAGGCTGAAGTCGGTGGAGAAACAGCCGGCCTCTTGGTTTCCTACCACCAGGTCCGCCTGCGCGCTGGTGCCGTAAGTGATAGTGCGCCGCCCCACGCGCGAAAGCATTCGCTGGATGTTCTCGTCGTCAAGGCAGAGGATGGCGGCGCCGTAAAAGGGCACACTATTGGCGAAGTCGGTAAACGCTGCCACGACGTTGTCAAAAGCCCCGTAATGGTCCAGGTGCTCGCGGTCGATATTCGTCACAATCGCCAGGATCGGCGCCAGCTTCAGGAACGAGCCGTCGCTTTCGTCGGATTCCACCACCAGGAAATCGCTCCCCCCCACGCGCGCGTTGGTGCCGCCCATCGTGCCCACGCGGCCCCCGACGACCACCGTCGGATCGAGACCGGCGTGGCTGAGCAGGGTGGCCAGCATCGAGGCAGTGGTGGTCTTCCCATGGCTGCCGGCCACGGCGATGCCGAACTTCAGGCGCATCAGCTCGGCCAGCAGCTCGCCCCGAGGGATGACCGGGATCTGGAGGCGCTGTGCTTCCCGCACCTCAGGGTTGTCCTCCCGGATGGCCGAGGAAATCACCACGACCTTGGCCCCGGCGACGTGCGAGGCGTCGTGCCCCTCCCAGATGCGCGCCCCGAGCTTCTCCAGCCGGTGGGTGATCCGGCTGAGACGGAGGTCCGAGCCGGTGATCTCGTAGCCGAGGTTGAGCAACACCTCGGCGATGCCGCTCATGCCGATTCCGCCGATGCCGATGAAGTGCAGGTGCTGGGGCTTAAAAAACATTTTTAAACTGTATTGTTTCGGCTTTCCGCGTGCGTGTCAATTACCGGCGTCCACTTTTTCTCCGCCAGTTGCTCGAGGAGCTCCGCGGCCCGCTGCGCGGCGCCGGGACGGGCGAAGGTTCGGGCCGCCCGCCCCATTTGCTCCAGGCGGTCGCGATCGGCGGCCAGGGCAACGATTTCGTCAAACAGCCGCCGCCCGGTCATTTCCCGGTCGGGCACCAGGCGCGCGGCGCCGGCCCTGGCGAATGCCTCGGCGTTGCGGAGCTGGTGATCATCGGCGGCAAAGGGGAACGGGACCAGGATCGACGGCTTGCCGGCCGCGGCCAGTTCGGCCACCGCGCCGGCCCCGGAGCGGCAAACCACCAGGTCCGCGGCGGCGAAGGCGGCGGGCATATGCTCGATGAAGGGAAGCACCTCGCCCCGCAGGCCGCTCTCGGCGAACTTGGCTTCGAGTTCGCTCCAGGATTCCCGGCCCGCCTGGAGCACCATGCGAACCGGAAGCCCGGAAGTACGGAACAGTGGCCAGCTCTGGCGGGCCGCCTCATTCAGCGTCCGGGAACCGCGGCTGCCCCCGGTGATGAGCACCGAGAATACCTCTTCGCGTGGTTTCGGGCGGAGGGCGAAAAACTCCTCGCGCACCGGCAGCCCGGTAAGTTCGCTCTTGCCCGGCGGGAACCAGGCGGCGGCTTCGGGAAAGCTCAGCAGGGCGCGGGTTACGAAGCGGCCCATTCTCCGGTTCGTTATGCCGGGCATGGCGTTGGGTTCCATGACCACCACCGGCAGGCGGCGAAGCCACGCCGCCAGCACCGCCGGCCCGGCGGCGTATCCGCCCATGCTGAAGACGGCTGCCGGCCGCCGGGCACGAATCAACCGCCACACCTTCATCACCGCGACGGGCAACTGCGCCAGCGTGCGGAGCAGGCGCGCCGGTCCCACCCGCTTCAGGCCGCCAATCCGGACCCACTCGATGGGGAAGCCTTCGGCGGGAACCAGCCTGGCTTCCAGACCCTCGCGGGTGCCGACAAACAGCACATCATGCCCTTTGTCCCGCAAGCAGCGCGCCACCGCCAGGGCGGGAATCACATGTCCGCCCGTGCCTCCACCCGCCATCAGAAACAGTCGCGGCGGACTCATCGGGCACGCTCACTGACGCTCAGCAGGAGGCCAAGCGATATCATCGAACTCAGCAAAGAACTGCCACCGTAGCTGATAAGCGGCAGCGGAATCCCCTTCGTCGGGGCGAGGTCCACGACGACGCTCATGTTGATAAACGCCTGAAAAACCAGGGATGCCGTGACTCCCACCGCCAGGTACCGGCCGAAGTCATCCAGAGCTACCCAGTACAGGCGAAAGCCGCGCCAGAGGATGATGAGGAAACCGCCCAGCACCAGGGTTGACCCGAACAATCCCAGTTCCTCGCCCACCACCGCGTAAATGAAGTCCGTGTGCGCCTCCGGCAGGTAGAACAGTTTTCCCGTCCCCATGGCCAACCCTTTGCCGAACAGTCCCCCGGAACCGACGGCGATCTTGGACTGGCGCGCATGGTAGCTGGTGTCCGGAACCTCCGCGCTATGGGCGTAAGCCTTGATGGTTCCGGTGGGATCGATCTTGTCCAGGATCTTGTGGTGCGGGTCCACGAAATGAATGCATCGCTGCAGACGGTACGGCTTGGCGACAATGGCGATCACCACGATCAGCGCCGTGGCCGCGCAGGCCAGTTTGAAGTACCGGACCTCCAGGCCGGCCACGCAGAAGACGGCGGCGGCGGTGCCCAGTAACACCACGGCGGTGCCCAGGTCGGCGATCACCACGGCTCCGGCGAGCATGACCATGGCCATGGCCGCCGGCAGCAGCGTGTGCCGCCCGTTGATATCCGGCGCCCGGAGGGTGACGAAGTAAGCCAGGAACACAATCAGCGCGGGCTTGGCGAACTCGGACGGCTGGACCCGGATGACGCCGAGCGGCAGCCACCGGTGGTGCTGCGGATCCAGGAAATACACCAGGATCAACAGAGCCAGCACGGAGCCCAGCAGGATGAAGGCGTAGTGTGGCGAGTGCAGCCGGCGATAGTCTTTCCGGGCCAGCGTCATCAGCACCCAGAAGGAGAAGGCCGCGGCCGCGGCCTGGCGCACCAGGAAATAGTAGCTGGGTTTGCCGAACCGCTGCTCGGCCACCACCGCCGAAGAGCTATAGATGAACACCAGTCCCGCGCACACCATGCCGACAACGGTGAGAAACAGCGGCCAATCTGTTTTCAGACGCATGGCGTTCCCTCTCTTCTTCCGGCGGCGGACGGCGCCGTGGCGGCCAGCCGCGCGACCACGGCCTTGAACACCCGCCCGCGGTGTTCGTAATTGTCGAACTGGTCAAAACTGGCGCAAGCCGGGGCGAGCAACACGGTATCGCCCGGCGATGCCCGGCGGCGCGCCTCGGCGAGGGCAGCTTCCAGAGTGCCGCAGGCTGTCTTTTCCACGGCGTCGCCCAACTGCCCGGAGATCTTTCCGGCGGCGGCGCCGATCAGCAGGACCGCCCGGGCCTTGGCCGCCAGCGGGCGGCGGAGCGGGCTGTAGTCGCTGCCTTTATCCTTGCCGCCGAGGATCACCCACAGGCGGCCGTCGAACGCCTCGATCGCCTTCAGCGCGGCGTCCACGTTGGTTGCCTTGGAATCGTTGTAGTAATCCACTCCGGCGACCGAGCCGGCGAACTCCAGGCGGTGCTCAATGCCGGGGAAGGTGCGAATGGCCGCGGCGATACCCTCCCGGGGCGCTCCCGCCAGATGGGCGGCGGCGGCCGCCGCCATCACGTTTTCAACGTTGTGCCGGCCCCGAAGCGGGATGGCCGCGATTTCAATCAGCGGTTCACCGTCGAATAATACCCGGTCCTTCTCGATCCACAGGCCTTGGCCGAGGCGGCGAGCCGCGGAGAACCAGACCGGCGATCGCTTCAGCGAGGCGTAGGCGGCGCAGATGGAATCGCCGGCGTTGAGCACGGCCGCATCGCCGGGCTGCTGCGTCTCGAGCAGCCGCCGTTTCGCCGCGGCGTAGTTTTCCATGGTGTGATGCCGGTCCAGGTGGTCCTGGGTTACGTTGAGCACCACGGCGATCTCGGCGCGGAACCGGCGGATGGTTTCCAGTTGGAAGCTGGAAAGCTCCAGCACATTCCATTGTCCGGGGCGGCTCGCGGCGACCATGCCGGTGGGCGGGTTGCCGATATTACCGCCCACCTGCGCCGGGATTCCGCATTCGGCGAGGATGTGACCAGTGATCGCCGTCGTGGTCGTCTTGCCGTTAGTGCCGGTGATGCCGATGCACGGTCCTTCGAGGTAATAGCCGGCCAGCTCGACTTCGCCGATAACCGGCACGCCCCGGCGGCGGGCGGTCTCGAGCGGCGCCAGATCCGCCGGCACTCCGGGAGAGAGGACAATCAAATCCGGGCCTTCGAACACCGCCGGCGCCTGGCGGAGGAACGGAATTCCGAGAGCGGCCAGCCGGCTGGCGGCCTCCGGCAGCTCCTCGAGCGGCTTCAAATCGGTGGCCACGGGCCGCGCCCCGTGGCGGCGCAGCAGTTCCACCGCGGCCAGGCCGGAGCGGCCCATGCCCGCCACGAGCACCCGCGCGCCGTTGAGGTCAACTCCTCTCATCGCAATTTCAGCGTCGTCAGCGCGAACAGCGCCATCACCAGCCCCGCGATCCAGAAGCGGATAATGATTTTCGATTCCGGCCAGCCGAGCGCCTCAAAATGGTGATGCAGCGGGGCCATCTTGAAAATGCGCTCGCCGCGCAACTTGAAGCTGGCCACCTGCAGGATCACCGACAGCGCCTCGACTACGTAGATGCCGCCCACGAACACAAGAAGGATCTCCTGCTTGATCAGCACGGCTACCGTGCCCAACGCTCCGCCCAGCGACAGGGAACCCACATCGCCCATGAAGACCTCGGCCGGGTGGCCGTTGTACCAGAGAAACCCGATTGAGGCGCCGGTCACCGCGCCGCAGAAAATGGTCAGTTCGTGGGCCCCGGGCACCCGGGACAGTTGCAGGTAAGAGGCAAAGGCGGCGTGTCCGCTCATGTAAGTGAGCACGGTCATCGCGCCGGCGGCGATGATCATCAAGCCGATGGCCAGCCCGTCGAGCCCGTCGGTGAGATTCACCGCGTTGGCCGCCCCGACGATCACCAGGATCAGGAACCCGTAGAAGAACAGGAAAGCCAGCGGGTACGTATAGGGGTGGCCGAGCCAGCCGCGGATCAACAGTTCCGGCTTGAACTGTTTGAAGAAGGGCACGTTCATCGCCGTCGTATAGAGTCCCTTGAAATGCAAGACCGCCAACAGCATCCCGATTACCAGCGCCGCCAGCACCTGCAATCCGAACTTTGCTTTCGCCGTCAGTCCGAGGTTTGTTCCCCGCCGCACCTTGGTGAAATCGTCGTGAAACCCGATGAGACCGAAACTGAGCAACCCGAACAATGCTATCCAGACCTGGGGATTGTGAAGGTTGGCGAACAGCAGCGTTGGGACGACGATCGAGACAATGATCAGCACGCCTCCCATGGTCGGGGTGCCGGCTTTCTTCTGATGGGACTTGGGGCCGTCCTCGCGGATTGGTTGTCCGATCTGCAACTCGCGCAACCGGGCGATCATCCAGGGTCCAAGCACCACGCACAGCAGCAACGCCGTCAGGCTGGCCAGCGCGGTGCGGAAGGTCACGTAGCTGAACAGACGCAGGGGGCTGAAATAGGGGAACAGCGTTTCGTAG
>CAZXVW010000037.1:0-26166 GCA_964644025.1 uncultured Solibacteraceae bacterium | reverse complement strand
CCCGTCGGGATCGCCGTTGGTAGCGATGGTGCCGACGGTGAGGTGCTTATCCACGTCGTAGGTCATCCGCCCGGCGAACAGGTTCGTGCCGGCAGTGAGATCAGTTTCTCCGAGCGAGGTGTCCAGCACGGCGACTCCCCACCGCCCCGTCTGGCCGAGCACCTTCACGCCTGCCAGCAGCGGCACTTGGCGGCCGTGGTACAGTCCGACGCGCCGCGAGAAAAACGGGAGGAAATCCCGGCTCAAGCCGCTGCCGAAGGAGAACAGACTGGAACCCTCCAGGAAGAATTGCCGCTTCTCGGGGAAGAAGAGCGGAAACCGGGTGAGATTGATCTGGCGGGTGTCGACCTCGGTCTCGGCGAAATCGGTATTGATGGTCACCACCCCGGTAATGTCGGGAGTGAGGTTGTAGGTGATGTCCCCGCCGAGGTCTCCCTGAAACGTTCGCGGGTTGCCGCGAAGTCTTGTTCCCGTCCGGGCCAGCCAATAGGGGCTCACGCTCAGCCCCACTCCCTGGTGGAGGCTGCCCACGCCTTCGAGCCAGCCGGCCCGGCGCAGGTCGAAGAATTGCGAGTCGAAGGTAGTGCCTTGCCAGCGGAGAACGAGGCGGGTCCGGGCCACCTGGCGCTCCACGTTGAAGCCCCAGCGGTCCCGCCCCGCCGTGAAGTGAAGCGTTTGGGCGGGGATGCGGATCTCCGCCGTCCAGCCGTCCCGCGTGCGCCGGGTCTTGGCCGTCCAGATCCCATCCCAGTCTGTCGAGGGCCTGCCGTTGCCCGAGATAAGGCCGTCCAAGCGGGCCCCGGCTGCGTTGATCACGAAGAAATACCCCCGCCGGCGGTCGCCAAAAGTATCGAGCACGATCCCCACGGCGTCGTCGCCGTCGAGATTCCCGTCGCGCTGCAGCGTATGCACGGCAATGCGGCGGGGCTCCGGGTCGTGACAAATGAAGCCCACGTAGAGGCTTTCCTTGTCCGCAAGCAAGAGCACCTTGGTGTGGAAGGGCGTCGGCTGGCCGGGGTGGGGTTCTTGTTGGGTCAGATCCGGGATGACGCCGGCCTGCTCCCAAACCGGCTCATCCAAGACACCATCGACACGGATGGGATGGGTCGTCGGGCCGGCGATGACAACAGCGGCTGACTCCGCCGGGGCGGCTGGCGCCAGCGTCAACAGAGCGGTCATAGTCAACATCAGCGTCTTGCATTTGCACCTGCGCGTTCGCATTCCTGACAAAGTCATCAATGGTCCTGTTTCCGCCGCCCTGATCCATGAGGCCGGTCATGCACCGTTCATCCCGCAAAGTGACGATCCCCCTCGATGGCATTCGCAAGCCTCCCTTCTAATGGTAGCGACGCCACCTGAATTCTTTCTGAAGAAGCCGGAAAAAAACCACCCGGCCGGCGATGCCCGTTCCCGAAACTACCCGGGCTTGTTGACCACACCATCGAGCGCCCGCAGCTTGCCGATAAGAGCACCCAGGCGGTCCAGATGAA
Source organism: uncultured Solibacteraceae bacterium (assembly GCA_964644025.1). GTDB lineage: Bacteria > Acidobacteriota > Terriglobia > Bryobacterales > Bryobacteraceae > CAZXVW01. The sequence continues at coordinate 24,676 of CAZXVW010000037.1, read as the reverse complement.
GCGCGTTGGCGCCGTCGGAGAGCGCCCGGGGCGGATCATCGTGCACCTCGATGAACAAGCCGTCAATGCCGGCGCCCACGGCAGCGCGGGCAAGCGTCTCGATAAACTCGGGCTGGCCACCGGAGACCGTCCCGGCACCGCCCGGAAGCTGGACACTGTGGGTCGCATCGAAAATGACGGGGAAGCCGATCTCCCGCATGATGGCGAGCGACCTCATGTCGACCACCAGGTTGTGATAGCCGAAACTGGTTCCCCGCTCCGTAAGCAGGATCCGCGCATTGCCGGTCGAAGCCACTTTTTCAGCCGCCAGGCGCATGTCCTCGGGCGCCAGGAACTGGCCTTTCTTGATGTTGACCGCGCGCTGCGTGCGGCCCGCCGCCAGCAGCAAGTCGGTCTGGCGGCAGAGAAACGCGGGGATCTGGAGAATGTCGGCCACCGCGGCTGCCGGCTCGGCCTGGGAAGCTTCATGGATATCGGTCAAGATGGAGTAGCCTTCCGCCTTGAGCCCCGCCAGGATTCTCAATCCCTCCTTCAGCCCAGGGCCCCGATAGGACTGGAGGCTGCTGCGGTTGGCCTTGTCAAAGGAGGCTTTGAAGACGAACGGCCCGGCAATCCGGCGGATCTCGCGGGCGAGGTAGTGCACATGCTCCTCGCTCTCGATGACGCAGGGTCCGGCGATAAGCGCCAGGGGCCCCCCGCCGCCGAAGACGACAGCCGCGCCGGATGGTGTTGTAACTTCAACTCGCACAGGCACTTCAGGCGGAAGTCTCCTGGGCCACCGCCGCTCCGGCCAGTCTCTTGGCGCGGTGCTGGATGGCGGCTCCAATGAAGGCCCGGAACAAGGGATGCGGTTCGAGTGGTTTGGACTTGAACTCCGGATGGAACTGGCAGCCCAGGAACCAGGGATGGTCCGGGATCTCGCAGATTTCGACGTAGACCCCGTCCGGGGTCTCGCCGGTGAGACGAAGCCCGTGCCTGGTCAAAATCGGCTCGAACTCGCGGTTGAACTCGTAGCGGTGACGATGGCGTTCACTGATTTCGGCGACGCCGTAAGCCTGGCGGGCGAAACTGCCTTCCGCCAGCCGGCAGGGGTAAGCCCCCAGCCGCATCGTCCCGCCGAGCTCATCCACCCCCTTCAGTTCACGGAGCTTATAGATGACGCGGTAGGGCGTGGACTGGTTGAACTCGGTCGAGTCGGCTTCGGCGAGGCCGCAGACATTCCGGGCGAACTCGATGACCATGGTCTGCATGCCAAGGCAGATGCCGAAACAAGGGACTTTGTACTGGCGGGCGTAACGGATGGCGTGGATCATTCCCGCCACGCCGCGCTTGCCGAACCCGCCCGGCACCAGGATGCCGTCATAATGCTTGAGACGCTCCGCGCAACCCGGCCAGTCGAGATCCTCGGCTTCAATCCAGGTAATCCTGGTCCTCCGGTCGTGGGCCAGCCCTCCGTGCAGCAGGGCCTCGTTGAGGCTCTTGTAAGAGTCCTCGTACTCGACGTACTTCCCCACCAGGCCGATGTGGACCTCCCCGGCGGGGTTCTTCAGGCGATGGACCATGTTCCTCCAGCGGTCCAGCCTGGCTTCGTGGGCACGCGACTCCAAGCCCAGCAGCCGCAGGACCGCTTCGTCCACGCCCTGGTCGGCGAACACGAGGGGGACTTCGTAGACAGAGGCGACATCCTTGGCCGTGATCACGGCTGCCTGATCCACGTCACAGAACAGGGCGATCTTGGCCTTGACCTCATCGGGAAGCGGACGCTCGGAGCGGCACAGCAGCATCTCCGGCTGGATGCCGATGGCGCGAAGCTCCTTGACGCTGTGCTGGGTGGGCTTGGTTTTCAGCTCTTGGGCGGCGGCGATCCACGGTACCAGGGTGACGTGGGCGTGCATTGAGTTCTGGCGGCCGAGCTCGTGGCGCAACTGACGAATGGCCTCCATGAACGGGAGGGACTCGATATCGCCGACGGTGCCGCCGATCTCGATGATGACAACGTCGACGCCGTCGCCGACGCGGCGCGCCCAGGCCTTGATTTCGTCGGTGACGTGCGGGATGACCTGGACGGTCTTGCCGAGGTAGTCGCCGCGGCGCTCGCGGAAGATGATGTGCTCGTAAACCCGGCCGGAGGTCAGGTTGTTCTTTTGGGTTAGCTTGGCGTGGGTGAAGCGTTCGTAGTGGCCGAGATCGAGATCCGTCTCGGCCCCATCGTCGGTGACGAAGACCTCGCCGTGCTGGAACGGGCTCATCGTGCCCGGGTCGACATTCAGATACGGATCCATCTTCTGCAGCGTGACCGTGAAGCCCCGGCTCTCCAGCAGGCACCCGATCGAGGCCGCGGCAATCCCCTTACCCAAGGAGGAAACCACGCCGCCGGTTACGAAGATGTACTTTGCCATTCCTCGCCCTTCAGACTCCTTGACAGATTCTGCTCGATGAATTCTTCGACCCGTCTCAGATCATCGGGAGTGTCCACGCCCAGCGATTCATACTCGGTCTCCACCACCCGGATCCGGTACCCGTTCTCCAGCGCCCGCAGTTGCTCCAGGCGCTCGGCCCGCTCCAGCGGCCCGATGGGAAGCCGGGAGTAGGAGAGCAGGAAGTCACGGCGATAGACGTACAGGCCGATGTGCTTGTAATGGACGGCCTGGCCGCTCAGGTCGTAGGGGATGGGAGACCGGGAGAAGTAAATCGCGTTATTCCGGCCGTCGGTCACCACCTTGACGACGTTCGGATTGGTGAACTCCTGCAAATTCACGATCTGTTTCTTTAATGTAGCCATGGGAACCGGCGGGTCATCTAACAAGGAAAGGGCGGCGGCGTCAATGGCCGCCGGATCGATAAGCGGCTCGTCGCCTTGAATGTTGACGATGATCTCGGCGGAGGTATCGGCCGTCACCTCGGCCACCCGGTCGGTTCCCGAGGGATGGTCGGAGCGGGTCATTCGGACGGGTGCATCGAACCGGCGCGCTTCGTCGCGGATGCGTTCATCGTCGGTGGCGATGATGAGTTCGGTGAGCGAAACGGCCTGGCTGGCGCGTTCGAAGACATGGTGGATGAGCGTCTTGCCGGCCACCACAGCCAGTGCCTTCCCCGGGAACCGCGAGGAGGCGTACCGAGCAGGAATCACACCCAGAATTCGATGCTGCACGATCGATCTTACCATAAAAAAACGCCATGATATACTGGAAGCGGGAACAGGCAAGAGGGGGAAGCCGCGACGTGTTCGGATGCCGGCGCCAGATCGTGCTGGGCGGGCTGGTGGCCCTGGTCGCGCTCGCCGGAACCACCGGCTTCGGCGATGATCGCGCGAGCAGCCAGAGCCAGCCCAAAGTTGCGATTACGCCCCGAGTGCGCCCTCCCGCTGAGGGAAGCCTCGAACGGCGGCCCGCCAACATCCGGGTGGATTCCACCCTGGTGCTGATCAACGTGACCGTGACGACTCCCTTGAACCAGGTGGTGACCGGCCTGGAAAAGGAGCATTTCCGGTTGTTTGAAGACAAAGTCGAGCAGACGGTGACCCAGTTCTCAAGCGAGGACGCGCCGCTGTCGGTCGGGCTGGTGTTCGATGTCAGCGGGAGCATGGGCGCGAAGCTGAACAAGTCCCGCGAGGCCGTCGGCCAGTTCTTCAAAACAGCCAATCCCGAAGACGAGTTCTTCCTGGTGCAGTTCAGCGACCGGCCGAAACTGGTCGAGCCGTTTACCCATGACACCGAGGAAATCCAGAACCGCCTGGCGTTTTCGCAGGCCAAGGGGCGGACGGCGCTGCTGGATGCGCTCTACATGGCCATGGATGAAATGAAGAAAGCCCGGAACCCGAGGAAGGCGATCCTAGTACTTTCCGACGGCGGCGACAACAGCAGCCGGTACACGCAGAGCGAGATCAAGAACCTTGTCCGCGAAGCTGACGTTCAGGTTTACGCCATTGGGATCTTCGAACCCCTCTCCTCCCGGGGCAGGACGGCAGAAGAGCTGGCCGGCCCCAGCCTGCTGAGCGAGCTGGCCGAGCAGACCGGCGGACGGCACTTCCCGGTGGAAAACGTTAACGACTTGCCCGATATCGCGGCCAAGATCGGCATTGAGCTGCGGAACCAGTACGTGCTCGGCTACACACCGACGAACCAGCGCAAGGACGGCAAATACCGCCGCGTCCGGGTAAAACTGGTGCAACCCCGGGGCCTGCCGCCGCTGCGCGCCGCTTACCGGACCGGATACTATGCCCCTGAGAAATAGCCCGATTCTCGCGTTGCTGGCCACCGGCCTGCTCACGGTGCTGGCGCCGGCCGGGTGGGCGCAACGGGACTCCGGAGCCGTCTTCCGGGCCGATACGCGTCTCGTGGTGCTCCACGCCAGCGTGGTAGACAAGAACGGCAATCTGGTCACCGGCCTGCCGGAGTCGGCGTTCACCGTTTACGAGAACGGCGTCAAACAGGAGATCAAGCTGTTCCGCCAGGAGGATGTCCCGGTCTCGATGGGCCTAATCATCGACGACAGCGGCAGCATGCGCGACAAGCGCCGGAAGGTGGAATCAGCGGCGCTCACGCTGGTGAAGAAATCAAACCCGCAGGACGAGGTTTTCATCGTCAATTTCAACGACGAGGCCTACCTCGATGTTGATTTCACCAATGATATCAACAAGATGGAGGAGGGGCTGGCGCGGATTGACTCGCGCGGCGGCACCGCCATGCGCGACGCCTTGAGCATGTCCATCGACTATCTGCTCCAGCACGCCAAGCGAGATAAAAAGGTGCTGCTGGTGGTGACCGACGGCAATGACAACACCAGCAATATCAGCCTGGAAAAGCTCGTGCATAAGGCCCAGCAGAGCGAGGTCCTGATTTACGCGGTGGGTTTGCTCAACCAGGAGCAGAAGCGGGAACGGAAGCGGGCCCGGCGCGCGCTGGATGCCCTCACCAAGGCGTCCGGCGGGCTGGCTTATTATCCCGAGAGCCTGGAGGAGGTGGAGCAGATCACCAGCAAGGTGGCTCACGAGATTCGCAACCAGTACGTGATTGCCTATTCGCCGGCGAATCCCCAGCTCGACGGCAGTTACCGGCGCATCAAGGTCGATGTCAGGGCGAAAGGCAAGCCGATGGTCCGCACGCGTTCTGGCTACTACGCCACGCCGATTGTTCCCGGTACCGCTACGCTGGACAAGTCCGCCAGCTCCTCCGATTAAATGATGGGCTCTCTCTGGCGGATCACCCGCGGTTACCGGCTCACGCCGTGGAGGAGCCCTTACCTGCGCTGGCGTCTCGAGACTTACTGGGGCGTTCCGGCCGACGAGATCGGCTTCCGCCGCTTCTGGCAACTGCTCTGGCGCCAGCGCGCCGAGATGATCCGGTACCTGCGGTGGGCCGACCGGATGCGGTTCCGCTTCGGCGGCTGAGAATTTCCACGGCCTGTTTGTCCCCTCCTGGCCGCCGCCTCCGCCGGCGGTTCTACAGGTATTCCTTCGCGTTGTCAGGCATCGACAGCAGCACCGGGCGCTCGGACAGGCTGGCGCGGAGCATCTGGATCTCGTCGGCGCCCTCGGTGAGCGGCAGGGCGATCTGGCCCCCCTGGGCGGCCGAGCGGCACAGCGCGGCCAGGATTTCAAAGCCCTGGTAAGCGCTGGTGAAATTGCATGGGTGAGGCGCGTTATCGTCGTCGAGCCAATCGGCCATCTGCTGAACGTAAGGCGGCATGTCGAGGTCGTAATTCATCGAGCCGCCGCCGGAGGAGGCGCCCTGTTTGGTTACGGCCCGCCAGCCCCCGCCGGTGAGCACCTCGGCGAAGCCGTCCGGTCCCTGGGCGCCGATGCGGCACTTGCGCCACCAGTAATCCACCTCCGGCACATCGGGAGCGCCCGCACCGCATTCCACAATGCCGCGCACGCCGTTGGCAAACTGGATGAAACCGCCGATGTAATCCGGCGAGGGATGCGCGTCGGCCAGCTTGCCGCGGCCGGCCGCCTGACCCATCACCCAGCTTGCTTCGGCCTCGCCGTTGTACCAGCGCATGTAATCAATCAGGTGGGTCAGCATGTGCATCATCCACCCGGTGGCGGTTCCGTAAACGGTGTGCACCGGCCCAAGCGCGCCGCCGGCGATGATTTCCTTAACCTTGCGGTAGTGGGCGCCGTAGCGGTGCTGATGGCTGACCACGGCCTTGACGCCGCTGGCCTCCAGCAGGCTCTTGATCTTCATCGCCGCCGCGCTGGTCAGGGCGATGGGCTTCTCCATGGCGATGAGGCGCGCGCCGCTGTCGATGCCGATGCGGATCATCTCCTCGCGCAGGTTCGGCAGCGTACAAAAGCAGAACACGTCGGGCTTGACCGACGCTGCCACCCGGGCAGCGTCCGTCCCGGTGACTACGTCGCCGAACCTGGCGGCCGCAGCCTGGAGGCGCTGCTCGTCGATGTCGCAGAGCCCGGCGAGCTGGAAGCGATCATTGGCGTGAAAAGCGCTGGCGTGATGGGTGCCTCGCTTTCCCAGCCCCACCACGACGACTTTGTACTGCGTGCTCATGAGACCCTCTCAGGCAACCGATTTCTCCCACTCCAGGACCTTGGCGGCAACGTAATCGACTTCCTCGGCGGTAAGCTCGGGATACATCGGGAGCGAAATGCAGCAGGCCGCGTTGCGCTCCGAGTTGGGAATCGGGCCTGCAATGCGCGCCTCTTTGTCCCACGGGTAACCCTCCTGCTGGTGGATGGCGATCGGGTAGTGGCACTTGGCGTCGATTCCGTTGTCGTTGAGAAACTTCAGCAGCGGATCCCGGTGTTCGGCTTCCTTGGTTTCGATTACGTAGAGGTGATAAACATGCCGGTAACCAGGCCGCTCATAGGGCAATGTGATCGTCCGGGCGTCAGCCAGGGCGGCCGAGTACCGCGCCGCCCATTGGCGGCGGAGGTCGTTCCACTCGTCGATGTGCTTCAGCTTCGCGCTCAGGATGCCGGCGTGGAGATCATCCAACCGGCTATTGAAGCCGGGACTGTGGACCGAGCGTTTCGAGGAACCGTGGTTACGCAGCTTGCGGATCTGCCGGTCGACTTCCTCGTTGTTGGTCACCACCGCTCCGCCGTCACCGAAGGTGCCAAGGTTCTTCTGGATGATAAAGCTGAGGCAGACGGCGTCGCTGAGCTCGCCGACGCGGAAGCTGTCGCCGCGGCTCCCGATGCCTTGCGCGTTGTCTTCGATCACCAGCAGGTTGTGCTTGTCAGCGATCTCGCGGATCGCCTTCATGTCGGCGCATTGACCGTAAAGATGGACAGGCACCAGGGCTTTCGTCTTCGGGGAGATAGCGGCCTCGATCTTGGACGGATCGATGCAGTTGGTCTGCGGGTCGGAATCGACGAATACGGCAGTCGCGCCGGCGATCCAAATGGCCTCCGCGGTGGCGAAAAAGGTGTTCACCGTGGTGATGCACTCGTCACCCGGGCCGATGCCTAGGGCATGGAAGGCCAGCCATAACGCGTCGGTTCCGCTGTTGACCCCGACAGCGTACTTCATACCGTGGTAGTCGGCGAGCTCCTTCTCGAACCTTTTCAGCATTGGTCCCATTACGTAGGAACCGCTTTCCAGGACCTCGCGGATGTTGGCGTCGATTTCCGCCTTGATATTGTGGTACTGGCGAACATGGCCGTAAAACGATACTTTCATATACCTCTCCTCTTGCCGCCGTTGTCGGCGCTCTGACAGTGGAAGTTGTCAGTATATCACCCCGTTGCCGGAAACCGCGCTCCCGGGGGCTACAGCGTCCGCGTCACCTTGTTCAGGATGCGGGGCCGGTCCGGGTCAATGCCTTTTTCCTGAGCCAGATAGGCGGCGAAGAGCTGGGCGGGGATCACGTACGGGATCTGCGTGTAGATCTCGGCTGGAAGAGGGCCCCTCTTGGCCAGGTTTTCCGGGATCGAGACCACGCGGTGCGCCCGGTTCCGGACCCGGCGGTTTCCCCGGTCGGTGATGATGAACGTCTCAGCCTTGAGCTGGTCCAGCTTCGCCAGCATCTGCTCGAGCGAGGGCCAGGTGACGCCGCAAGGGGCGAACACAAAGACGCAAAACGACGGCTCCACCATGGCGATGGGACCGTGCAAGAAATCGGCGGAAGAGAAGCCTTCGGCGACGACGTAGCAGGTTTCCTTGAGCTTCAGGGCGAACTCCAGTGCGTTGGAATAGCTGAGGCCGCGGCCCACAACGACGGCTTCGCGCATGAAGCGGTAGCGTTCGGCGCGGTCCGCCACTTCCGCTTCCACGCGAAACGCCGCCTCGGCCCACTCGGGCAGGCGGTGAAGGTCGTCGAGGCGGATCGCGGCGCCCAGGGCGTAGGCGAGCAGGTAGAGCAACAACAACTGCCCGGTGTAAGTCTTGGTGGCGGCCACGCTTCGCTCTTTCCCCGCCCGGACGAAGAACCGGTGCTCGGCCAGGCGGGCCAGGGTGCTGGCGGCGCTGTTCGTGATTCCCACGGTCACTGCGCCCAGTTCCCGGGCGCGCTCGAGCACCATATTCGTATCGGTGGATTCGCCCGACTGCGAGATGGCCACCACCATGGTCCGGTCCAGGCTCACCGCCGAGCGGTACAGCGTGAAGATGGAGGGCGCGGCCAGCGCGACCGGAATCCCGGTGGTGATTTCCAGCAGGTAGCGGCCGAAGACCGCCGCGTTGTCAGAGGTGCCGCGGGCGGCGAGGATCACCAAGCGGGGCCGCCCCTTCTCCAGCCGCCGCCGCAGGCGTTCGGCAGCGCGCAGAGATCCCCTCAGCGTCCGCTCCAAGGCGGCCGGTTGCTGGTGAATCTCCCGCAGCATGATGGACATCAATTCGAGGGTAGCAATAACCCGCACCGCCCGGCATCTCGGGCCGGGCCGGCGCACTCACAGCGGCGCCAGGGGCCTGGTTTCGGTCCCGGTCCAGACGGGACGGGTGAGCTTTCCCTCCGCTGGCAGACGGACGAGCCTGGGCTTCAACACCAGCAGCGCCTGGCCCGCCTCGTGTTCCCTGGTGTCTCGCCGGAACAAAGCGCCCAGGTACGGGATCTGTGACAGGCCCGCCAGCCCAGAGATCGCCCTGACCTCCGAGCTCCGCGCCAACCCGGCAACCACCGCCCACTCGTTGTCCCGGAGCCTCGCGACTCCCTGGAAGCTGCGGTTGGAGATCACCGGGATGCCATTCAGGGTCTGGCCGGTGAGGACCTTCAACTCCGTCTCGATCTCCAGGGTGATCCCCTGTTCGCCGTGGACGTGCGGGGTGACCTTGACGACGATCCCGAGATCCTCGAAACTAATGGTCGGCGGCGGAGTGAACACTTGCCCTTCTCCTTCGATCGGGCCGAAATAACCCTGGGTCTGGACAGGATACTGGTCGCCGACATGCAAGACCGCCTGCTGGCCATCGACCGCCCGCAGTTGGGAGGCGAACAGCGTTCGCGAGCTGGAGTGCGCCATGCTGGCGAACAATTCCGCGTTGGCGATTCCCAGGCCGATCAGGCTGGCTCCGCCGCCGAGGGTAGCCAAGCTGCTGAATCCGGAGGGGGCGGCTGGAGAGTTGCCCCACAGAGTGCTCAGCCAGGCGAGGGGGAACGATCCCGGCAGGCCCAGGCCGTAGCGCGTTTTCGCTGTTTCGGTGGCCTCGAGGAAATCCACCTCGATGGTGACCTCGGGACGGGGCCGCATCAGTTCGGCAAATAACACCTGGGCCGGCAGAACCCGCGAAACGCGGTCCCGGACGAGCACCAGTCGCCGTTGGGTGTCGATGACCAGCCTCTTGATCTCCATCAGTTGCTGGATGGCGCGGGCTAGTTCCTGGGCTTCCTGGACGGAGACGGTCTCCGGAATCGGGATAACAACCGCCATGTTGTGCTCCAATTCCTGACGCTTTCGGGTGGTGTCCTGGGCCACCAGGATGAGTCGTTCGCTCACCGGCACCGCGAAAGTGCCGGTGGCCGCGCCCAGAATGCGTAACGCTTCCCGGTAACCGGCGTCTTCAATTTTCAGGCGGATGAGTTTGCTGGTGGTGTAGTCGCCGTCGAAAACCACCGTGAGACCGTAAGCGCCGGCGACTTGTTCGTATAACCGGCGGGCGTCGCCGCGGAGGTCGAAGCTCCGGATGGCGCGGCTGGCGCGCAGGGTGACCGGCGGCAGCGGGTGCCGGGCCTCCTCCAACTCCTCGGGGCTGATGACGCCTAGCAGGGCGGACGAGCCAGCTTCCTCGTCTCCCCGGTCCAGGTCCTTGGGCATCGCCTTGATCTCGGTAAGCGCCCGGCGGCGCAACGCTAGGCTCTTTGCCCAGGCCCTGGTTTGCCCCGCGGGATCCAGCGCGGCGGCCTCGGAATAGAGGAGGTAGGCCTGGGCCACGCGGCCTGCCTTCTCTGCTTTCTTCGCTTTCCGCAACAGATCGCCGGCTCCGTCGCGTGCGGGGAGCAGATCCGCGATCGCGGAGAGCACGAGCAATACCAGCAACAACCTCACTACAGAGGTTGACGGGCGCAGGGCGGGCAGCGTGGAGTAAACCCCAGCCTCATTCCTGCCGATAGAAGAAGGAGGAATCGAACAGTTATGGCGACATTGGCTGGAGTTCATCCCAGTTTTGCCCCTCCCGTGCCCCAGAGTCTCGAGGAACTGCATCTTCCCCAGTCGCTGGTGCTGGACTTGGTGCTGCGGCGACTGCTGCTGGAAGGTTTCAGCAGCTTGCACGGGTTGAGTAAGAGTCTGCGCCTATCCCTGCCGATCGTCGACTTCGCTTTTCGCCACCTGCGCAGCCAGCAACTGGTGGAGATCAAGGGTATGGTGGGCAACGATTACCAGTTCGTTTTGTCCCAGGCGGGCAAGGAACTGGCTACGGACCGTTTCCAGATCTCCCAGTATGCCGGCGCGGCCCCGGTCTCGCTGGACGACTATCACGCGGCCACCCGCGCCCAGGCGGCCAAGGTGCGGGTGGACCGGAAGACGCTGCGGTCGGCGCTCTCGGACCTGGTGGTCAGCGATCATCTGCTCGACCAGTTGGGGCCGGCATTGATCTCGCAGACCTCGGTGTTCATCTACGGCCCGTCCGGCAACGGGAAAACCAGCATTGCGGAAAGGATGCTGCGCGTCTACCAGGATGCGGTCCTGATCCCATACGCGGTGGAGGTGGACAACCAGATCATCAGCCTGTATGACCCGGTCGTGCATCAGAAGCTGGAGCTGGAGGACCCGGACATCGACCCGCGCTGGATCTTGTGCCGGCGGCCGTGCATTGTCGTCGGCGGCGAGCTCGTGCCCAGCATGGTCGAGCTACGCCTGGATGAGACCTCGGGCATTTATGCCGCCCCGCTGCAAATGAAGGCGAACAACGGCATCTTCATCATCGACGACTTCGGCCGCCAATTGATGTCGCCCCGCGACCTGTTGAACCGCTGGATCGTACCTTTGGACCGCCGGGTGGACTACCTCACGCTGCGCTATGGAGTGAAGTTCCAGATCCCATTCGAGCTGATGGTGGTCTTTTCCACCAATCTGGACCCGAACGAACTGGCCGACGAGGCGTTTCTCCGCCGCATCCGCAACAAGATTTTTGTGGGACCGGTGGACGCACAAACCTTCGACCAGATCTTCCACCGGGTAGTCTCCTCGAAGCGCATTCCGGCCGAGCCGGACAGCGCCGAATACCTCAGGAAACTCTGTTTGCGGGAGGGTCGAACGGAACTGCGGGCCTGCTACCCGCTGGACATTTGCAATATCCTTGCCTCGATCAGCGACTACGAAAAACGCCCCATCCGGATGACGAAAGCGGAGCTGGAACGCGCCACCGACCTATATTTCGCCAAAAGCGAGCAATTCATCGATGTGTGAACCTGCGGCCGGGCCTGGCGCCGGATCCTCCCGCGCCAGACTCGGCCATGCGTCTGCGCGGAACGATTATTTCCCGGATTCCGGCGGCACGTATTCCGGCGGGAGCTGTGACCCCTCCCCGAAGAAAAACTCTTCCATCTGCTTGAGCAAGAACTCCTGGGCACGCTGATCGGCAAGATTGAGCCGGTACTCGTTCATGATGATTCTCATCTGGTCCACCCACATCTGCCATGCCTGCTTGGAGACATGCTCAAAGACCCGCTGTCCGAGTGGGTGGCCGTCGAACGGCACCTCCTCCAACCCGGGGAGTTGCCTTTTGAGCTTCACGCAATAAACCATTCGTCCGCCGGTTCCCTGTTGTTCCGGCGCTGGCGGTGCGCCGCTGTCTGTTCCCATTCGCTTCTCCTGTCGCCCTGAGAATCGGCCCCGAAGGACAGCCCGGGAGAACTGAGAACAGGGGCAGCCGGTCCCCCTTCCGTAGACTGTCCCGCCAGCAGCCGTAATGCGGGCAATGTCCCGACTCCTTCAGGATAGCGTAGCCCCTCCGCCCAAGCGGAACCAGGGCCGCAGCGGTGCGCGGCGCCGATGACTGGACCGGGCCGCGGGTTTGCAGCGGACGCTGGCCCGGAGGCCGGCTTTCCAGCGCCATTGGACGTCAGCCTTGCCGAACCGTTAGCCTAGTGAAGTTCCATGGAGATGCACGCCAGGACTGACGCGTTCCGAAAAGACCGGGCACGGGTCTATCGCTGCATTGCGCTGGAGAAGATCGGGTGGCTGCAACACGGTTTCGGCACCCGGGATTGTCCAGGCTGGCCGCCGGCGGACTGGCGGCTGGTTTCGCTCCGGCAGGTCCACTCTGACCGGATCATCGTCGTCGCCGAGACCGAAACAGGCTGCGCCGGAGAGGGCGACGCTCTGATCACGGCCAGTGCCGGCCGGCTCCTGGCGGTCCGGACCGCCGATTGCCTGCCGATGCTCATGGCTGCGCCACAACGGCGCGTGGTGGCCGCGGCGCACGCTGGCTGGCGGGGAACGGCGGCCGGGATCGCCGGCAAAGTAGTGGAACGCCTGCGGGCTGAGTTCGGCGTCGAGGCGGCAGAGCTAATCGTGGCGATCGGACCAGGAATTGGCCCTTGCTGTTACCAGGTCGGTCGCGACGTGGCCGACAGGTTTCCAGGCTTCGCGGCCGGCTGGCACGCCCGGCCGGGGGTTGTGAAACTGGACCTCGCCGGGGTGAACCGGCACCAATTGGAAGCCGCGGGGGTCCGTCCGCAGAACATTTACACGGGAGCGCCATGCACCTGCTGTCACCCGGCGGATTTCCATTCCTACCGTCGCGAGCCGGCTGACGGGGGACGGATGGTCTCGGCGATCGGGATACGGCGTTGACAAGAAACGGGATTCGTGCCATCGGCCGGGGATTCAACCGGCCTCGCCCGGCGGACTGGCCGGGATTTGAGGTCTTCGCCGGGGGCCAACAACAACGGCGCGGGCCATGGGCCCGCGCCGTGGCGAAAACTGGGAAGGAGGAGCCGGTCAGGCGGCGTTGACAAGAACTTCGTCGAAGGTCTCGTCACCCTGGTTGCGATCGGCGGCTTCCTGACACCGGATACAATACGGGGTCCAGGGCACCGCCTGAAGACGTTTGCGGTTGATCTCTTCCTCGCAGTGCATGCAGATGCCGTAGGAGCCGTCTTCGATGCGGCGCAGAGCCAGCCGGACCAATCGAAGAAGGTTCGATTCGCGATGGAGATTTCGAATCGCCAGTTCACGCTCGGCAGCGTGCTGGACCTCGTCCAGCGCATCGGCGCTCTTCTCGATGGTGATGGCGTCGCGGTTGCGCAGCAGCTCGACCAGTTCGGCCTGTTTGGCCTCGAGAATTTTTTTGAACTTTTTCAACTCGGTCTTTGTCATGGTTTCCTCTCCTTCCCAGGCGACAGCCGGTGGGCTGCCTGCCAAGCGGTACGGAGCGTTGTCTTACTGCAACCCGTATCTCCTTCTCGTTTATGGGTCTTCTCCTGACGACATAATATAGACGCCAGGAATCCCAAAAGGTTTCCGCGATATTCGCGGAACCGGACGAAGCTTTTTAGTGGAGAACCCTACACCGTGTGTGGTTCCCCTGGCAGCCCCTCTAAGGCTCTCGCTCAACGAATAATAACACAACAATGATGCAACTGGGGACCCGGAGGTTGCACTTTTTTTTGGGTTCCGTCACTGTCATCTTCGCCGTTGCCCCGTAAGCGTCACATCTTAGGGGCTTTTACCATATCGGCCGAGCGTGTCCATCTCATTAGGGGAAAACAGACCGGACTGTGACTCGCCGCGCCCAATACCGGCGGATGCCCATCCCCGGGGCGCGTGGGCGGTCTTGATGCCTCCCGCGGCGCGGGCAACACCGCGGGCAGGAGCGCCGGTTATTACTTGGCTTCGAAACCGACGGAACTGGCCACCACGCCGAGTTCGCGTTGGTCGGTGTTGCCGGGTGGGAGGGCCTTGTCGAGATCGAATTCCACGGTGACCGCGTCTCCCGCCAGCAGGGACGCGGGAACATCCCGGGTGTAAATGTACTCGCCGGACCGGGAGTACGTTTCCGGCCCGAGACTGACGCCCCCGATGGCGGCCGACAAGGTGACGGCGCCGAGCTTTTCGATTACCGGGGCCGGGATCGAGAACCGCAGGTTCAGGCGCGCGCCGCGGGAGGCGCCGCCCGCCGGCGGACGCAGCACCACCGCGAAGTGGCGCTCCGTCCAGCGCCATGCGTTCTGTTCCACGTTGTGGAAACCGCTCTTGAGCTGGGGCGCGGCTTTCGGGTCGGCCATATGGATGACCGAGGCCAGCTCCTGGCTCTCTTGCTCGGGAAGGTTTTCGAGCGGAACGGTCTCGGGCTGCCGGCAGGAGGAACCCGCCAGACCGAGGGCAACAATGAGTACCGCCCACCCGAATGGCTTGTTCATCGGTCTTCGCATTTCTCTACTTCCACTAGACAACTGTAAAAAGTCGAGCCACCGCCCAGGTCCGCCAGGCGGTCCGAGGTCAATGCGTTGGGGCCTCTTTGCCCGGGGGCCAGCCGGTTCCACCGGCCGGTCGGTGCCGCCACCACGCCGGGCGGCACCTCCCCGTGGACCGCTGCGCGGAACAAACAGCTTCCCCGATGGTTATAGGCGCGCACCAGGTCGCCGGTGGTTATGGCGCGCGCCTCCGCATCACGAGCGTGGATACGGAGCGAGCCGCACAACCGGTCCACTCGCGGAAGATACCCGAACGTGGAATTATGACCCGCGGCGGTCTTCGGTGAGAGGAATTCCAGGGGAAAGCGGCGCCGCAAGTCGCGATCTCCGAACCGCGATTCCGCCGGCGGGCGGTATTCGGCGGCCGCCGCGGCCAGGTCACATTTTCTTGAGGCTGTAGGAAACGCGCCCCTGGCGAACGGCAGGAACGGCTCGCCTGCGCGGGAGACGTTCATCCGGACAAAGTGCTCCGAGGAGAGCCGTTCCAGTGTGATTCCCTCCACGTACGGATGGCCTGACGCCAGGGCCTGGCGGATCATGTCCTCATCGGAATCCTGGAAGCAGGCTTCGTCGAATCCCATGCGTTCGGCCAGCAGCCGGAAGATTTCCGCGTTAGATTTTGCCTCGCCGGGGGCGGGAAGGACGGGCCGGGCCAGTTGCAGATAGTACTGCCCGTAAGCAAAGTACAGATCCGTGTGTTCGAGGAAGGTGGTAGCGGGCAACAAGAGGTCGGCGTAGTCGGCCGTGTCGGTGCGGAGCTGCTCGATGACCACAGTGAAAAGGTCGGAGCGCCGCAGGCCGGCCAAGACACGGTTCTGCTCGGGCGCGATGACGGCCGGGTTGGAATTGTACACGAAGAGGGCCTTGACGGGCGGGTTGTCGAGTTCGGTCAACGCCTTGCCCAACCGGGTCATATTGACCAGCCGCGCCTGGCGCCCCAGTGCGGAGCGCTGCTGCAAGTCCGGACGTTCGACAGCCGCGAAATCGAGCGGGAAGGCGCCGGAGGTTGTCAGCAGGAGCCCGCCACCGGGCTCGCGCCAGGCGCCGGTGAGCGCGGGTAGCACGGAAATCGCCCGGACCGCCGCGCCGCCGTTCTCATTGCGCTGCACGCCGTAGTTCAGGCGAATAACGGCCGGTCTCCTCATGGCATACTCCCTGGCCAGCGCGGCAATGTCATTGGCGGGAATGCCGGTGAGGGCGGCGGCGCGCTCGGGAGGATAGCGGCGCGCCGTTTCCGCCAGAGCTTCGAATCCGGTCGTGTGATGGGCCACGTAATCGGCGTCGTAAAGCTGTTCGGCGAGAATGACATGGATCATGGCCAGCGCCAGGGCCTGGTCGCTGCCCGGGTAAATGACAAAGTGACGATCCGCCGACTTGCTGGTACGGTTTCCAAGCGGGTCAATCACATAGAAGCATGCTCCCTGACGTCTGGCCTCGGTGAGGAACGGCCACAGGTGGACGTTTGTTTCGCGAATGTTGGCGCCCCAGGCCAGAATCAGGCGCGAGCGGCAAAACTGCTCGGGTTCGGTCCCGAGGCGGCAGCCCAGCGTCGCTTCCAGGGCGGCGGTCCCGGCCGCGGAGCAGATGGTCGGATCGAGCCGGGAGGCACCAAGACGGTGGAAGAAGCGCCGGTCCATGCCGGAGCCATTGAGCAGGCCCATCGTGCCGGCGTAGTTGTACGGGAGAACCGCTTCCGGGCCGTCTTGCTCGACGACGGCAGTGAGGCGTTCGGCAATCTGGCCGGCGGCGTCGTCCCACGAGATGCGCTCGAAGCGACCTTCGCCCTTTTCTCCCACGCGGCGCTGGGGGTAAAGGAGCCGGTCGGCGGAATACTCACGCTCCAGGTACCGGGCGAGCTTGGCGCACAAGAACCCCCGGGTAACCGGGTGGCTGGGGTTGCCTCGCAGCTTCACGGCCCGTTGGCCCTGCAGGTGCACGAGCACGGAGCAGGTGTCCGGGCAGTCCAGCGGGCAAACCGAATGGCGGATTCTCTCGCCCGTTTGCGCCCGCATGTGCAAATTATACGAAACCCGGAGACAGACCCCACCGGAAACACGATTGCCTCCCCACCGGAGGGGCGGAACTGACCCTGGCCGGGCAAGGCGATGAAACGGCCCGCCATCCGCTTGCGTCCCATAAATGCCCGGCGATAAGCTCAAGGGCAAAGGAGCGGCCATGAGAATCGCCATTTTGGCAGCGGGCATGAGTTTCCTCTTGGCGGGTTCCGTCTTCGGCCAGGCGAGAGGCGTTCTCTCAAGACCCCAGCCGGCGCGGACTTACGGTTCCCGCAGCGGGTTTGGCAACATTCTGTTTCCCGGGACCGGTTCGGCGCCGCCGTTGCACAATCCCTTTTACGGGAACGCGACCACGTTCGCGCAGCGGTTGGGCGCCACCGTAAGCGGGTATCCGGGCTACATGATCGGCGGCCGGCCTCACCAGCGGCGTCCGGCCGTGTATCCGGTGGCGATCCCGTACGCGGTCCCGTTCTACTACGGAGGATACGGTTACGCGGCACCGCCCCCGCAGCAGTATCAGCTTTCCGTCCAGAGCGTTCCCGCGCCGCAACCGCCGGTGATCATCAACCAGTACTACACGACGGGCAACCCCCAGGCGGTGGTGCGAGATTACACCGCTGAGGGCCTCCCCAAGCCGGCCTCCTCGACGTTGAAGTCTTACCAGGCGCCGATTCCCTCCCATCCGGAGCCAGCCCGCCGGGCAGCGTCCGACACCGCCGACAAGCCCACCATTTACCTGATTGCTTACAAGGACCAGTCAATCTATCCGGCGATCGCTTACTGGATCGAGGGCGACACGCTGCACTACATCACGATGCAAGGAGCGCACAACCGCGCTTCGCTGGATCTGATTGACAAGGAATTCTCCGAGCAGTTGAACCGCGAGAGGAATGTGGAATTCAGCCTCAGCGTTCCCTAGGCGCGGTTCCACAGGCCCGGATCACGAAACTCACCGCGCTGGAGGCGTCGAATGAAATCGGTGTCTCCGTCGAGAAACTCATAGCGGCGGAGGTCGTCCGGCCTCTCCCAGCGGATCTCCTCGAAAACCATGTTCGTGGGACTGCCCTCGAAGTTTTTCACCCGGTAAAAAATGAGGAGAATCGGCCGGTGCCGCGGAGCGCGATACTCATACCGCACGATTTCGCGCCCGATGGATGCATCGATGGAGAGTTCTTCAGCGAGTTCTCGTTTGAGCGCTGCGCGTGGTGTCTCGCCCTCTTCTACTTTTCCTCCCGGAAACTCCCATTTCATCTCGTGGCGCTTGCCGCGTTTTCGCTGGCCGATCAAGATTCGCCCGTTCCGTTCAATGACGCCGGCTACGACAATGACTCCGTTCCGACTCACAGGTCACCTTCGACACCCGAAGTCGCCCGGGGCATTTCTCCGGTCTCGCGGACCGGTGAAGTGTCTCCGGACTGGGCCAACCCGGCCGTTGGACCGGCCGGCCGCTTCCACTCATTGAATCACAAATCCAGCCAGGTGTGTCCACGCGGTCTGGCCGGGCCGGGGGAACGCTTGCTGGCGCCGGGGGCAGGGGAAATGGATGCTCAGCTTGCCTTCCAGATGAGAATGGCGACCCCGGCCAGGAAACCGGCCAGCGCCTGGTACTCTTCGTTGCGCCGGTACAACTGCCACCGGAACACGCCTCCGGCGGCCGCGCTCCATCGCGGCCGCAGCAGCGGCACCCGGCGCGCGTAAGATTCATACTCCGGGAACAGATCCCGCAGGTGCTGCTCCTCCAATTCAATCACCGGCAAGTAGATGAACACGAATACCGCCCCGAAAATCAGGGCCAGCAACGGCACCCGTGACGCGACCACGAGGCCGGCCGCCACCAGCAGCGTCCCGAGATACAGCGGATTCCGCACGTGGGCATAAGGCCCGGTGGTGGTGAGCTGCTCGTTCTTGGCTAGGTGTCCCGCCGCCCATCCCCGCAGCAACAGGCCGGGGACTGACAGCGGCAGGCCGATTGCGAGGGATTCCCAGGTGGGCCGGGCAAGCCAGACGAACAGGATCACCAGGCCGAAGCCGGCCGGAACGCGGAGACGGGCAACCAGATCGGCATAGGGCTTGGGAAACCAATGGCGGCGCATCAGCCCTCGGCTCCCGCCCGCCGGATCCCTTCGCGAAGCCGGCACTCCAGCGCTTCCAGGACCTGTTTCGGACTGATTCGCTTCATGCTCTCGTCGATTTCCGACCGCCGCTTGTAGCTGGTGACGGCGGCCGGGCTCCTCAACACCGTGAACGTGGTTCCGTATGGACCATTGCGCGCGGGGTCCGTAGGACCGAAAATCGCCACCCCCGGCTTGTCCAGCGCCGCGGCCAGATGCAGCGGTCCGCTGTCAATGCCCACAACCGCGGCCGCCCGGCGAGTTGCGTCGATCAAGCCGGCGATGCCGGAGTAGTGGGGATGGCATCCGGCAACCCCGGCGAGCGTTCGGGCTGAAGCCGGCGGGCCATTGAGCACGAGCACGAGCCCCGTCTTCTCGCGCAACAGGCGGGCCAGTGCGGCGTAGTAGTCCAGCGGCCATTGCTTGGAGAGCCACCCGCCGAGGGGGGAGGCCAGCACAAACTTTTCTCCGGGCAGCTCCCCTTCCGGCGCCCCAGGGGGCAGGGGAAACTGGCGGAGCGTGTTCGCCGCCCCGGTCGCCGCGGCCAGCTCGAGGTTCCGGTCCACCACGTGGGCCGAGCGAGCGCGGGTGCGATGGGAGTAGAACAGGGCCGCCAGCCGCTCCCGCACCTGCGACTGGTGGAATCCGTAAATCCGTTCCGGCCGCGCCGCCGAAGCCACCAGGGCGGACTTCACCAGCCCCTGGAAATCCACCGCCGTGTCAAATCGTCCGGCCCGCAGCCGCCGGCGCGTTCGCAGGATCTCGCCGAGCTTTCTCCGGCCCAGATGGATCACCTCGTCGATGTACGGATTCCCTTCCAGCAGCGGTGCCCACTTCGGCTCCACGATCCAGGCGAGGTAGCAGCCGGGGAAGCTGTGCTTCAAAGTGGCCACCGCAGGCAGCGCATGGATAACGTCGCCCATCGAGCTGAGCCGGACCGCGAGGATTCTGCGCCCACTCACCGCGTTACACCTCCAAGCTCCCCTTGCCGGGGCGGTCAGGCCCGTGAGGCCGCATGGCGCTCGCGCACATGGCGAATCAAGTCTCCGGCGCGACGGGCGTCGGATGATTCCTCCCGCACCACTCTGTCGGCGTGCAGCGCCTGGAGAACCGCCTCCGCCCCCTCGTCGGGCGGCAGGATCACGTACCGGACCGCCGCCAGCGCCGCCACCAATTCCGCGCGGGCCCGCGCCGCCAGCAACGGCCTCGGCGGGCTCGCCAGCACCACTACCACGGTGTTCCCCGTGCGCGCGATCTCGGCCAGCCGGCGGGCGTGGCCGGCCAGCAGCGGATCGAAATAGCCCGTGACCACCGTGAGCGGTGCGTCATCGCGCCGCCGCCCGAGCACTTGTTCGGCTTCCGGCCAGCCGAGAATCTTGGTTCGCGTATCCATGGGTTCACGGGCCAGCAGATCCGTCTCTCTATTTGAGCAGGTCCAGGGCCGCCTCCGCCACACGGGCTGCCGGAATCCGGTTCATACAACGGTGGTCGGTAGGGCACTCGCGGAACCCGCAGGGAGCGCAGTCCACCGGCTCCCTGATTACCCGGACCACTGGCCCGACCGGCCCGGTGGCCTGTTCGTCCGTGGGGCCGAAAACCGCCACTGTAGGCAAGCCGAGGGCGGAGGCGACGTGCATGGCCCCGGAATCGTTGGTAAGAAACAGGCGGCAGGCGGCGGCTAGCTCGATGAACTCACCAAGCGATGTTTCGCCGGCGAAGTTGTGGACCTTCCCGCCCGAGGCGGAGACACAGCGGGCCACCGCTTCGCCCAGCTCCCTCTCGGTGCGGGAGCCGAATACCGCCACCACCGCGCCGCGGGCCAAACCAATCCGGTGCGCGGCTTCGGCGAAGTGATCGGGGGACCACTGCTTCGCATTTCCGTAGGCAGCCCCCGGGCTGACGCCGATGATTTCCCCCTCCAGACCGGCGGCCGCCATCCGCCGCAGCCCCGCCAGCCGGGCTTCCGCCACTCCTTCGAGCTGTATCACGTCAACTTCCGGCACCCGGTCCACGATGCCTGCGCGGCGCAGCATCTCCAGGTAGTAGTAACGCTGGTGAGGGTGAATCTCGCCGCGCCGGGGAACCCGGACCGGATCGGTGAGCAGGAAGCCTCTGCCGTCGCGGTTGTATCCGATTCGCCGCGGGATACGCGCCAACCATGCAAGCAAGGCGGCCTCAAAGGCGTTCTGCAGCAACAATGCGCAGTCGAACCTTCCGGCCCGCAGAGCCCGCGCCAGCCGCCGCTTTCCGCTCCAGTCCCGGGCGCCCCTGCTGGCGGTGTGGAGAATCACCCGGTCGGCAAAGCTCTCCCGGGCATAAAGGTCCGCCACCCATGGTCTGGCGAGCACGGTGATCTCGGCGCCGGGGAAACGCTGCCGGATCAGCCGCAGAGCGGGCAATGACATCACCGCGTCGCCCACCCAGTTGGTGGCGCGCACCAGGATCCGCGAGAAGTTCATGACCACGGCTGCAACTCATGGTAGCAGAGTGGAACCGGCAGCCCGTCTGGTCTGCCGCCGCTGCCGCCAGAGCAGACGGTTGAAACGGCATGAGCGGCTCGCTATGATGAAGTTGGTTCCAATTAGGTTGGAGGATTATCAATGGGTCCCCTGGGCTGGCAAGAAACCGTGTTCATTTTCCTGCTCGCCTTGCTTGTCTTCGGGCCGAAGAAGTTGCCGGAGCTGGGCAAGACTATTGGAAAGGCGATGACGGAGTTTCGCCGCGCCTCGAACGAGCTCAAAGCCACGTTCGACCGGGAGATGTCCGCCATTGAGCGGGAAACAGAATCGATCAAGGAAGAGACCCGCAAGGTGGGCGAGGAAATCGCTTCCAGTTACTCTGACACTAGCCCGGACGAGTACGACTACGACAGCGAGTACGACTACGAGTACGAAGATTCCTACGATTCCGGAACTGAGAGTGCCGACTCTGCCGATTCCACCACTGGTGAGTCCTCCACCGTAACCGCCTCCGCCGCCCAGGAAGCGGAACCGGCTGCCTCGGAAGCCACGCCCAGCGAGGCGCCGGGACAGGCGGCCCCGGCCGCGGCGGCCGAGCAGGTCTCCGGCAGTGAGGCCGAGACGGCGGCCCCGGAAGGGGACACTCAGCCGGAGAAAGATGAGACCGCGCGGGCCGACGACAGCGCGCCGGCATCGGAATCCGAGGCAGTAACAACATAGGTGTTGCACCCGGCCGGAAATACTCATCCAGACCAAAATGGACTCTGACGAGAACAAGCAAGGTGTGCCGACTCCCCCGCCGGAGGAGCCGGCTGCCGGTGAACACGAGGCCGTCCCTCCCAATGAGGAAGGGGCTCGCCCGGCGGAACAGGGCCCGGCGACCGGACAGGGCGGCGAGTCCGGTCCCGGTTCAACCACCTCCCCTGCGGCACCCGGCAACGAGGGTGATGAAGGTGCGAAAACCACCGCGGAGGATCTCCCCGCCGATGGCGGCGCCGTCAGTGAGGACCTCGGCTATGAAGATGATTCCGGCGTCTATGAGGGCGGAGAGGAAGGCGAAGAGCCGGTAGCCGTCGAACCGGAGACCGCGGCACTGGCGGTTGCGGAAGCCCCACCGCCCCCGGCTCCTCCCGCGCCTCCGGCGGAGACGGGCGGCCAAGAAGAGGAGGAAGATGAGGAAGAGGGGATGCTGCGGATGTCCTTCATGGAGCACTTGGAGGAACTCCGCTCGCGAATCATTAAGGCGCTGATGGGCGTGGGCGTGGCCTTTTTCCTGAGCCTGATTTTCGCCAACGATTTGTGGCGGATTGTCAGCGCCCCCGCGGTCGACGCCCTGACACAGCTCGGGTTCCAGGACAAGCTCGCGCAGATCAAACCGATGGAAACCTTCACCACGGTCTGGGTAAAATTGCCGATGCTGTCCGCGATTTTTCTCGCCTCCCCATGGATCCTGTACCAGGTCTGGGCCTTCATCGCTCCCGGCCTCTATAAGCGGGAACGCCGCTGGGCGGCTCCGTTTGTCATTTCCTCGGCCGGGTTGTTTATTCTCGGCGGGGTCTTCGCCTACTTTGTGGCCTTTCGTTACGGGCTGACTTTCCTGCTGGGCATCGGCCGGAATATCAACATTCTGCCGGTGGTCTCTATCACCGAATACTTCGACCTGTTCGTCAACGTGATGCTGGGGATTGGCCTGGTCTTCGAATTGCCGATTCTCATCTTTTTTTTGACCCTGCTGCGAATTGTTACGCCGCGCTTCCTGATGCGGAATTCCCGTTACGCCGTGCTGATCATCGTGGTCATCGCCGCCGTAATCACTCCGACGCCGGACGTGGTGAACCTGATGCTGTTCGCGGTGCCCATGTGCCTGTTGTACTTCGTGGGTGTCTTCGCCGGATACCTGCTTCAACTGCATCGGGAAAACCGCCGGTTCCCGTGGCGCCGGGTGCTTTTCGTCCTGGCGGTGTTGCTGGCGCTGGCGGCGCTGGCCATTTGGGTGGCGGTCACCCGCTACGGGTTCCAGATCCAGCCCGCCTGGCCCTTCTTAACGCACTAGTACTTTTTTGAAAAATCCTAGTACGGGAGCCGAAAAAGTTCCCTGGGCAAGGCGGCCGTCCGCGGTGTATCATTGCCCATCTTGTATGGATCTTTATGAAATCATCAATGAACTCCAGGAAGAGCGCCGCCGCCTGAGTGAAGTGATCCGCTCCTTGGAAGTCCTCGAGCGGAGCCTGGAGAACGAAGCCGCGGCTGCCGTTCCCAAGAAGCGAGGACGGAGACGAATGAGTCAGGAAGAACGGCGCAGAGTTTCCCAGCGCATGCGTGAGTATTGGGCGGCCCGTCGCAAGAAATAGCGGCCTCGCTGCCAGGCGCGCCATTTCCGGAAGAACCATAGCCAGAAATACTGGGTGCCTGCACCATGGCGGTACCGGGGTTCGAAGCCGCACCGCAAGGCCATATCGACCGCTTCCTCGTCGGAGAAGGCGACGCCGATCCACGTATCGTCCGGCGCGCGTTGAATCGTCGGATCCCCTTGCACCTGGAACTTGAACAAGCCTCCCCGGCGAAGCAGGCGATGCACCTCGCGCACGTAATTCTCGATGATTTCCTTGCTCGGAATATGCTGGAACACGATGCTGGAGAACGCGAAATCGAAGCGGACATTGCCGAGCACGCTGAGATCCCGGCCGTTGTTCTGTTCGATGTGCACGTTGTCGAGATCAGCCAGCGCCTCGCGCGCCTGCCGAACCATTTCCCCGCTGACGTCGACGGCGTAAACCTCGCCGAAGACACGGGCCAAAGCCTGGGTCACGCGGCCGGTCCCGCAGCCGATCTCGAGCACCCGCATGCGCTTCGGATCCCGGCCCTGGCAGATATTGATCATGTCGGTGAGGATTTCCTCGGCCACGGTGCGTTCGCCGGAGGCGAAGAATTCCTCGTCGGTCCATTCCTTCCGCGCCGTGTTGACATAATAGCGGGCGTTCTCGCGGGCGCGCCGGTCCCACTCTTCGCGCATTTTCGCTTCCAGTTGCTGTTCCGGGGTCAGCTCGTCCACTCCTTTTATGGTAAGCCATGCTATATTGAAAAGGACGGCAAGTGGGCGGCTAGCTCAGTTGGGAGAGCACGGCGTTCGCAACGCCGGGGTCGTGGGTTCGAGTCCCATGCCGTCCACCAACTCCTTCCCTGCTCTGCCCGTTTGGGGGGTCGTACCCGCGCCATCCCACTCACTCGTGAGGCCGGGGGTCGGCTATGTTATACTGATCATGCGGCGCGGCTG
>CAZXVW010000036.1:0-26199 GCA_964644025.1 uncultured Solibacteraceae bacterium | reverse complement strand
GCGCTTCGGGACACAGGGGACAGTCCCGGACGTTGCTGGTCGCTGGTCCTTGGTCGGTGGTCCGCGGGTAGGGGAGAAAAACCGGGAAGAAGTGCTCTGTCGCTGGGTTTTGTGGGTTTAGAGGGCGAAGAAAAGGGGAAGATGGCTTCCCGGCAACTGATTGATGTTACGGGAGTTAGGTCGAAATTGGGTTCGAATCCCCACTTTTTTGTGCGGGGAGGTTCGACTCGCCGGTTTGACCGTTTCGCCGGGGAGCTGCCGGAGGAGGACGGACTGCCCGCCGGGGGATTGTGCGCAGGCGGCCGACGGGCCGGCGCCGGCGTTGCCCGCCCCTGGGCAGCGGGGCTGCCGGCTCCGCAGATCCCGGTTCCATGCTTTCCCCGTTCAGCTTGTTCATTGAGTTTCATTTCTTCTCCGCCCTCGACAGTAATTTAGGCTGGGGAAGGTGTCTCACTCATGTTGGCACAGAGGGTTCCTCCGACATTTGGCGGAGAGCCCTGATAGGAAAGAATGGTACGCCCGGCGCGATTCGAACGCGCGACCTCTTGCTCCGGAGGCAAGCGCTCTATCCAGACTGAGCTACGGGCGCTGTTCAGTGATTCGTTTTGAACCGGTTCTGCTTTCGCAGGCAGAAACCGGGGCGGCGACTTGATCGCTTGAATTCGGGTCCGCCCAGCGACCACGCCACCACGCAACGATTATACCGCAACAACGTCACTCCAGCGACCACGGCCCGATGCGCGAAAAGCTGGAAGACGTTCAGGAACCACCTGCCGGAGGGGGCGACGCCAGCCGGTCTCAATCAACGCCGCCTCACCGCCGTGACTCTCAGAATGCGGCCACACGGCGGCCAAACGCGTCTTCCTGGCAATTGTTGTACTGCCCCGGCGTTTGCAGCCTCGAGCAGTCAAGGGGTCTGTTTCAAACCGATCTGGGACAGGTCGATCGGGACGAAGCCCAGCTTCAGGGCCGGCGATCCGGGCTTCAATCGGAAATCGCCATTCGCCGGATCCACGAAAAGCGGGTCGGCAGCCAGACTATGGGCATCGACCCCGTCGCGCTGCATCTTCTCCAGCAGCCGTTGGCTCAATTCCGGATTGCCGGCACAGAAGTACAGGTTGTAATCCGTGCCGGCGTCCCTGGCGTAAGCCGGCGGCGTTCTCCCGCCCTTGCCCTCATCGTAGAAAATGGCGTTCCTGCCGGGATGATAAAGGATGTTTCGCCTGATGACGGCGCCCCTCATCGGCCCTTCCCGCAACTTGAAATAGACGACGGTACGCCTCCTGCCTGAGCCCCGGGGTTCGATAAGACCGGCGATGATGTTGTTTTCCGCGCGGTTGTTCAACTTCAGCGTGATGCCTTGCGAAACACACTTGTAGATCAGGTTCCCGGCGATGAGGGTATCCCGCTGTCCACCGTCCGTTCGAATGGCCGACTGCATCGGCGTGTCTCCGAGAAGATGGTGAATGTAGTTGCGGCGAATCACGTTCCCCGGGCCCGAGCCGCGAATATAGATCCCGTTGCCGTCGCCCAGCTTTTCCATCACATGGTGTATCTCGTTATATTCGATGACGTTGCGGCGGCTATGCCGGTATGGCCGGGCTTGCTCCGGAGTCCTTTCGCCCGGCTCGCCCACTTCAAACCACCGGAACGTCCGCGCCATCTCCCGCATGTCATCGGTGATCGCAAAGAAGCGGAGCACGATTCCGGAAATGATGATCCCCGAGTAGGGCATGTCGTGGATCAAGTTGTTTGCAATCCGATTCTCGCCGCTTTGCCAGACGAACACGCCCGGTGAATGGGAGTAGATTTCACCGCAATGGTGAATGTGGTTGTTCGATACGAGGTTGCGCCTGTTGACGTCCTTGGTTCCCGGACCGTAGCCGCACAGCAGGACGCCGGTCCCCCCGATGTGCTCGATGTGATTGCCGACGATGCGGTTCCGTTGACCGTACAGGTCCACCCGTATCGCGGTCCCGCCACTCTGAGCAAAATGGCACTGCTCGATGGCGCAATTCTCGGCGCCGCGCAGGCGAATCAGCGCATTGGCCTTGTCGTACATCTCCCAGTCGTGTTGCAGGCCTGCATCGTCGGCAGTCCACAGGTCGCGCTCCCCGTGCGTGAACGTCAGACCACGGAAGCGCAGGTTGCGGACCGGAGTGTCCTTCGGCCCCGGCTTGTCGATCGAACCTTCCACGCGGATAAACTCCCGCAGCCGGGGCGCCATTATATGCCGGGGAGGCCCCTGGCCTCGCGGCCACAGGTAGAGCTTCCCTTCCCGGGTGTTCAAGACCCATTCGCCCGGCTCATCCAGCGCCTCCAAAACGTTCTCCACCCAACACGACTTCGCTCCTTTGAGAAAACGAAGGGGCCGCAGCGGGTACGTTCCCGGGATAGCCGTGCGGGCGGTCTGCGTCTTCTCGTTAACCGACGCAATGGGCAAAATGTTGACGACCCAGGCCTGGTAGGGCCGAATGACAATCTCCACGTCCTCCAGGTTGGGCCAGTTCTTCAGCGCACCCGGCGGGAAATGGAGAATGTTCCGGTTGCGGTCGAAACGCCCGTCTCCGGGGGAGGGCTCGAGCGGCACGAACCCGGCCGACCGCGCCCGCGGCAGACGCCCTTGGCTGTCATACAGGGTGTAAAAGCGCCATGGGCCACCGTTCACTTGGGGGATGTCCGTCACCCAGACCTTTCCCCGCGCCGCCTGGGGCAAGGCTGGAGGCGCAGCGCCCAGTCTCTTCCAGCCGCCAATCTCGACCGCAGAGCTGAACACGGGCTGCTCGCCGGGATAGGCCGCGTAAGTGATGGTGGAATCGCCTTCGCCCGAGTCTTCCAAGCCGAACACGACCGTTTTGCTCAGACGGTAAAGCCCCCCGCGAATGAGGACGACGATGTCTTTCGCCGGCCGGCGTCGCTTCAGTTCCCGAACGGCGTCGCGGGCGCGCTGTAGAGTAGCGAATGGACCATCGGTCCCCGGCGCGTTTGGCTCAGGCAATGAGCCCGTCCAATCGTCATTGCCATTCGTCGCAACATAAAAGTCCGCAGTGAGAGCCGTTGAGTTAACCGGCTGCGCCGCCGTGGCATGCACGGTGGCCAGGAGAAAGAAACCGGCAATGAATGTCCGCTTCACCGTCAGGCTCATCCCAACCAGCTTCTGAAGGATAAGGCAGTGGCGGCTCCGGAAGGTTGCACCTGTTCCCGCGACAACGGATCAGCACCGAAGGAGATCACCGCCATGAATCGAGCATACAGCAGTTTCTCCCAGATGCCGCAAGGGTTTCCCCACCTGGGGTTTGAGGCGGCCGTACCAGAGCACGGCGCCGGGGGCCGCCACCTGGCTGAACCGCGAGGCGGTCGAGTTCTACCGGGCTTTGTACGGCATTAGGGCGCTGCGGCGCGTGAAGCCCCTGCCGCAAGGAAAGCTGACCGGTTTCGTCTACCGCGTCTTGAGCCGGCGCGATGTGGACCGGCTGGAAGGACGGCGGCTCCGCGTCCTGTTCACCAACCCGCTAGCGCCGGTGGTGCTGGTAGCGGATGGCCGGTCGGTCAGGGCGGTCAGCGGCTGCGTCCCCCAGGGGCCTCCACTCCCTCCAAAGGCCTACCCGACATCGGGCGGCGTCGTGTCGGAGGGCGCGGGGATGAGGCCGTCCCAGACCCAGCGGTATTCGAACATCTGCCAGCCGCCGAGCGAGAGGCCCTCGGCGTTGAACTTCTGCACCGTGGAGTCGTCTCTGGTTCGCTGGCGCAGGGCGAAACGGAGCAGGTCGCCGCGAGAGACCATCAACAGCCACCGCACCGGCGGCACGGGAGCCCAGGAATTGTAGGTCAACTCGCCCCGCCTCGCGTCTTCGGCTACGAGCACGTAGCGGTCCCGAAGGAAGTCGTGCTCCGGGCGGTAACTATCCAAATCGATCAGCACCCGGCTGCGCTCGTCGCCGCCTGTCCAACGGAACGTCATCGGCTTCGAGGTGTCGATCTCGGTGCCGGGCGGGAAATCGAACTCCGGGGTCACCGGCGCCGGCAACTCGACCGTACTCTCGAACGGACCCACGCCCCCGCCGCCCGCAGCCTGCACGCTGTAGCGACCGGGCTGGAACTCCTCGAGGCTCCACTCTCCGCGATACCGGGGCCCGGTGGGCGTCTGCTCCCGCGTCAACTCCACAACGGGCAGGCCCGGGCCGGTGACGGTCACAACGCCGGCATCCAAGAGCAGCCGGGGACGGGGGTCCGGGCACTCCACCGCCGGCCCTACCCCCTGTAGGGCAGCCAGGTCCTGGTACTGTTTGCGTCCTCCGAGGGGATCGGGATAGAACTTCTCGGGGTTTTCGAAGCGAGGCTGCAGGTTTCCGACGCCGTGGAGGAATTCGGCGACAACCTCCATCGCCGCGCCGCCGCTGCGGAAGAACCTCACGTTCCACTTCACCAAGCCGAAGGAGGAGAACTCGTCCCGGCACTTCCCACCGCCGGCCCGGACGCTCACGTAGACCACCTGGCTTTTGGCCCAACGGTCTCCCAATCGTAACGGCACGTAGCAGCCCTGCTCCATGATGACGGGCAGCTTCAAGTTCACCTGGTCCACGCCCACCGTGCCGGGGGCCTTGCCGCGGAACAACAACAGCGGCCACCCCTCACCCGGCCTCAAGTACAGCCAGTTGATGACGCCCTCGCGCCCCAGGACTGCCCCTGTGCCGCCGAGCGAGTAGAGCCGGTCGGTGGGGATCGGCTCGCCGTCAGGGGGCTGCAGCAGGTGGACCCCCATCCCGGTTAGGAACACCGTGAGGATGCCGCCGGGCTCGGCGCTGTTCTCCGGTGAATTCACGGAAACGCTTCCGTCCGGCGCCACGTTCAGCACCGCCGGCGGACCGCAGCCGGAGGCGTCCAGGGTGAAGATCCCCGGCGCATGCGTTGTGATGTCGGGGTCCAAGATAACCCGGGCGGAGACGCCGGACTCATTTTCCACCTCCAGGTATTGCGGACAGTAAAAGGGAGGTGATACTCCCGAAGGAAACATCATGTTGATCTGGCCCGGCGAAACGAAGAACAACGGCGCCTCGACGACCGTTTTCTCTTCGTGGCAGTCAAAGTCCGCGTAGCCTCCCACACGCACCTTCACGCCGGCCAGCTCCTTGGGCAGGGGAAAGCCCTGGGCCGCTGCCGTCCGCGGGGCGAGGTTCTCGCCGAAAATCGAGACGATGGACCCCATCGCAATCAGACGCCCATAGTGGGCCGCGTTCACGACCCCGCCGGGATAGATGACCGGCGGGGCCTGCGCCCAAAGCGGCAGGGCGAGAGCCGCCGCCAGCAGCCAGCGCCCCGTCATGGAGCCGCTCCTTCTTCGAGCAAGCCCGCCACAGCCAAGTGGAAGTCCAACCCGCCCTGGCCGCGGTGTATGGTGAACTCCTCGTTCCGGCCCTTCATGTTCAAGGCGGTCCCGTCGTCCATCCGCAGCCGCAGGTGGCGGCTGAACACCCAGAGGCGAAAGGGCTCCTCGAACGGAATGGTCACGACGAACCTCCACGCCGCCCCGTTCTTTTCGACCGCTTCCGGACCGTAGAACGCGCCCGAAGGCGTGGTGACGCCGACGATCAGGTTCCGGAAATCCCCGGGGCCGGTTCCCATCTCTACGAGTCCCTCCGGATCATCCACCCAGATCTGCACCACGGCCCCTCGCTTCAGGGTGAGGAGCAGGTCCCCGCGCCGTTCGCCCTCAGCAAGGTTCAGGCGAATGTGCGCCGACCAGCGGCACGTATCCAGAAACCCCACGGGGCCGGCCGCGCACATCGAGTAGGTTCCGGGGATCAGCCCCTCTACGCCGAATCGGCCCAGCTCGTCCACGCCCACCGTGGCGCTGAACGCCGGCTCGTCCGCGGCGGGGTACACCCGGATCTCGCGGCCCACCACTTCTTTAACCATCTCCGGCATTCTCATATAGACAACGCGCGCGCCCGGCACGGGTTTTCCGCCCTCGTCCATGACAATCCCGGAAAAGCCGCCGGAAGAAACCGGACCCTGCGCCATCAGGCGCCCCGCCAGCGCCAG
The DNA here is from genome assembly GCA_964644025.1 of uncultured Solibacteraceae bacterium. GTDB lineage: Bacteria > Acidobacteriota > Terriglobia > Bryobacterales > Bryobacteraceae > CAZXVW01. The sequence goes on along the minus strand of CAZXVW010000036.1, from coordinate 20,157 downwards.
GAAAAGGATGCCGGACCAGGCAGCCAGCAGCGTAACACCCTTTGATTTTGTCATGATTACACCTCCATTTTCTCCCTGCTTCCCGTCTCCGTTCAATCCTGCAGGGTGGGATCATACGGCGGGTTGATAACCGGATTGCCGAAGGGATAGCAACCGCCGACGGCGTGGTACCAGGGTTGCATGACGATGGTCGTCGTTCCCGCAAGGGTGCTGTCGTTGTACCCCAGAACCTCACCTTCGGCTGAATTCAAAGGAGCGCCTTCACAGGTCTGGTTGCCGTTGCTGGTGTTGCTGTGGGTCTCGCCGACAATCACCTGGGCATTGCAGATGTTCGGGTTGTAGCCGTGCCAACCGCCCGGGCAGTAGGCAGTCCTGTACTCCCTGATCCTGGTGAAAACCGTTTTCGCCTCCAGATACGTGTCGGCGCTGGTTTTGCTGAGGTCACACGCGTGCTTCGTCGCCAGAAGGCACGAGTAATCGTGGACGTCGATCAGCGAGGGCTGAGTGTGATAAACAGGCAAGTGGGCCATATCTATCGTCTTGGTTTCGCCAGCACGGCACGGCAGGAACATCGCACTTGAATCCCTGTCTGTCCAGCCGATTCCGTGTCCCACCAAGCCCCCGTTGATTCCTGCAGTGACTTCCGACAGCGCGATCAGGCGCGCCGAGTCGCCGTAGATTGAGAGGCATTCGCCCCCGGGAGACGATGTCCGGCTGGTCGCTGCAGAGTAGGTCACGCGGTCCGGGGAAAAGCCGTATTGGCTCATCAGGCTACGAACCTTCGTGAGAACGTCCCGATCCCCCGAGTGGCCCGTCACGTTGTCGTAGATGAACCTCGCCTCGACGGTGAACCAGTGCAGGTTCATCTCATTCAGCAGGTCGAACTCGTAGACCACGAGGCCCTTCGCCGCGACCTTCGCCAGCAGGGCGTCGATCACCTCGTAGATGTTGTCCCATCCGACGAAGATGGGATTCTCTGGAGAACAGTTGTACGATTTATCGTAGCCAGCAGCATAAGGACCACTGGCGTCCCAGCCGAACGGCGCCGTAGGCCAAAACGTGAGGGTAATGAGAGCCCCTTTGTTATCAGGGCAACCGGAATCAAGAACCTCAGCGTCTCCAATCACCTGTTCACCCTCGCCTAATGTACCGGAGAACATGGGCGAGGGCGTGACGTAGGTGTAGCCCTGGTTCTTGATGTCCTGCAGGAAGGCGTCGAGATTGTTGAGCCAACTGCTCTTGACCTGGTAGTCGCTTCCAACCTTTTCCATGGCCCGCCAGACCGAGAAACGGAACCGGACGCCCGAGGCTTCTTGGCTCTTGAACTTCTGCAGCAGTGACTTGTAGCAGTCCTGGACCTTAGGGTAGGAATCGGCGGGGCAATTGGCGAACTGGCCGGTGTTGTTCGCAGTGTACTGGTCGATCGGGACCGCGCCGACGTTCGGATGCAGGCGGCTGGGTCCGTCGATCATGGTGGCTGCCGTGCCTGACGAGATCGCCAACAGACTCGCCGCCAAAATGATTTTCCCTTTTACAGGCCGAAACATATCTTACCTCCCGTATCTCTGTAGGAATATCGACAACCGTCTTGCCGGCGGGCGCCAGGAGAGGCCAACCTGACCGCCCAGGGAACGGATTGTTATGTCTGCCGTTTACGGTCGAATTGTAAAAAAAAAAAACGGCCTGTCAACAGGAAATTTTCACACGGTGCCAAGCCTCGTTAGAAATGTCCCCTTGGTCGCATCTTGTTCGCGCCTGCGCTGGAGCGGCGCCCCGCGACGCCGGAGGCAGCGCGTTTAGGGCAGAGCGGAAGCGCAGGCAGGTGATGATGTTCTCAAAGTTCCGCTTCAGCACCCGGGCCGCCTTGATCACCGGTTCGAGCCCAATTACTCCCGGGCAGGCCGCGTTCACACTCGTTCAGAATGCGCCGCTTTGGTAACCTTACCGGGCGGCCGCCCCGTCAGTCCGTAATAATGAGATATCCGATCGCCGTCGCCGCGGGCGCCCGCCACACGAGTGCCCGCCGGGGCCGGAGATTCTATTTTCTCTTCGGGATATTCACATGAGGAACAACATTCGCGGTTTGCTACTGGCGGCGCCGGCGTTCGGGCTGTGCGCCTGGCTTCTTCTCTCCGCTCAACCGAGGGCGGGCGGTCCGGGAGAGCCGGACGGAGGGCGCCGGTCGAGGGACGAGGCGAGTCTTTCTCCGGCGGCGAGCCAAGCCCGGGAGGCTGCGCGGCAGGGTCGTGCCGGTCTGAAGGTCTTTTATGTCAACGCGCGTAACGAAACGGGCCCGTGGAACGGGGAGTCCTGGGCCACCGCGTTTAACAGCGTCCAGGACGCTCTGGAGGCGGCGGAAAAAGCCGGCGGCGGGGAGGTCTGGGTGGCTGCCGGCACCTACAAGCCCACGCCGGGCACGAATCGTTCGGCGTCCTTCAAATTGCGGCCGAAGGTCGCCCTCTACGGAGGGTTCCAGGGAACCGAAACCAGGCGCGGCGAGCGCGACTGGGTCCGGAACGTCACTATCCTGAGTGGCGACATCGGCAAACCGGGCGAAGCGACCGACAACTCCTACCACGTGGTGATGGGAGCCGACGACGCCGTCATCGACGGCTTCACCGTGACCGGCGGCTACGGCATGGGTGGCGGACGGCAGGCTGGACCTGGGCAGGGAGCCCCCGGCGTCACTGCCCCCCGCCGGCGGCCGGGAGGGGCTGGTCCGGGCCGCAATCCGCAACGGTTCGGACAGCTCGGAGCACGTTCGGTGTTTCAGCAGGCCGCCTGGTCCGCGGCGGCTGATGAGTACGAGACGGGTCAGCAATCCGCGGTTCTCGCCTTCTTCCAGCCGCCGCCAGCGGCCGCGCCCGGCCGGCGTGGCGGGGGAGCGCAGCAGCGAATCCACATATCGCCCGATATCATCCTGCGCGGCCCGAGCCCGGGACAAGGCGCCGGCATGATCAACTACCAGGCCGCGCCCCTTGTACGCAACTGCATTTTCAAGGACAATCGGGCCGGCAAGGGCGGCGGGATGTACAACATGATTACGCGCGATCGAGCCGCCCGCTCCCGTTCCACTTACGCCATGGCGCCCATGGTGATCAACTGCAAGTTCATCCGAAACTCCTCGGTGGGGCGCGGCGGCGGTGTGGCCAACGATCTGGGGACGCATCCCACCTTCATCGATTGTGAGTTCATCGAAAACTCCACCGGCGGCAAGGGCGGCGGCATGTACAACGACTTCGGCTGCTCGCCCGCCATTATCAACTGCCTGTTCGTGAAGAACTCTGCTTTCCGGGCCGGCGCCATCGGCAACGACGGCGGCTCCTGTCCCACCATCACCAACTGCACCTTCACCGCCAACCGCGCCACCGACTTCGGCGCGGCCATCTACCAGGGCACCGGCCCGTCGAACAATCCGATTGTGACCCGGTCGATCTTCTGGGGCGACATCGCTCCGAACGGCCCCGCCGAGATCGTGAACTGGCATGAGTCGAACCCGAAGGTCACCTACTCTTGCGTGGAGGGAGGATACCGGGGAGAAGGCAACCTGGATGCCGATCCGCAGTTTGTGGATCCGGCGCACGGGGACTATCGCCTGAAACCCGGCTCTCCGTGCAAGGATATGGGCAAGGATGCGCCGACGGCAGCCGCGGCGAAGGCTGAGGTTGCGCGCCGGCCCAAGGACGCCGCGCCGGTGACCGGCTTCGGCGGGCGGGCGCGTCCGCCGGCGGGCCCCGCATCAGCTCGAGCGCCGCAGCCTGGCCGGCAACCCCGGGCCACGGCAGCCGCTGCAAGACCGGTTCCGCCACCTACTGGCCCGGTCATCTACGTGAACGCCGGCAACACGGCGGGCCCGTGGGACGGCAAGTCGTGGGCTACCGCTTATCAAGATCTCCAGCAGGCGCTCGAGGCCGCCGAAAAGGTGCGGGGCAAGCTCTGGGTGGCCGCGGGCACGTATAAGCCGACCTCCACGACGGACCGCAGGATTTCGTTCCGCCTCCGGAGCGGCATCCCGGTTTACGGCGGCTTCCAGGGCACTGAAACAGCGCTCGCCGAGCGGGACTGGAAGGCCCATGTCACCATTCTGAGCGGCGACATCGGCGAACCGGGCGAGCGCAGCGACAACTCCTACCACGTGCTCATCGGCGCCGACGGCGCCATCCTGGACGGGTTCACCATCACCGGCGGCAACGCGGACGGAGAACTTTACCACGGCAAGGGCGGCGGGATGGTGAATTACGTTTCCGGCCCGCAGCGGGGACCGTTCGGCCCGCCAACCGGGCTGTCGCCGAAGGTGGTGCATTGCATCTTCACGGACAACCACGCGATCGAAGGCGGCGCCGTCTACGACTATGACCGTGGCACGCCGGAGTTCCGCGATTGCGTGTTCACGAAGAACTCGGCGGAAAACGGGGGCGCGATCGTCGACCGGGTCGGGGTGAAGAGCACACTGACCGGCTGCACGTTCCAGGACAACTACGCCCGGTGGCGGGGCGGGGCCATCCAGATCGATTACGGTTCCCGGCCGAAGTTCATCGATTGCCGGTTCACCGGCAACCGGAGCGACGGGCACGGCGGGGCGGTGCACATGCTGAGCCGCGCCTCGCAACTGGAACACACGGCGCCCGTCTTCCGGAACTGCACTTTCACGGGCAACCGCGCCCGGCTGCGCGGCGGCGCCATCGCGAACGAGGACAACTCGCTGCTGGAGATCATCGGCTGCCGCTTCACTCGTAACGCGGCCGGTAACGGCGGCGGCGCCATATCGAATGACTACCATACCTCGACCACGCTCGAAGACTGCCTGTTCGACGGCAACACGGCGGACAAAGGCCAAGCGGACATCGACGTGGACGAGACCTCGCAAGTCAGCCAGGCCAAATAGCGGATAAGGATGCGCGTTCTTGCCGCGGCGCCGGAGCGCCGGCGCCAGGCCGCGCTGCACCGGCCGCTATCCTTGGAATGCTCCTGTAAGCGTTCTGCGGGGGTCGAGAACCCACTGACGAAGCACCGCACCGGCTGGCTGCGGCCTTCATGGCCCTCCATGTCCACCTGGCCAACGTGGTGCTCGCGATGGCCGCCATGGGCATGGCCAGCTTCTTCAACGACCTGGTGATGCCCCCTCCTGGGGCGCCTGCATGGATGCCGGCGGGAACTATGCCGGAACGCTTTCCGGCTCAATGAACATGATGGGAAATCTGGCCGGGTTTGCGGGCCCGTGGATCGGCGGCTGGATTGTGGAGCATACCGGCGGAAACTGGGACGTGTTCCTCTACTCAATGGCCGGCGTCTACGTGGCGGGAGCATTCTGCTGGCCACTGATTGACCCGGTGACGCCGCTGGATCAAGAGCGGTAGCACGGGCGCCCGCGCCGCTTGCGCCAGCCGGCGAAAAGTCCCGGCGGGGGCGGTTTCCGTGTCTCTCCCCTACCGCGTCACCGCGTACCGGTAGCCGATCCACTCCGGCCCGGCGGCGTCCTGCCGCTCGACGTCCACCACGCGCCCCCCGTGCGTTTCGAGCCATCGCACCACGCGCCGCTTCCTCATCCCGTACATTGCGATGACGGGTTTGCCGGGGTGCTGCGCGTGCCGGATGAGCCGGCCGCCGTATGAGGACAGCCACCCGGGCAGCAAGCGCACCCAGAACGGCTTCACGCGGTGGCTTGGCATGTGAAAGACCATCACCCCCCCGGGGGCCAGCAGGCGCAGAAACTCCGCCAGGTACGCCTTAACCAGCCGCGGGCGGATGTGCTGGAGGGTGATGTTCGAGTAAATGAAGTCCATGCTCTGGCCGGCAAAGATCCGGAGGCTGGCTTCCCGGTTGAGCACGTAGCGGCAGCGCTCGCCGTGGCGGTTATAGCGGTTGGCCAACTCCAGCATTCGCGGCGCGATATCGACGCCGTAGACCTGGGCGAACTCGGCAGCCAGCGCCTGAGTGACGCGCCCGGCGCCGCAGCCGAAATCGAGCGCGGTGCGCCGCCGGGCGGGAAGCTGTAAGGAGGCCAGGTAATGCATCAGCGCGGCTACCTCGGCCACCCCGGTGGCGAAGAACTCCTCCGGGTTCCAAGGCTCACCGGCGCCCGGCCTGCCGAGAATAGCGCGCCAGGGATCCGAGACGGCTAACTGGTCCCACTCCTGCGCGGAACGACGGAGTTTCAAGTCTTCAGCTTACACCCCGGAGCGGCTCCGCTGACCGGCGGGCGTGAGAGGTGGTGACGCGCCTATGGCAACGGGTAAGATGGGTGACATGCGAACGACGAGTTTCCTGCTCATCAGTTTGCCGGTGGCCGTATTGCTCTCGCTGGCTTCCTGTTCGCGAGCGCGGCCGGCGCCGCCGCGGCCGGAACATCCCCGGCCCGATTTCGAGCGCACGCAATGGCTGAATCTGAATGGACAATGGGAGTTCCGTTTCGACTCCAAGGACCTGGGCCTGGATCAAAACTGGCAGAACCCGAACACGCCGTTTGACCGCGAAATCACAGTTCCGTTCTGCTGGGAGAGCAAGCTCTCCGGCGTCCATGATTTGAGCGGTCATCAGATCGGCTGGTACCGCCGCAAGATCACCGTTCCCGCCGAGTGGAGCTCACGGCGCGTCTGGCTGCGGTTCGAGGCGGTTGACTGGGAAGCGCGCGTCTGGGTGAACGGCCAGGAGGTTGGCCGGCACGAGGGCGGCTATACGCCGTTTGCTTTCGACATCACCGACCAGGTGAAGCCGGGTGAGTCAGCGACGATTGTTGTCCGGGCCTACGATCCGACCGATCGGGAATTGCCCACGGGCAAGCAAATCGTCTTCTGGTACACCTTCACCAGCGGGATCTGGCAAACGGTATGGCTGGAGGCCCGTCCGGAAACCTACCTCGATTCGCTGAAACTTGTTCCGCGCCACGGGCCGGACGGATGGTCGCTGGCCGTGGAAGCGGCGGTGGCCGGGAGCGACGGCGCCGCTCACGTACGGCTGGCGTCACCGGATGAAACCGTGAGCCCGGCCGAAGGCGACGTCGAGCTGCGCGACGGGCGCGGAACTTTCCAGGCCGAGCTAAAAATCTCCGACCCCAAGCTGTGGTCGCCGAAAGACCCGCACCTCTACGACCTCAACGTCCAGGTGACGGGACCGGGCGGCGAGGCCGACACGGTGAAGAGCTACTTTGGATTGCGCACGATTGAGCGCGGCCGTTATGGCGATCTCCCCTATGAGTCCGTCCTGCTGAACGGCGAGCCGATCTATCTGCGCGGCGCGCTGGACCAGTCCTTTAATCCTGACGGCATTTACACCGCCCCGAGCGACGAATTCCTCCGGAAGGACATGGAACTCGCCAAGTCCCTGGGCCTGAACTTCCTGCGCATCCACATCAAGCCGGATGAGCCGCGGCGGCTTTACTGGGCCGACCGGGTGGGCGTGATGATCATGGAGGATATGCCGAACACCTGGGAATACAGCGAACGGGCCAAGAAGGCCTGGGAGGCGACCATGCGCGAGGTGATCGCGCGGGACCGGAACCACCCGGCGATCTTCTCCTGGGTGCTGTTTAACGAGACCTGGGGGCTGGGCAGCCGGAGAACCGGTTTCCGGGACTACGCAAAGCGGCCGGAGATCCAGCAGTGGGTCCGCGGGGTCTGGGAAGAGGTCAAGCGGACAGATCCGACGCGGCTGGTCGAGGACAACTCGCCGAACAAGCGGGACCACGTGGTCACCGACATCAATTCCTGGCATTTCTATATCGACGATTACCAGCGGGCCCGGAAACACATCGAGGAGGTGGTGAAGAATACCTACCCGGGTTCGCCCTTCAACTTCGTTCCCGGCGCCCGGCAAGGTACCGCGCCGCTGATGAACTCCGAGTACGGGGCGGTGAGCGCCGGCGGAGGCGACCGCGACATTTCCTGGGGGTTCCGCTACCTCACCACGCAGTTGCGGCGGCACGAGAAGATCCAGGGTTACGTTTACACAGAACTGACCGATATCGAGTTCGAGCACAACGGCTTCGTCAACTACGACCGCTCGCCCAAGGAGTTCGGCTACGACACTTTCGTCGAAGGTATGACGGTAGCCGATCTGCAAGGTGACGATTTCGTCGGCTTTGATGCCCCGCCCGCGATCCTCGCCGAGCCGGGAACCGAGTTGCGCATTCCCGCCTTTGTCAGCCACTTCTCCGACCGTGAGGGAGAAATCATGCTGCGGCGGTGGCTGATCGGGGTCGATGACCTCGGCCGGGAGATCCGCGTCAATCTGGATTCCAAGCCCGTGCGCTGGGAGCGCTACCGGGTCACGGAGCAGCCGCCGCTGGAGGTCACCCTGCCGGACCGGCCGTTCGCCGGGGCCATGGCCATGGAGCTGGCTGACGAACAGGGCCGGCGCATCGCCGCGAATTTCGTCAACGTCGTCACTCGGCGCGGCGTATCGAAAAGCTCCCGGGGGCAACGTTCCCCGCGCCTGGAGCGTCTGGACGCCCGGCGGGTGGCGATCCGGCTGACGCCTCGGGAAGTCGCCGCGGCCCGGTGGACCGGTTCCGGCGTGATGAGGCGCCCCGGGCGCGCGGCCGTGGAAAAACTCACCATCCGCGGCGCTGGCTGGGTCGAGTACCGGTTCCCGGTCCCCCAGCCGGTCATCGAGGCAAACCCGACCCGGCTGGGCCTGTTCCTTGAACTTGCCACCAGGGCCCGGGATGAACGGCTGGACTGGCCGCAACTGCTCAATCCGCTGGATCAGCCGCAGACCGATGGTAAGAAGCTGCCCGGCACGGTCAATATCATTATCAACGGCAACCGGCTCGAGCCGGTGGAACTGGCCGATGACCCGGCGGACGCGCGCGGCGTGCTGTCGCACTTATCCCGGGTGGATCCGGGCAGCTACGGCTACCTGGTCCGGGGCGAGATCTACCTGCAAGGATTGCCGGAATTCGTATCGCGGCTGCGCCAGAATCCGATGGTGCGTATTGTGCTGGAAGTGCCGGAAGGCGAGCATGCATCCGGACTCAGCGTGTATGGAGAGCGAACCGGCCGTTACGCGACCGACCCGACGCTGGTTTTGGAAACCGAGCGCGATATCGTCTGGCCGAATGGCCAACCGGAGAGCTGAGGGTGGGGAAACCGCCGGGAGCCCCCCGGAGGAGAAGAGGGGGCGTCCCGGCGGCCGCGCCTGCGGGAAAACAAGCAGGTCGCGAACTTGAATGCCGCGCCTCGGCAGGCGAGCTGCCTCACTCACCCGGCGAGACGGCCGGCATGCCTACGGGCTTGCCATCCGGTCTTGCCGGAGTCCTGCCGCGGGGGAACCATCCTAATCGGTAGTTTTCTTGCCATCGTATGAATCGCCACTTGGACGTGCGCTTGATCTAGGTTGAGGTCCCGTCCCAGCGCGTCTAGCAAAGCCCGTTTCTGCTAAGTGCGACGCGCGCTCGCGCCGGCAAGTTTCCTCCCGTGGCCAATTAGTGTGGGCTTCGAGCTCTCGAGGGCCGCTTCTGCGGCCGGCCGCCGGCGGAGCCACCACTCCGCCAGCCGCTGTTATGTTGTTCGTAACAGACGGTTTAGTTCCTCCTTCAGCCGCTTGAGCTGGGGCTGGGCGGCGGGATCATCGATGAGGTTGTTCAGCTCGTAGGGATCCTCCCGGAGGTTGTAGAGCTCGTCGAAGCCCCTGGCTTCCTCCTGGGTGTAGTGGATGTACTTCCAGCCGTTCGTTCGGACGGCTTTCCAGCTAAGGATATACGGAAAGCGCGCTTCCTGCTCGTACTCGAGCAGCAGCGAAGTGCGCCAGCCCCGCGTCCGGCCCCGGAGCAGCGGCAGGAGCGAGCGCCCCTGGATGCTCTTCGGCCGGCGGGCGCGGCCCGCCTCCAGCACCGTGGGCGCGATATCGATATTGGCGGCGAGCTGGTCAATCACCGTGCCCGCGCGGATCAGCTTCGGGTACCGCATTATCAGCGGGATGCGCACCGAATCTTCATAGGCGGCCCGCTTGTCGCGCAGGCCATGTTCATTCCAGAAATAGCCGTTGTCACTGGTGTAGATCAGCAGGGTGTTGTCGAGCGCGCCGGTCTGCTCCAGGGCCTGGAACACCTGGCCGAGGCCTTCGTCCACCGCCATCAGCGCCCGCATCTGGTTCCGGAGATTTTCCTCGGGGAACCCGGTCGGACGCCCGCTGCGCCCCCCGGCGCTTCGGGGCCGCTGCAGCATCGGTTTGCCTTCCAGAGTATCCTTGGTGGCGGGCGAGTAAGGAATGGGTTCGGTCGTGTACAGATGCTTGTGCCGCTCAGCCGGCGTAAAAGGCCCGTGGATTGCTTTGTGCCCGACGTACAGGCAGAAGGGCTTTTCGCGGTCCCGCCGGATGAAGTCCACCGCGTGCCCGGTAAGGATGTCGGTGATGTAGCCTTTCTGCTGCGTACGCTGGCCGTCGATATTCAGGTCCGGGTCGTTGTAACGGCCCTGGCCTTTGAAGCTCACCCAGCGGTCGAAGCCGGGCCGTGGCGTGTCGTCGTTGCCCATATGCCACTTGCCGATGAAGGCGGTCTCGTAGCCCGCATCGTGCAGCAGCCGTGGAAACGTGATCAGGCGGTGGCTCCGCTCGTTGTTTTCGGCCTGATTGTTAATGACGCCATGGCGATGCGCGTACTGACCGGTGAGAAAACTAGCCCGGCCCGGCGAACACAATGGCGTAGTGACAAAGGCGTTGCGGAACATGGCGCCCTCGCGGGCCACGCGGTCCATGTTCGGCGTTTTCAGGACCGGGTGGCCGGCGCAGCTCATGCCATCCCAGCGCTGGTCATCGGTAATGATGAAGACAATGTTCGGGCGCGGCTCAGCCGCCCGGGCGGTGAAGGCCCAGGCCCCGGCTCCCGCCAGGAAATCTCTACGGCGCATAAAAAAATCCTCCGCAAACACTATACACGTTCCCCCGGACGTCTCACAGCCGCACAATGTTGTCACCGGTGCAGCCCCTCAGCGCGTTCCGGGTATCCACGATCAGGCGGGCCCGGCGGGCCAGCGCCGGGTAGTCAATACCGCTATGGTCGGTGACGATCACCACGCAGTCGGCCGCCTCCACCATCTTCTCCATGTCTTCCGAGCCGAGCTCTTCACCATCCAAGCGCACCCGGCTCACGTACCGGTCGCTGTAGGTCACCCGGGCGCCGCGTTTCCGCAACAGGTGGGCGATGTCCAGGGCGGGCGATTCCCGCACGTCGTCGATGTCGCGTTTGTATGCCATCCCCAGAAGATGCACGTGGGAGCCGCGCAGGGGCTTGATCTGGTCATTGAGCGCGTTCTGGATCTTTTCGACCACGAACAGCGGCATCTGGCCGTTGATATAGCCGGCCAGTTCGATGAAGCGGGCTTCGATGCCCGCCTGCCGGGTTTTCCAGGACAGGTAGAACGGGTCGATCGGAATGCAATGGCCCCCCAGCCCAGGACCGGGGTAGAACGGCATGAAGCCGAACGGCTTGGTGGCGGCCGCCTCGATCACCTCCCAGACGTCGATCCCCATGCGGTCGCACATCAGCGCCATCTCATTGGCCAGGCCGATGTTGATCATCCGGAAGGTGTTTTCCAACAGCTTGACCATTTCCGCTACCTGGGTGGAACTCACCGGAACCACTTTCTCCAGTGCCTGGGCGTACAGCAGCGCGCCCATCCGCGTGCAAGCCGGCGTGACGCCGCCCACCACTTTCGGGATGTTCGCCGTCTGGTAGTTCGGGTTGCCCGGATCCACCCGCTCCGGCGAGAAACAAAGAAAGAAATCCCGGCCCACCCCGAGCCCGGGCCGCTCGAGCATTGGGAGGACGAATTCGTCGGTCGTTCCAGGGTACGTGGTGGACTCCAGGATGATCAGCATGCCCGCGTGCAGATGCTCGCTGATCGCCTGGCAGGCGGCGGCCACGTAGCTCATGTCCGGGTCTTTGGTTTTTCGCAGCGGGGTGGGAACGCAGATGTTCACCGTATCGAGCTCCGCGATGGCGGCCAGCTCCGTGGTCGCGCGGATCTTCCCCTCGCTGACGAGCCTGGCCAGCGTCTCCGCCGGAACATCGCCCACGTAAGAACGGCCGGCGTTCACCTCAGCCACCTTGGACGCGTCGGTGTCGATACCGATCACCGGGAAACCCGCCCTGGCAAACTCGACGGCCAACGGAAGGCCGACGTAGCCGAGGCCGACCACGCCGGCCCGCGCCGTCCGGCTTCGAATCCTATTCGCAAGCGACTCGGCGGTTTGGCTTCGTTCGCCTGTATCAGGCTCCATTGCTCGTTCCTCCTGTTTGAATAACGGCCGCAGCGCCCGCCAAACAGCATCCCGCGAGGGCTACTTTCATAGCCCATGAGTGAGCTTATGAGTCCGGGCGGCCGGCTGTCCAGTAAAACTCACCCCGGGCCACCACCTGGGCGGGCCCGGCAAGATAGACTTCATCGTTGCATCGCACCGCCAGTGCGCCCGCGGCGGTGAGCACCCGCACCGGGCTGTCGAGCAAGCCGCGCAGGATGCCGGCCACCGCGGCCCCCGTCGCCCCGGTTCCCGAAGACAGCGTGACGCCGGCGCCCCGCTCGTAGAAGCGGGCCTCCGCCGTGTGCCGGTCCAGAACCCGGACGAAGGAAACGTTCGTGCGGCGGGGAAACTGCGGGTGGGCCTCGATCTCCGCCGCCGTCTCCATCCAGTCGCCGGGGAACTCGCCCACGAAGACGGCGCACTGAGGATTGCCGACGTCCACCGTCGTCACCTCGACCGGCCCCCGCTCCAGCGGCAGCTTCCACGTCACCCCTTCGCCGGTCATCTTCGGCCGGCCCATCTGCATTTCGAACTGAAATTCCAGTCCCTCCCGTCCCAGCAGGCGCAGCGTGCGCACGCCTGCCCCGGTTCGGATTCTCACCGGATCGGAAGCCCGGCGCGTCTCCACCAGGATGGCCGCCGCGCACCGCGTGCCGTTGCCGGACAGTTCGGCCTCACTCCCGTCGGAATTATACAGGTGGATCGCCGCATGGTAGCCGGCTTCTTCCGGCTCCAGGCCGGGCATGGTCACCACGTACCAGCCGTCGGCGCCCACGCCGGCGTGCCGGGAGCAGATGGCGCGCGCTGCCTCGGCGCGCTCGCGCCGCGGCGCATCCGCTTCCCAGGTGAACAAGAAATCGTTTCCCGCTGCTTGAGCTTTAATGAAGGGAATTCTCATCGCGTGCGCCTGTAGATCTCGATCACCGGCGCTCCTTTTAAAGCGATTATTTTGACACATTCGTAGCGCGGGCCGTCGCGCCGCGCCCGCAGGATAGCCGTTGCCACCCGGTCCCCCGAGATCGTCACCGCCCATTCCTGCCGCAAAAACAGGTCCGGCCGCGCGGTGCTGGCCTGCCATTCGGGCTCGTTGCCGCTATGGAGCGTTTCCCGCAGCGGAATGCCGGCTTCCAGGAAAATGCCGGTGAGATCGCCGAATGAGGTGATAATCCCTCCCCCGCGGTAGTGCGCGCGAAGATAATCCGCCGCCTCGCGCGTCCAGGCCCGCCGCTGCTCGGAGTTGACTTCGGATTCCTTCCAGCAGATCCAGGAACCGGGCGAAGGGGAAACCAGCCACGGGACCGCGCCAATCACCACGATGGCGGCCGCGGCCGCCGCCCGTCGCCGCGCCGGCGCCAACAGGGTCAGGCAACCACCGGCCACGGCCAGCAACGGCAGCGCGGCCAGGCCGTAGCGGGTGTTGTAGTAGGAATGCGGCCACAGGTGGGGAACAAAGATCGGCGTGCCGCCCGAGTGAATGCTCCAGACATAGAAAACCGGTGGCAATGCCAGCAGGCCGACCAGCCAGTATTTTCGCCGCCACAGCGCGGCCACGACGCCGGCCGTCCCCAGCGCCACCAGCGGCCAGCCCGCGCACAACCGCGCCGCCGCCGCGAAATACCGCCCGGCCTTCAGCCACTCCCCGTCACCCGGGTAACGCTGCATCCCGCTGGCCAGCGCGCGCTTGTAAATGGCCTTGGCGGACCAGGGACCGCGGTAAAACTCCAGCGCGTCACCGTAGTGCCACCAGTTGTGCGCCAGCCAGGCCAGCGGACCCGCCGAAGCGATGAGGCCGAAAATGACCGCTGCCCGCCACCGGCGCCGCCGCGCGGCCACCAGGAAGTACAGGGCAAAGAACGGAATCACGAACCAGCCCTCGTAGCGGGTGAGGCTTCCCGCCAGGGCGGCCAGGCCCGCCGCCGTCACCACCCACGGCGACTGGTTCTCGGCGAATAGAACGGCGAAATACAGGAGAGCGAAAAACGCCCCGAAAAAAACCGCCTCGGTCATGGGGATCGATCCCACGTACAGCAGGTTCGGGTTCAGGATGAGCAGGCCGAGCGCTGCCGCGGCCACGGCGGTGCTACCGAAGGCCCGGCGGACGGCGGCGAACAGGAAACCGGCGCCCGCGATGAAGCAAAACGCCGCCGGGATGGCGCCGGCCAGTCCGGTGCGCCAAAGGTAGTCATTGCCGGCGAACGGCAGCATCAGCAAGTGCGGCAGTGGCAGCCAGACGGTCCCGATCTGGTCCAGGCCCGCCGTGCGCGAATCCACGATCCGCCGCGCGATGTTCAGGTGCGCCAGCGCGTCGCCGTAATAGAGCAGCGAGCCGTATCGGTAGAATTGCGAAACAGCCGTGACGCCCGCCGCCGCCGCCAGGCAGAGGGCCAGGAACGTCTCAAAAACGGGTGAGTTTCTGGAACTGCTGGAATCGTTCATCGATTTCCGCGCGCGTCAGGGTTCGGAAACGGTCCACGCCGAATCTTTCGCAGCAGAAACTGCCCATCACCGAGCCGTAAACCACCGCCCGGGCCAGCTCGCCCGCGTCGAGGGACCCTCCCTCCAGGCCCGCGCGGCGCTCGGCCAGGTAGCCCATGAAGCCTCCGGCAAAGCAGTCTCCGGCCCCGGTCGGGTCCCGGACCTCTTCCAGCAGGTAGCCGGGGCTGCTGAAGATGGAATCGCCGTGGAACAGGACCGCGCCGTACTCGCCGCGCTTGACAACCAGCGTCGCCGGTCCCATCTGGAGGATTTTCCGGGCGGCGCGCCGCAGGTTCCGCTCCCCGGTCAACAGGCGCGCCTCGCTGTCGTTGATCAGGAGAATGTCCCAGCGCCGGATCGTCTCCATCAGTTCGTCGTGGGTGGTTTCGATCCACAGGTTCATCGTATCGCCCGCCACCACCTGCGCGCCGTCCATCTGTTCGCGGACCCGGCTCTGCAGGGCGGGCTGAATGTTGCCCAGCAGCAAGTACGGGTAACGGCGGTAAGCTTCGGGAAGTTTCGGATCGAAATCGGCGAAAACGTTCAGGTCCGTCCGCAGCGTGGTGCGCTCATTCATGTCCTCCGAGTACACCCCGGACCAGAAGAACGTCTTTCCCCTGGCTCGCTCCAGTCCGGCCAGGTCAATGCCGCGGCCGGCCAGCAGCTCCTCGTCTTCCGGGGCGAAGTCTTCTCCCACGACAGCCACGATGTGGACCCGGGTGAAGTAGCTGGCGGCGAGAGAGATGTAGGTGCATGCTCCTCCCAGCATCCGCTCCACGCGGCCGTAAGGCGTCTCCACGCCGTCATAAGCAACCGAACCAACCACCACGAGCGACATTGTTTTGATTGTATCGGGCGCCGGGGAGGCGCCGCCAGCAGCCATCAGCCATGGCTGTAATCCGCCCGTAAGGAATGCCGGAGTACGGTTGAGAGCGCCGAAAGACCGGCGGTCCGGTGCCGAGGGCGGGTTGCGCCGGGTGGGCGCTCAATTGCCATTGGTTTGGCGATGGCGCCACCGAGGAGAGCAAAACGCTCACCGGCGGCCGGGGAGCGGGCTTTCGAGTATGACCGGGAACCGGCCGCGGAGCTGCCGGCCCCCTGCAATGCAGTCCGCCCCTTCAGCCCCTGGCGCACCTTACGGGCGGGTTACGGGCCGTATGGCAATGCCCCCGCGCCGGGCGCGGTCACCTTGCTATAATTATCTGGTGCAGTCCGGTACGCGACGCGCGGGGGATTTGGCGTCGCGAGCCTCCGCCGGAGGGCGCGTGGCTCAGTTGGTTAGAGCGCCTGCTTCACACGCAGGAGGTCACAGGTTCAAGTCCTGTCGCGCCCACCAATGTTTTCAGGCTCTCCGCCAATGTGGGGGCACCGAAGAGTGGAAAGCTGCGGCGGATGGTCCCGAAGCCACGGGTTGTCAGTATCCCACGGAAATCAGGGCGGCATTGCTAGGTGTGTCTTTGATCGTCACGACGACGGAGTAGTCGCCTGGGGGGAGCTCTGGTATGCCGACGGTCGCCTGGAGCACCCCAACCATGCCGGGCGCAAGGCCAAAGTAATAAACCTTTTCGGCCTCCAGGCCGCCGATAGTAACCCGGTAAGGATAACGGGCCCACGACAGCGGTGATTGGGGCGCGGGTTCGCCAGCAGGTACAGGAGGATCCACCTCACCCTGGCCTGTCAGGTACAGGGTGACGTAGTCATGGGGCTGAGCCGGGTTGCCGGCAGCGTTGAGGCTCCAGTCCGAGTTCTGAGCAATGGCCCTCCCCGAATCCGGGTAGACGAAGATATGGGGTGCTGTTTCCGTGATGGCCGCGGTGCCGGAGGGCCCGGGTTGGCCGGCGGTTGAGATGGTCACCAGTGCTGCTCCCGTGGGCGTTTCGAATGGCACCTGAGCATTGATCTGGGTCTTGCTGACGTAATAGAGCGGCGCTGCGATTCCGCCGATCGAGACCGTGGTGCCATACAGGTTGAAGGGCAGCGGTACCCGATCGGCAATGTGCTCGGCTGGAGCCAGATCGGTCCCGAAGAGACTGAAGATCGAACCAAGGGCGATGGGTCCGGGGTGGAAGTCCGCTGCGTTCACTATTGCGGGTTGGGTTTGGGGCAGAACTTCCCGGCACCGGTCAGGCACTTGTTCCATGGGGGTGATTCCCCCGAATTCGTACGCGCCGATGTCGATGGCGCCAACCTGGG
This sequence comes from uncultured Solibacteraceae bacterium, assembly GCA_964644025.1. Taxonomy (GTDB): domain Bacteria; phylum Acidobacteriota; class Terriglobia; order Bryobacterales; family Bryobacteraceae; genus CAZXVW01. Next base: position 3,249 of record CAZXVW010000036.1, on the reverse strand, counting down.
TGCGGAGGGCGCCGCAGGCTGGGTGGAGATAGTGGAATTCCGGAGCCAGCGGCCAGCCTGGACCGAGGCCGGGGTCCGTCCCGGCATTGATGGCGGGTGAGGTTTCAAGGAGCCGGCAATCGAGTTGGGCCGGCTCAACGAAGCCGGGGGACGCGGTCTTCAGGTTATTGCGGAGTGTCGCATTGGCGCCTTGCAGTAACAGTGCCCCCTGGGTAACGAAGAGGTTATTCGTGATCACCGCGGCCGGGGCCAGGCCGGGTGCGATCTTGAGGATCGGCTCGCTTCCAGGCCGCTGGTTGACGAACGTATTGTTCACCACGAACAGAGCGGCGGACGGATTCCGGGAGTCCGGGCCTTCCAGCCGGTACCCCAGCATGCCGCCGTTCTGGCTGGCTGAGCCCTGCTGGATCACGTTCCCAATCACGTAAGACAGGCCGCCATTCGGCAGGTCGAGCTCCAGGCTAGTGGTTCCTTGCTCAGAGGAAAGGCGGTTGTAAAGGATGTAATTCCCGGCGGCGCGCGACTTGAGCAAGTGACCTACCACCGAATCGTGCGAGTAATTGAACCGGAAGACGAGCTTGTCGGCGTGCCCGATGTAGACGTTGTGCGAGAGGCCGTTGCGGTAACCGTTGCGGGCGAACTCGCAGAACTCGATCACCACTTCGCCGCCATCGCCGGTGAGGATGCCTTCCTCGTTGTCGTGGAAATAGCAATTGCGGACGGTCAAGTTTTTCCCGGAGAGGCGAATGCCCGCCCCGTTGTGGTCCGGGACGCCGGCGCCGGAGAATTCGATATTCTCCACGGTGGTGTTTGCAGCATAGATAGCCCAGATTCCTTTCCCGTGGGCATTGTGGCCTGCGGCGTCAATCCGGGCGCGGCCGTGCACGCCGCGGAGCGTTAACCTGTCAGTTGACCAGGCGCAGACGTCTCCGTCGTAATTCCCTCTGGCGTCGATCTCAATAATGTCGCCGGGGTGAGCATGGGCGATTGCCTGACAGGGGGTGGCGTATGTGTTGCCGGGGCCGACGGCGATTGTCTTCGCGGGTGCGAGCGAGCCAAACAGGAAGGCGGCGAGCAGCAGCGGGCCGGCAGCTTTCAGCGTCGTTGGAGTTTGCTCTGGCCAGCCATGACAATGCGTGCGCCCCATACGCCAAGTATAGTTGATTGGCATTTTCCAGCAATCCGGTCCCCGGCTTCGTGCGGCGGGGTGCGGCGAGGCAAGCCGAAGGGCGCTTCGGGCCGTGGGAGGCAGGGCGCGGCGTGAAGATCTGGTAGACGGATCCCTGCTGGGCTATTCTCAGTAGGAGATGCTGATTTGCAACGTCGTCGGTGCGCGCCCGAATTTCATGAAAATGGCGCCGGTCGTCCTGGAGATCGAGCGACGCGGCCTGCCACAGATCCTGGTCCATACAGGACAGCATTACGACGATGAGATGTCGCGTGTCTTTTTCGACGAGCTGGGTCTTCCAGCGCCTGCGGTGCAGTTGGGCATTGGTTCGGATACCCATGCCCGGCAGACGGGGCGGATGCTGATTGCACTCGAGCAGGTTTATGAGGAGCAGAAGCCTGACATGGTCGTGGTGGCCGGCGACGTGAACTCCACCTTGGCAGCCGGGTTGGCCGCGGCCAAGCTCGGCATCCCGGTGAGCCACGTGGAAGCCGGCCTGAGGTCCTTTGACCGGACGATGCCCGAGGAGATCAACCGGATTCTCACGGACCACCTCTCCTCGCTGCTGTTTACCACGGAGGAGTGCGCAAACCGCAATCTGCGCCGTGAAGGCGTCGCGGCCGAGCGCGTGCACTTCGTCGGCAATTGCATGGTCGATTCGCTGCTTCGCTTCCGGGACGGGGCCGTGCGGCGGCGCCCGTGGCGGGAGTTCGGCGTCCCGGAGAACGGCTACGCACTGGTCACATTGCACCGCCCGTCGAATGTAGACGATGGGCGAAAGCTGGCGGGGCTGCTCAAGGTACTGGAGGAAATCGCCGGCTCGGTACCGGTTTTGTTTCCCGTCCATCCACGGACCCGGGAGCGCATCCGAGCGTTGCCGCAACCCGTGGTTTCGCGGGTTCAGTTTGCTCCTCCCATGGGATACCTGGAGTTCCTTGGGCTGATGGCCAGGGCAGCGGTGGTGTTGACCGACTCGGGAGGGATCCAGGAAGAAACCAGCGTGCTCGGGGTGCCGTGCGTGACCGTCCGCGAGAATACGGAGCGGCCGGTGACGGTTGAGCTGGGGACAAACGTCGTTGTGGGGACGGATCCGGAGCGCGTGAAGGAGGCGGCGCTGGCAGCGATTTCCCGTGGGCCGCGCGTGAGCCCGCCACCACCGTTGTGGGATGGCCGGGCAGCCGAGCGGGTGGTCACGGTAATTGCTCGCTATCTCGGGCTGACGGATTGAGAGGGGCGCCGACTGCGGTAGGCCGCCGGCCGCAATGAGGTGAGCCGAAGCCACGTTTCTTTGCGCTGAGTATACTAACCCTGACAGGAGCGGTTCTCATCCGTGGTTCGATAGGGCGATGACCCCGGGCCCCCGCGGCCGGTTCGGAGTAAGGTATTGAGGACACTATGTTGGTGAAACTTGGGGAGACGGTTGTTCTCTTGTTTGGCGCTGTCGCGATCGGCACTACCCTTGTCGTGATGATGGGGAGGGCGGGGATTCCGGCAGGGGTTTCTGTGCCAGTGAGCCTGCTGCTGTTGTCGATACTGTTTTACATTCGCTGGAGGCGAGGCGGCTTGCTCGGCCTCGAGTTTCTCCCGCGGGAACGCTGGCTGGTGTATTGCCTGATAGCCGCCGGCTTGTTGGTGCGCGTTGGATACTCAGTAGCAGTGAAGCCAGTCCAGGTCTCTGATGCTCGAATCTACACGCGACTGGCCCACGACCTCGCGCAGACCGGCGAGTATCGGCAGCCGAATAAACACGCCACGTCTCGGGCATATCTCCCCGTTGGTTACCCGGGCGCCCTGTCGGTGATGATGAAATTAGCGCCTACGCCTGTGGCGGCAATCCTCACGCTGAACGCGCTCATCTTTGTGGCAGGGAGTTGCGGGCTCTATTGGCTCTTGCTCGGATGTGGTTTGAGCTCCGGCCAAGCCACGGCGGGCGTGGCGCTTTATGCGCTGTGGCCTGGGATGGTTCCATGGTTCAACCAGGCTTTTACTGATACGCTGGCGTTGACATTACTGGTTTGGGCGCTCCTGTTCGCGGTGCGCGCCAGGGGATGGGACGTAGTCTTTCTGAGCGGTTGTTCATT
>CAZXVW010000035.1:0-26708 GCA_964644025.1 uncultured Solibacteraceae bacterium | reverse complement strand
AGTCCTTGTTCGTTCGGACGCTATTCACCCTGGATCACCAAGAACTGGAGCGAACACCGGAGCTGGCCGCCCGGCTGCAAGCAGCCGGCATCAATACGGTTACCAGCGCCTTCTGGTCTCTTCCCCAGGATATGGGGCATCCAAAGGATTTCGAACAATGGCGCCAGCACTGGGACCCGATGTGGGAACGCATCGAATCCGTTGCCCGGAAGCACGACTTCCGTTTACTGCTCACCGGTGACAATGTCGCTCGGGGACCGGCGGAGCTCGCCACTGTGCTCAGCGCTTCCTGGGGCTTGCCTGGACTCTGGCACGCGTTCGCCCGCATGCGCGATAGTGGCCGGGTTGTCGGTGTGGAAATGGTGGATGAGGCGAGCGGACTTTGGGGGAACGTGGCCCTTCCGGACGACGGCCGCTGGCTCCAACGCGAGCCGCCCATCCCCGATGATGCGTTCTTACGGATCATGGATGTAATCCGTTCGGTTCCGAACGCCAGCCCGGTTACCTGGCCTGTTCTCTGGCTTAGCCCCCCGGAAGCGATCCGCAACTGGATGGGCGACCCATTGCTGAGCGACTACACGTCGATGTTTTGGGACAAGCTGGCGTGGCGACAGGCTTACCCGTGGGGCATATCCCTGCCTCAGCTTCGGGAGTCGATGGAACACGTGACCGTCAAGCGCCGCCACCTGATCCAGCGCGACCGCCCATTGCTGCTGCAGATGAGCGTTACGGGACCCTTCTACACGAAACTGGGCCCGGGTAACTCCTACATACCGGGCCAGGACCGGCTTCAGGCGGCCGGTCATACGCCGGTGAACGTGGCGGCCCAGGCGCTCTATGCCATGGCCGTTGGCGCCGCCGGTGTCCGCGTCTACAGTTATGACAGCTCGAATTGGAAACGCAACCGGGCTTTCAACGGTACTGAGATCCGTAACCTGCAAACGGGTGCGGACCCGTTCTCGGTGGGCACTCAGCGGTGGCGGGCCATGGCCGCAGCTTTCCATCTGATAGAGCGTATTGAGCCGTATCTGTTTCAGCCCCGCCTGCCGAGCCCTGAACTTGGACCGGAGTTCGTAACCGGAGCCCGCCGCGGGCCCCGTGGCGCCCTTCTGATCGCCGTGAACATGACCGAAGCTCCAGCCGTGGCCCGTCCTGATTTGAGCCCTTACCTGGTGCCGTGGGCCACCACTATGATTCGCTACCGCCTTCACGGCGGCCGCCTGATAACGGAAACCGTCCCCCCCGTCGTGACCGACGAAGTGACTCTCCTCCCCGGTGAAGGCGCCGTCTGGCTGACGGTTTCTCCCAGGCGGTCTTCCCCCGGAGGACTCGCCGATGAGAGCACTCCCCGTTCACCTCACACGAAGCGCCGGTCGTCGAGCGGGAGCTCGCGCTCAACGAACAGGAAATGATGACGATCAAGCAACTGTTCCAAAGGATCTTCGAAGACCACCGGACCAACGGTGGCGACTGGACGCGGCCTGGATTCCGGGCGTTGGCGGTGTACCGCTTCGGTGTGTGGCGTTTGACCAAGCCGCGAATCATCCGGTTTCCGGCCTACCTTCTGTACCGGATGCTCTACCGCTTTGTGCGGAACCATTACGGCATTGAGCTCTCCTACAGCACCAGGATCGGACGGAGATTCTTGATTGGCCACCAGGGCGGAATCGTGATTCATCCGGATGCCGAAATCGGCGATGACTGCGTGATCCGGCAGAACGTGACCATCGGAGCCACCCGGTCAGACCGCTTCGGTGAAGCTCCAAGGCTCGGCCACGGGGTGGAAATTGGTGCGGGCGCAGTGATTGCCGGGGGCGTAAAGATCGGCGACCAGGCCCGCATCGGTCCCAATGTGGTCATTTTCAGAGACGTACCGGCCCGCGCCATCATCACCGCCCGGCCCCCACTGGTATTCGGCGATCCCGCGGCCGTTGACGAGCCTGGCTTAGAACAGAGTTCTTCCAAATCCGACCAAGGAGTAACCACGTGATCACCAGAGACGGCATAGTAGATATCATCCGGGAAGCTTACCGGCAATTCGTACCGCCCGGCGTGGAGCCGGGCGAGGTTGACGAGAATACATCGCTGCTCGGTTCCGGCAGCCCGCTGGATTCCGTAGGGCTTGTCTCCCTGGTCGTAGAAGTGGAACAAAACCTGAACGACCGGTGCAACACGGCCATCACGGTTGCCGACGAGCGAGCAATGTCACAAAAGCGCAGCCCGTTCCGCACCGTCGGCAACCTGGCCGACTACGCGCTGATGCTGCTCGCGGAACGAGCCGCTTGAACCATGAGTGTTGCGGCCCCCTCAGTAGCACTGGTCACCGGTAGCCGGACCGGCATCGGCCGGTACCTCGCCGGACAGCTTGTTGGCCGCGGCTTTGCCGTCGTCGGTTGCAGCCGCGGCGTGCCTGACTGGGAACTCGACGGGTACGAACACGTTCAGGCTGACGTAGCGGACGAGCGGCAGGTGGCCGGGCTGTTCCAGCACATCCGCCGCCGGTACGGGCGCCTTGACGTGACCATCAACAACGCGGGCATTGCCTCGATGAATCACGCGATGCTCGTACCGGCGGCCACCGTGGAACGGGTCATGGCCGTCAATTTTCAGGGGACTTTTCTCGTTGCCCGGGAAAGCGCAAAGCTCATGCACCGGCAACGCTTTGGCAGGATCGTCAACCTTACCAGCATCGCTGTTCCCATGCGAGTAGAAGGGGAAGCCGTTTACGCGGCCAGCAAGAGCGCCGTCGAGACGCTGACGAAGATCCTGGCCGCGGAACTCGGGGGCCTGGGCATCACGGTGAATGCCGTGGGCCCGACCCCGATCGACACCGCCCTGATTAAGAATGTTCCCGAAGCGAGCATCCAAGCGCTCGTCAACCGGCTGGCCGTGAAACGGAAAGGCCGTCCCGGTGACGTAATGAACGTTGTCGATTTCTTCATCCGTCCGGAAAGCGACTACATCACCGGGCAGGTGATCTACCTTGGAGGGGCTTGACCATGTCACACAACACCTGGCTGTACCGGATTTTCCGCGCCAACCACGATAAGGATTTCATGATCTGGAACGACCGGCGTTACAGCTACCGCTGGCTGAGGGAACGAATCACGGACTGGCAGGGGTTTCTTGATTCCGCGCGCGTCGGTCAATCAGCCGTGGTAGCGGTGCGCGGAGATTATACCCCTGACACCGTGGCGATATTGTTCGCCTTGCTCGACCGGAATGCGGTAGTGGTTCCACTTTCACCCAGCGTCGCCGCGCAGCAAGACGAGTTCATGGACATTGCGGAAGTGGAGGTTGCCCTCACGCCTGTTCCTGGAGGCCCCTGCGGCACTGAAAAGTTTCCGCGGTCCCCGTCGAATCCGCTGACGCGGAAACTGATTGCGATGGAGCAGCCCGGGCTGGTCTTGTTCAGCTCAGGATCGACCGGCAAGAGCAAGGCCGTCCTTCACAACTTCGCGCTGCTGCTCGAAAAATTCCAGCGCTCCCGCCGTTCCCTGGTGACGCTGACCTTCTTGATGATCGATCATATTGGGGGCATCAATACGCTGTTCTACGTGCTTTCGAACGCCGGCACGGTGGTCACTTGCGGCGAACGCGCTCCGGCGCGCGTATGCGAGGTGATCGAACGGCACAAAGTTGAGCTGCTGCCCACGTCACCAACCTTCCTCAACCTGTTGCTGATGTCGGAGGCTTATCAGCAGTACGACCTTTCGTCGCTGCGCCTGATTACGTACGGCACCGAGCCGATGGCCCAGAGTACGCTCGACCGAATCCACGCCATACTACCGCAAGCGAAGCTGCAGCAGACCTACGGACTTTCCGAGCTGGGTATTCTCAGGTCGAGAAGCGAAGCCTCCGATTCTCTCCGGGTCAAGGTCGGCGGCGAAGGGTTCGACATCAAGGTTCGGAACGGAACGCTCTGGATTAAGGCGAAATCAGCCATGCTGGGCTACTTGAACCACGACTCGCCGTTCGACGACGACGGTTGGTTCGATACCGGTGACCTGGTCGAACGTCAGGGGGATTATGTTCGCTTCCTCGGACGCAAGTCAGAGATCATCAACGTCGGCGGGCAAAAGGTGTACCCCGCCGAAATCGAGAACGTGCTGCTCCAGGTTCCGAACGTCAAGGACGTCACGGTTTCCGGGGAGGCGAACCCGATTACCGGCAACATGGTCGTGGCCCGGATCAACCTGCGGGAGCCTGAAGACGCGGCACAACTTAAGCGCCGCGTTCGCGAATACTGCCGGGAGCGGCTCGAGTCGTTCAAGATACCGGCCAAGATCGTGGTTGTCCGCACAGACCAGTTCACCGGGCGTTTCAAGAAACGCCGGTGGAAGAACACCGACCGCGGAGTCGAACCGCTGGCCTCGGCCGGCTGAGCCTCGCTTCTCCGTTTCCCATCAGTCGAAGATACCAATGCCATCCGAGAATGAACGTCCTTCCCCTGTGCTGACGCCCGATTCTGAATCGAGGGCCCGCGTGTTGCTGGTGTCGTTGCGCGCGTTGGAACAGAAGACTTTCCGCTGCGGCACTTACGAATTTGAAGATGTGATCGCCGGCGTCGACAGTGTCGATGTGCGTTGCTGGCAGTGGGAGGACCCGAACGCCGGCCGCCGCTTCCGTCAGCGGCTGGCCCGGAAATGGGGACGGGTTTACAGGAATCTGGACCAACCGTTCATCGGGGCTCGGATGTTGCGCGTCGAGGCAGACTACGATCTGTTCTTCTTTGTTCCCGTCTTCGCGCATGATATTGCAGCGATGCGCCGGATCAAGGACTGGCGGCGGCGCTGCCGCACGGTTGCCTGCTACCTGACCGAGACCTGGACAAAGGACCTTCAACGTTACCGGCCCTACCTCGAGATGCTCCGTGACTTTGACGTTGTTTTCGTAGCAAATCCCGCCGCCGTGGACCCGATCGGCCGCATCACGGGCCGCCCGTGCTACTACCTGCCCCCGGCGGTGGACACACTGCGTTTCTGCCCCCGTCCGGGCCACCCGGCGCGGGTGATCGACTGCTATAGCATGGGGCGCCGGGTAGCGGCCGTGCACCGAGGCTTGCTGGATCACGCCCGTCAGGAAGGCTGTTTTTATCTCTATGACTCGGTGCGAGGGTGGGACGTGCAGGACTGGAGAGAACACCGGGATCTGTTGGCCGGCGTGATCCAGCGGAGCCGTTTTTTTATCGCTTACCCGATATCAGGCAAGGACGACATTCCGCTGCCGCGGTACTTTGAGGCCGCTGCTGGCGGGTCCGTCATTCTCGGTCGTGCTGCTGCCTCTGAGCACTTCCGTAGTCAGTTCGACTGGTCCGACGCGGTGATTGAAATTCCCGCCACGGGCGAGGGGATCGGCGAGATTCTCCAATGGCTCGAGCAGCAGCCGGAACGTTTGCACCAGCTCCGTACCAACAATATAGTGCAATGTCTGCTGCGCCACGACTGGCTGCATCGCTGGAAGGCCATCCTCGAGGTCACCGGACTGGAGCCGCTCACGGCCGCCGGCGCCCGGCTCGCGCGCCTCGAGCGAATGGCGGCCTCCGTGTCGGGCGTAGCCGGACGCTCCCCGGAAGCGGCTCGCGAACCAGAGCCCGCCGGCACAAGCGTCACGAAGCTCTCGGAGACTTCGGAAAGTAAATCAATATGAGGAATACCGTTTTCGATTTCTTTGCCGGACGAAAGGTATTCCTGACGGGACACACGGGTTTCAAAGGGGGCTGGCTGGCAACCTGGCTGAAGCTCGCTGGGGCCCGGGTTGCGGCCTGCGCTCTCCCGCCACCCGCAGGACCCTCGCTTTACGACGCCGCACGGGTGAGTGACGGTATCGATGAGAATTTTGTGGATATCCGCCATGGCCGGGAACTGCTCGAGAACGTGCGCCGGGCCGAACCGGAAGTGATCTTCCACCTGGCGGCACAACCTCTTGTTCGCCAGTCCTATCGCGATCCGGTGGCGACGTACGCCACCAATATCCTGGGCACCGTGCACCTTCTCGAAGCAGCGCGCCTCACGCCGAGCGTCCGCGCCGTGGTCGTGATCACCTCGGATAAGTGTTACGAAAACGACGACCGGCACGGGACCTACTCGGAAGCGGACGTGCTGGGAGGAGCTGATCCCTACAGTTCGAGTAAGGCCTGCGCTGAAATTGTCACATCTGCCTGGGGACGCTCGTTCTTTTCACAGGCCGGCGCGCCACGCGTCGCCACCTGTCGTGCCGGCAACGTCATCGGCGGCGGTGACTGGTCCGAAGACCGGCTCGTGCCTGACATCGTCCGGTCGCTGGCCTCCGGCCATGCCGTTACGCTGCGCTCTCCAGAGGCTGTGCGCCCCTGGCAGCATGTCCTGGAACCGTTGTACGGGTACCTGCTGGCAGCCAGGGTCCTGTACGAGGACAGGGCGCCGGTCGCCCGCTGCTGGAATTTCGGTCCAGCGGCGGATAGTGAGATTACAGTCCGCGAGCTGGCAACCCGGTTGTTGCATCACTGGGGACGGGGTGAAATCCGGTGCGAGGAAGACAGGACCGGATTCAAGGAGTCGGGGCGCCTGCGGCTGAATTCGACCCGGGCCTTCACTGAGCTGGGATGGCAGGCGGTGCTCGGGATCGAGGAGACGGCTCGGCTGACGGTGGAGTGGTACCGCTCATGGCTGAAGCTGCCGGCAGCCGCTACTCGGCTGACGGTGCAGCAGATTGAGGACTATAGCCGCCTGGCCGGAACGGAGGGACGAACAGACCGGAGCACCATTCGCCAGCAGAATTTCCCTCCGTACGAAAAGGATGTCATCCAGAAGGAGGAACTGGTATGAAAGTCGTGATTTTGGCAGGGGGCCTGGGAACCCGCTTGCGCGAGGAAACCGAAGTTCGCCCGAAACCCATGGTGGGGATCGGTGGCCGGCCAATTCTTTGGCACATCATGAGACGTTATGCTCACTTCGGCTTCACCGAGTTTGTTGTTTGTCTTGGTTACAAGGGCGATGTCATCCGGGATTATTTCTTGAACTACCGGATGCACAATTCCGACATTACGGTAACGCTGGGGTCGCCCCAGATTGAGGTTCACAATGGGCGCACGGAATACGGCTGGAGGGTCACGCTCGCCGAGACCGGCGACAAGACCTGGACCGGTGGCCGACTGAAAAGGATCGGCAAGTATATCCATGGGGAGAGGTTCATGGCCACTTACGGTGACGGCGTCGCCGATATCGATCTCGACCGCTTGCTCGAATGCCACCTGCGCTCTGGTAAACTCGCGACGGTTACAGCGGTCCATCCCTCGTCCCGTTACGGCGAACTGAAGGTTGACGAGGGCACAGTGGAGAACTTCCAGGAGAAACCGCAGACGGTCAACAGTTGGATCAACGGAGGCTTCTTCGTATTCGAGAGAGAGGTTCTTGACCTGATCGAAGATGACACGGAAAGCCTGGAAATCGGTCTGCTCATGAAACTGGCGGAACGGCGCGAACTCGGCGTCTACACCCACGAAGGTTTCTGGCAGTGCATGGACACCTACCGTGAGATGCAGATTCTGAACAGGATGTGGGAAGCCGGGGACGCCCCATGGGCCCAATTCGACGCACCGGCTCAGATGCGGATGGCGGAGGCGGGAGACTGACCGTGCAAACGAACGACAACGGAAAACGGTCCCGCGGACCGCTCGGGGCGAACTGTCTCGGCTGTGGCGCCGCATTGCCGGAGCCCTTCCTGAAACTGGGTGATACACCGCTGGCCAACTCTTACCAGCAACCCGACAGTGACCCGGGCCAGGAAAAGCGCTTCCCTCTCTCGGTGGCATTCTGTCCGGAGTGTTTTCTGGTGCAGCTCTTGAACCCGGTCCCGCCGGAAGAGATTTTCAGCGAGTATCTTTATTTCTCTTCCTGCTCGGACAGCTTCCTGGAACACTCTTCGCAAATGGCGAGCGAACTGATCTCGCGGTTCCGCCTCGACGCATCCAGCAAGGTTGTGGAGATTGCCAGCAACGACGGGTACCTGTTGCAATTCTTCGTTGAGCGGGGCATTCCCTGTCTTGGCGTGGAACCGGCCGCCAACGTGGCCGCGTGCGCGATGGCAAGGGGAATTCCGACCCTGGTAAAGTTCTTCAATTCATCGTCGGTCGCTGCGGTGCGTGAGCAGCTTGGCGCGCCCGACCTCATCATCGGCAACAACGTGCTCGCCCATGTGCCCGCGATCAATGACTTCCTGCGGGCGGTGCGCGAATGCCTGCCGGAGACGGGCTGCGCCGTCTTCGAGTTCCCTTACGTCGCCGACCTGCTCGCCTCCTGCGAATTCGACACGATCTACCACGAACACGTCTTCTATTTTTCTCTCTCGGCGATTCGCAACCTGGCCGAACGGGCTGGCCTGACTTTGTTCGATGTCACCCGGCAAACCGTCCACGGCGGCTCACTCCGCGTCTTTTTGCAGCGAGGCGACATTCACTCGGTTTCACCGCGCACGACCGCGATGCTTCACAGGGAGGAACGTCTCGGCTTGACTGGTGAGGCGGTCTACCGCCGGTTCTCCGGCCGTGTGCTTCAGATCAAACAGCAACTGTTGACGCTGCTGGAGCTCCTGAAGCGCCGGGGCGCCAAGATTGCCGCCTACGGGGCGCCGGCGAAGGGGAACACCCTGCTCAACTATTGTCAGATCGGGACCGGCTCGATCCAGTTCACCGTGGATCGCAACCCGCACAAACAGGGGTTGCTGCTTCCCGGCTCCCGCATTCCGATCCGCCCGCCGGAAGCACTGGTCGCCGAGCAGCCCGACTTCGCCCTGATATTGCCCTGGAACCTGGCCGACGAAATCATCAACCAGCAAGCGGAGTATCAACGCCGGGGCGGCGCGTTCGTGGTGGCCATCCCGAGCCCGCTGATCGTTGGCCGGCCGGTTCCAGCGACCGCCGGCTGAAGACATAGTGAATGCCATGGCTGCAGGTGGAACGCCATGAGTCCTCTGGCGGGCAAGATAGCGATTGTAACCGGCGCGGGCAGCGGTATCGGCCGGGCGATTTCCCTCGCTTTGGCGGAGGAAGGGGCCGCGCTATGTCTGGTCGGGCGCAACCCGCTCAAGCTGGAGGCGGTCGCTGAGGCCGCCAATGGCAGGGCCGCGGCCGCCCGCTGCTACCCCGCTGACCTGACCAAAGACGCTTCCTTTGGGGAGCTTCACGCGGCGGTCAGCCAGGACTTTGCGGGCGCCGACATTTTGATCCACAACGCCGGCGCTCTGTTTGTTGGTATGCCCGGGCGGGCGCGGGTGGAGGAATTCGATCTGCAGTACTCGATCAACGTTCGCGCTCCCTATCAGCTCACCCAGGTGCTGCTGCCGATGCTTGTCTCCGCACAAGGCCAGGTGGTGTTCATCAACTCGAGTGCCGGGCTGAACGCACGGGCGGTCGTGAGCCAGTATTCGGCCACGAAACATGCGCTGAAGGCATTCGCCGACAGCTTGCGGGAGGAAGTCAACCCGCATGGTGTCCGGGTGCTGAGTGTCTATCCGGGCCGCTGTGCGACTCCGATGCTGGAGAGGCTGGATGGGCTCAACGGCGAGAGCTACTGCCCGTCGGCTCTCCTGCAACCGGAAGATATTGCTTCAGTGGTGATCAACGCACTGCGCCTGCCGCGAACCGCGGAAGTGACGGACATCAGCATCCGCCCGATGAAAAAAGCCTGATCTGTGTCATCAGGCGCCGTCCCGGTGATCTGCCTTCGTGGAACTCGGCTGCAATAACGGCGCCAGAAAGGGATTCATGAATCAGCAACGCACCGCCGATATCGAAGCTGGAAAACAGATGCACGAGTTTGCCTCGGAGCTTTTTCCGATTTGCCGCAGCATTACCGGCGATGGGACGCGGGCTACCCTGCGGCGTGTGGCCGAGGAAATCGATCTCGAAATCCACGAAGTTCCAACCGGCACCCGCGTACTCGACTGGATCGTGCCGCAAGAATGGAATATCCGGGACGCCTACATCAAGAACCCGGCTGGTGAGCGGGTGGTGGACTTCCGGCGATCGAACCTGCACGTGATGAGTTACAGTGTGCCGGTGCGGGGACGGATGTCGCTGGAGGAATTGCGGCCTCATCTTTTCAGCGATCCGGAGCATCCCGACTGGATTCCTTACCGGACATCCTATTATTCACGGAACTGGGGTTTCTGTCTTTCCCATAACGAGCTGGTGAATCTTCCGGACACGGAGTACGAGGTCTGCATCGACTCCTCGTTACAAGACGGCCGCCTCACCTATGCGGAACTCTCTCTGCCCGGAAGGTTGTCCGACGAGGTGCTGATTTCATGCCACATCTGTCATCCGTCCATGGCGAATGACAACCTTTCCGGCCTCGCCGTGGCTGTCTGGCTGGCTCGGGAGCTGCGCGACAGACCCCGGCATTACTCCTATCGGTTTGTCTTTTTGCCGGCCACCATCGGCCCGATCACGTGGCTCGCCAGAAACGAGGATCGCACCGGGCGGATCAAGAACGGCCTGGTGCTCACCTGCGTCGGTGACAGCGCAGATCTTCGTTACAAGAAAAGCCGCCACGGCGACGCCGAAATCGACCGGGCGTTCGCCCATGTGCTGGCCCACAGCGGCAACCCGTACGAGGTGATGAACTTCTCCCCATACGGTTACGATGAACGGCAATACTGTTCGCCGGGATTCGATCTGCCGGTGGGATGCCTGATGCGTTCGATGTATGGCCGCTTTCCCGAGTACCACAGCTCGGCGGACAACCTGGGCTTCGTCAAGGCCGAGTATCTGGCGGGATCGCTGAGGGCGTGTCTGGCGGTGGTGGAAGTCCTCGAACATAATCGGCGGTATCTCAACCTGAGCCCGAAGGGAGAGCCGCAACTCGGCAGACGGGGTCTGTACCGGCACACCGGCGGGCCCGACGTGGAGGCGGAGCATCTGGCTTTGCTGTGGGTTCTGAACTTGTCTGACGGCCACCACAGCCTGCTGGACATCGCGGAACGCGCGGAATTGTCCTTTCCGGTGATTCACCAGGCGGCTGCGACTCTCGAGCGGAACGGATTATTGCGCGAGCAGGATGCCGCCTAGAGATGCTAACAGTGCCTGGATCAGTTCCATCACGCCTCGGTGTTCGCGCGGGAAGCCGGCGATTGGTTTTTCTCGTCGCACTGCTGGTTGGCGCGGGCGCCGTGGCTGCCTTCCTGCCGCCGGCGATGACCGGATTTCTCGTGGTGGCGGAGCCGGTTGCCGCCGCTGACGCGATCTATGTTCTCGGCGGCGAACAGCAGCTCCGGGGATCGAAAGCGGCGGATCTGTTCCATCAAGCTCTGGCGCCGGTGATTCTCCTGCCACGTCAGCGTGACCGGCATCGGGACTTCGCTATCAAGCCCGCGGCCGATCCCGCGGTAGCCGAAATGCTGCGGTCCGGTATCTGGAAGCCCGGCACCCAGCCCGGTGAAGGCCTGCACCTGGCCTGGCGGGCGCCCAACGGCCGCTACGAGGTCTACTTGTATTTCGTCGAAAACCACCGTAGCCACTTCCGGAGGATGGAACTGCACCTGGAATCCAGGGCCGCCGGGTTTTTGGGTGACTTGCCTTTCGGCGAGTGGCGGCGCTTCGGGCCGTACGATGTGAGAGTCGCGGACGGCGTTTTAAACCTGGATCTGCTGAACGGCGGCCGGGGCGACCCGTGCCTGACGGGCCTGGCGATCGTTTCCGTAAACGGCGCTTCCCGCCGATGGTACCGGGGTGTCAACCTCGCGGGACCGGCGGTCGAGATCAACGGCGAACCGTGGCTCTCTTACGCGGAAGCCCGGGCGCAAGGTCTCATGGACGGTGACCCGGAGAAGTTCTCGCCCACCCGGCGCAGCCCGACCGACATCTTGGCCATTTTGCTCGTCAACGACGGCGTCCCGCCAGACCGGATTATCGAACTTCCTCATCCGGGAGGCGTCCGGGGCACGGCCGATGAGGCCGCCGCCCTGGCGGATTACGTGCACGCCCACCCAATGTCGAGAATCCTCGTGGTGACATCAGACTTCCACACCCGGCGGGCACAGTGGACCTTGGAGCGGCGCTTGGAGGGTCTCGGAGTAGATGTCCGCATGGTTCCGGTTGGAGGGGTGCACGACGTGCGAGCGGACGGCCCCGGTCCGTTCCGCCGCGCCCTGACCGAGTACGGAAAGTTCGCCGGTTACTGGGGCCTGTATCATCTTGGACTGCTGTTTTCGGCCCCGAGTGTCCGAGCGGCCGCCGCCAGGACGAACCCATGAAAGCGAACTTGGACGCCCGTTGCGTTGCCGACGAACTCACCGGGGCCCGATTCCGGCCGGAGGCCGAATTGCTTGTGCGCTGCGCGGTGGCCCGGCCCCGGGATGAAGGCCGGATTTCTGACCTCGTCAGCCGGGGGCTGGACTGGCGCTTCCTGCTGCGGGCCGCTGAGCGCCATCGGGTGTTGCCCCTGCTCTGCCGAAATCTTGAGCGGGGTTGTCCGGACCGCGTGCCCGCAACGGTGATGCGGCAACTGCGCAGCGGGCTCGTCACGAACGCCGCCCGCAGTATGGAGATGACCTGCGAGCTGCTGACCGTAGTCAAGCTGCTTCAGGCCAGCGGAATCGAAGTCGTGCCTTTCAAGGGACCGATGCTCGCGGTGGCGGCCCATGGCGACCTGGCACTGCGGCAGTTCAGTGACCTGGACATCCTGGTTCACCCGACTGATATCGGGGCCGCCCGCGCTGTTCTTGCCACCCGCGGATACCGGGATCGCGAATCGCCCCACGCGGATGATCTAGCGCCCTCGCTCCGGTCCACTTACCACGCGAAGCTGCTCCGGCAGGATCGCCGCATTTTCCTGGAACTCCATTGGGCGTTCGCGCCGGATGCCTTCAACTTCCGCTTTGAGGAAGAACCGTTCTGGGAGCGGCTGGTCGTCGTGCGGATCGGCGATGCCGCCGTCTCCTGTTTCGCTCCCGAAGATTCCTTCCTCGTTCTCGCCGTCCACGGAGCCAAGCATCAATGGTGGCGGCTGGACTGGCTCAGCTCGACTGTCGAGTATCTCGCCCGTAATCCTGACCTCGACCTCTTTCGCACGCTGGCGCTAGCCCGGAAGCTCCACGTCGAGCGGATCGTCCGCCTGGCGATCTGGTTCGCCAGCGATTTGTATGGAGTGCCGGTGCCCGGTGCGATTGCCAGGCAGGTGAGGCAAGACAAGGTCGTGGCGCGCCTCGGGCGGCGGGTTCTCCAGCGCTTGTTCGTCGAGCGAGAGCCTCACCCGGGCGAGTATCATTCTTTTCATCTCCGCCTTCGGGAGCACGCCGCGGACCGATGGCGCTATTTTACCCACATCGGCGTGATGCCGAACGCCCGGGACCGCGCCAGCCTGGCGCTACCCGGCTTTCTAGCTGCGCTGCGCCACCTCACGCGGCCCTTGCGCCTCGTCAGCATTTACCGGTGGCGATCCGTCAAGCAGATGCTCGGCAGCCTTTGGTGTTTCTGAGGCGGCGTTACGCAGGTTCGAGTTTTCAATCATTGACACATCCGAACTCGCGGATCATGACATTGTCGATATTTCAGAGCTCGCCCAGTTTAATCGTCCAACGGTTGGCGAACCGGCGGCCGGGGCATCAGGCACCTATTGCGGCCCGGCACACAGGTGGCGCCATCTGGCAAAACCCTTGATTTACTGCACCTGCGAGTGGCAGGGAATTCGGTAGCGCACGCCGCTGGGCCGATCGTCACTTCGCGCGGCTCTAAAATGCTTTACTACACACAGAAAGGAGGTTGTATGACGAAAGAATACCAGAAAAAGGGGTGGCAAACCCCTCGTCTGTCCGTTTATGGCACCATTGGGCAGATCACTCTTCAGTTCAAGTGCAAATCTTTCGGCGGAGGCGACGATGTCCTCGTGAACAACGAGGGCATCCTCTCCGATGCCTCCTGAGATTTGATCTCACGCGGGCGCTCCCGGATTCTGCGAGGGCGCCCGATTTTTGCAGAAGGCGACGAAGCTCCCCGCCGCCGCAATCTCGCCGGCAGTCTTCAGGGGCACGCGCCGCGGCGGCGGATTCCAATAACGGACTTATGACAGGTGCAATTGCAGGCATATTTCGGCGTGACGGTGCTGGTGTGGACGCCGGCCTCGTCTCCAGTATGATCGGGCGAGTGGCGTTCCGCGGGCCAGCCGGCAGTGGAATCTGGTGTGATTCGGCGGTCGGTATGGGAAGCTGCGCTGGCCGGGATTCGGCGAATGCGCGGGCGCCGGGCGGGCCGTCGGTCCGAGCCGAGTGGAGCCTGGTGATCGCCGCGGACGCGCGTCTGGACAACCGCGACGATCTGCTCGTCTCCCTCGGGGAGTCCAATCCGCGCGGGAAAGCGGCCACCGATGCGGAGCTGATCCTGGCTGCCTACCGGAAGTGGGGTGAGCAGTGCCCGGGCCGGCTGGCAGGCGATTTTGCTTTCGCGATCTGGGACGCCAAGCGGCGGCGGTTATTCTGCGCCCGGGACGTAGTCGGCATCAGGCCGTTCTACTACCATGTTTCGCCGCGAGCCGTGTATTTCGGCTCGGAGATAAAGGCCCTTCTCTGTTCGCCGGAAGTGCCCCGCCGCCTCAACGAAGAGATGGTGGCTGCTTACCTGGCGAAGTTTTTCGAAGACAAGGAGAGCACGTTTTATCGCGACATTCAACGCTTGCCCCCGGCGCACGCAATGAGTGTCAGCGAGGGTGAGATTCGCTGCTGGCGTTACTGGAGGCTCACAACCCACGAACCGGTGCATCTCGCTGGCGATGGCGAGTATGCCGAAGCATTTCTCGATGTGTTTACGCGGGCTGTCCGCCGCCGTGTCGGCAACGACGAGCAGATCGGCTGTATGTTGAGCGGCGGTCTGGATTCCTCCTCCATTGCCTGCACGGCCCGCGACCTGCTCGCCGAACAGGGGAGGCCACCAATCGCAACCTTCTCGGCTGTTTTTCCCTCCGCGAGCGGCATCGATGGGCGCATCGACGAGAACGCCTATATCCGGGCGGTGCTGGCCACCGGAGCCTTCCGCCCGCACACGGTGTTCGCGGACCGGACCGGCCCCCTCTCCGGGGTCCTGTGGCATGAGGACGAACCACTCCCGGCCCCCAGCCTTTACATGGACTGCGCCGTTTTCAACGCGGCTGCCGCTGCTGGCGTCGGCGTGCTGCTGTCCGGCAACGATGGCGACACGACCGTCTCTTACGGCTACGAATTTCTCACCCAGCTCGCCCGCTCGGGGCGCTGGCTGCGCCTGGCCCGCGAGTCCCGGGCACTCGCGAGCCGCTTCAGCTCCGACCGGTGGAGGCGGGTTGCCTGGGAATTGGGATTCAAACCCCTGGTTCCCGGCCCGGCGGTCGAGCTGTGGCGCCGGCTGCGGGGGCGTGTCCAGCCACCGTGGGGGCTGCACTCGATCATTTCACCCGCCTTTGCCCGGCGGACGCAGCTCGACGAGCGGGTCCGCCAATTTCATCGCCGCACGCGCCGGCACGCCGGGATCGCTACCGGGGAACACCGCAACGCTCTTGAATCAGGGTTGATGCTTTGGGTTGTTGAGGTGCTTGACAAAGCGAGCGCCACCCATGGTCTGGAGTTGCGGTTCCCTTTCTTCGACCGGGAGCTGATGCAGTTCTGCGTCTCGGTACCTCCGCAACAGAAGCTGCAGAATGGACTGAACCGCGCCATCATGCGCCGGGCCATGGGGGGAATTCTTCCGCCCGAAGTGCAGCACCGGGTGAAAAAGGGCAGTATGAGCATGAATTTCAAAACAAAACTGGCCGAATACGACCGGCCGATGCTCGATCGGCTGATGCGCGAGCATTTGCCGCTGCTTGGCGACTTCGTTGACACGGCGGGGCTCCGCCGGGACTACGAGTGCTTCCTTACGGAGCCCCGGCGCACCGAACAGGAGGCGCTGAACCTGTTTCTCGCGGCCAACCTGGCCATCTGGTTGAGGCGTTCTGGACTGCACGATTAGGAAGCTTTGCTGTGAATTGTTACACCGCTTACGGTTACGGCATCCACTCCGAGATCCCCCTGCCGGGGTTGTTGCCCTCTGATTCGGCTGCCGAGATCGTGATTCGGATGGGGCGGGAGGGCGAGTTCCCGGACGAGTGCGCCGGCAAACCGGCATACCTGCGCCTTTCGGCCGGGGAAGCATTGTTCTCCGTGAAGGGTTCCGCCGCTTTCTTGATCCGCCAGGGGCGCGCCGTCACTGTTTATCCGGCGCCGGGTGTATCCCCGGGGAGAGTCCACCTCTACCTCATCGGTACCGTCATGGCCTTGCTGCTTTACCAACGGGGCATGCTCGTGCTCCACGCGAGCGCGGTCAGTATCGGCGGGGGCGTGGTGGCGTTCGTGGGCGAAAGCGGTCTGGGAAAATCCTCGCTTGCGGCGGCGCTCCATGGATTGGGTTGCCCCCTGGTCGCGGACGATTTGACGCCGGTACGCTTCGGGGCCGTGGGAGTGACCGTCCAGCCCGGATTTCCCCAGGTCAAACTGGCGCCCTCGGTGGCGGCGGCGCTGGGACGCAAAGCATCTGAACTCATCCGGTTTCATCCCGGGGAAGAGAAACAAGGATGCCGGCTTTCAGAAAACTTTCCGCGGCGGCCCCTGGCGCTCACCCGGCTCTACCTGCTGGACAGGCAGCCGGGACCCGAGATCGAGTCAGTGCGTCCGGCGGAAGCATTTCTGGAAGTGCTCGGCAACTCATATCCCTCGAAGCTGATGCAGTCCGGCGGTGAGTCTCACTTTCGCCAGTGCGCCGCCGTGGCCCGGTCGGTCGCCGCGTTCCGTTTGCGGGGTTTCGGCTCAGTGGATGCGATCGTCGCGCGCGCCCGATCGGTGCTCAACCATATCAACGCCGAAGGTCCGCCGGCCGCATCCCCCACACGCAGTCGCCGGCGGCGCCATGACCGAATCAAAGCCAACTGCTCATCATACGGAGGAAGTCGACAGTGAACGCTACAGTTACCCGAGAGTCCCTGGTGGGACTGTCAAAACAACAGCTCTCGTGCGAGCTTTCCGGTGAGGCTGTGATCCTGCATCTTGGTTCCGGCATCTACTACGGTTTGGATGAAGTGGGAGCCCGGATCTGGCGGCTCCTGGACACCCCGAAAAGTATCCGGAGCCTGGTGGAGACCATGACCGAAGAATACGAAGTTGATTCGGCCGTGTGTGAACGGGAAGTGCTCGCGTTTCTGAATCAGATGAGAGAAGCGGGGCTTGTGGAAGAACTTGACCAGGATTGTTAAGCGCCTTTCCGAACTCGGCTGGGCACGGCGGGTCCTCTTGGCCGAGTCGGCCGCGTCGCTGAGCCTCATCCGGGTTGGCCTGCGTGCCCTACCGTTTCGCCTTGTCCGGCGAGCCGCCCAGCGTTGCGGCGGTATCGTCACAGGGTTGCCTTTTGTCGATTCGGGTGACGTTCGGGATGTCGTCTGGGCGGTGGACTCGGTTGCCCAGCGTTTTCCTTCTGTGGGCACCTGCCTGTGCCAGGCGCTCGCCGCACAGATCCTGCTTGCCAGAAGGGGTGTGGCGTCCGAGATCCATATCGGCATCGCCAGGAAGTCCGGCGGTGGCATCGAGGCCCACGCGTGGCTCAAGGCCGATCGCGTCCTCCTGCTGGGAGGGCCGGCATCCCGGTTGGACCGTTATTCCAGCCTCTCCGTGCTCCGCCACCGCGCTTAGCCCGGCGTTACCGCGAAGTTTCACCTTCTGACTCTTATGTCCGGGAAGCACAAACTCCTTTCATTTACCGAATCGCTCAGTTGGTTGCCCGAGGCCGGGGGTGTAGTTTGGAAAGCCGCCGGCGTCCGCAGCATCGGCTGGCTGGCGCTGCTCCTCATTCAGGGGCTGTTGCCCGCCCTGCTGGTGCAATTGCTCCGGCTTTTCGTGGACGGTCTGGTCGCCGCCATCCAAGCGGGTGGTTCCTGGGAAGCCGTGCGTCCGGCCATTTCGATCGGCGCGGCCCTGGCTGCTGTGATGCTCGCTACGGAGGTCCTCAGCGGGCTCGCCCAATGGCTGCGAACCGCCGTTGCCGAGCTGATTCAAGATCACATCAGCGCCCTTATCCAGCGCCAGGCCACCGTTCTCGATCTTGCTTACTACGAATCGTCCGAGTTTCATGACCGCCTAAACCGCGCTGTTAGCGAATCCGGCACCCGGCCGATGATGGTGCTCGAAACTCTCGGCCGGCTTCTGCAGAACACCGTTACGCTGCTCGCCATGGCAGCCGTTCTGGTCCCCTACGGTGCCTGGTTGCCCGCAGCTCTGTTCGCCGGGACGCTGCCGGCTCTCTATGTCATTGTCCGCATCAACCGGCAATACCACTCCTGGTGGGAGCGCCTCACCGAAGTCAGGCGCCGGGCACAGTATTACGACCAGGTACTGACTACTAGCTGGACGGCGTCCGAAGTCCGCCTGCTCGGGCTTGGTCCTCATTTCCGCAACGCCTACCAACGGTTGCGCCGGACGTTGCGGGAGGGCCGGCTGGCGATCATTCGGAAACAGGTTATGGGGCGTATGCTGGCCGCCGTGGTGGGGCTTGCCGTTTTCGGCGGAACCATGGCCTGGATGGTCTGGCGGGCGCTCCAAGGGACCGCCACCCTCGGCGATCTGGCCCTTTTCTACCAGGCGCTGAACCGTGGACAAAGCCTGATGCGGTCCCTGCTAACCGATGTTGGCCAGGTGTATACCAGCGGCTTGTTCCTCTCCAATTTGTTCGAATTCCTCCACCTGCAACCAAAGGTGACCACTCCTGCGGTTCCGGCCGGACTGCCCGGAACGCTGGAACAAGGCATTCATTTTGACAACGTCACCTTTTACTACCCGGATAGCCGGCGCCCCGCTCTTGATCGTCTGAATCTGTTCGTTCCGGCCGGACAGACGGTGGCCATCGTCGGGGCCAACGGAGCGGGCAAGAGCACGCTGATCAAGCTGCTTTGCCGCCTCTACGACCCCTCGTCGGGAACGGTCCGATTCGATGGCGTCGACCTGCGCCGGGTTGCGCCTGCAACGATTCACAGGTATGTGAGCGTCCAGTTTCAGATGCCAGTTGCCTACCATGAAACAGTCGGCGACAATATTGCCTTCGGGGATGCCACGCGGCGCCCCAGCCGGGCTGAAATAGAGACCGCGGTCCGCCGCGCCGGAGCCGGGCCGGTGGTGGATCGCCTGGCCAATGGCTACGACACGCTGCTGGGAAAGCGGTTTGCCAATGGCACCGAGCTCAGCTCCGGAGAGTGGCAGCGGCTCGCCAGCGCCAGATGCTTCCTGCGGGACTCCCAGATCCTTGTTCTGGACGAGCCCACCAGCTTCGTCGATTCGCTCTCGGAAGCCGAATGGTTCGATGGCTTTGCGGAGCACGTCCGCAGCCGTACGGCGGTGCTCGTCACTCACCGCCTCGGGATCGCCAAGCGGGCGGACGTCATCCACGTAATGGATCACGGCCAGATCATCGAAAGTGGCACCCACGACCAACTCCTCGCTCGCCGTGGCCTCTACGCACGTTCCTGGGACACTCAACTCCGCACCGGCGCCCACCTGGTCGCCTGACCGCCCCTCTCGCACTCGGCCCTTTCGGCCCGGGCCGGCCTGCCTGGGATAACGCAACTTGTTCGGTTCCGGGTATGGTCAGCGGTTCCGCCTCCCGACGCCATCGCGCAGCATGTACCACAGCGCGGGATGGTGAGCGGTCCCAAGACGGCCGGCGTGACGGGGTCGCATGAACATCGGGCTGGTGCGCGTTTTGCCCGCCGATGACGCCTGAGTGTCACCTGGGCCCGGAGGCCCAGACCGTGCCGGCTTCAATTGCCGCAGTTGCACCAAGCCGGAGATGCCTCATTCTCGCTGGACCTCCTCCAGATGCCAAACCGAAGTTTCGCCCTCAGTGGGACGCAGGAAATGGCTGGCCCTGCGGAGGATAGAGCGAAACCGGCGGGGCGGCTACTGGGTGCCGCTCTCAGCGGGAGCCAACTCCGGGCAGGTCGAAGGCACGCTCGGCCTCCGCCAGGCCCTTGTAGCGCCGCATTGTCTCGGCGCCGGGATACGCGACATAAATGTGGGCGAAGCAGTGGATTCATTTTTTTGTGGCCGAAAACCGAGCGTAGCAATACGCCAGGCACAAGGAGGTGTGTGATGCCGGATTGTCTGGCTTCCTTGGAAGCGCGGCGCGCCGGGATCCTGCGGGCCATCGGTGGTTTGGGCGATCTGCGGGCCGGTTCGATCACCAGCACCGGCGGACGGTGCGGCAACCCGGGCTGTCATTGTCATCGCCCGGGTGATCCGGGCCACGGTCCTTACTACCGGCTGACCCGGAAAGTGAAGGGAAAGACGGTTACCGAAACCTTCGCCACCGAGGTGGAGCGCCGGAAGGCCCAGGGCGAGGTGGATGAGTATCACCGGTTTCAACAACTGGCGCGGCAGTTGGTGGCGGTCAGCGAACAGATCTGCCGGTTGCGGCCGGTGCAGCCGAGCTGGTCGCCGGAGGAAAAAGACGGCGGCCGCGGTCCGGTGACAAGCCTTGATCACCAGTGCATGCGCGCCGGTGCGAGTGAGCGCCGGTCAAAATGACAGCCGGAGACCGAAGCGGATATTGTGGCTCCCCCGCGTCCAGGCAAGGTTGGCGGCAATCTGTCGCGAACGACTCCGGTCCACCGAGGGTTGCGAGTTACTTCCCCGGCCGAACGTCGTGTAACCATTGATCTGCAACCGCGGCCAGCCGCCGCAATCGGAAGTCTCTGACCGGCTTTGCCTTGCCGCCGGTGCTGTCGACGGCTTTCTGCAGGTTCGGCTCGTAGACGTCGCAGACCGCCTTTACGACGACGTTGCCCTGGTGCAGGCACGAGTTCAGGTTGCCCCGGCCCATCACTCCCGTGCCGATGAAAGCGCCCACCAGGCGGTCATTGACGCCGCTGACGTTTCCAGTGAAGATCGAAGTGGTGAATGGTGCGCCGACTGCCTTAACAAAGCTGCGGCGACTGGGAGATCGCATGCTCATCCGGCAGTCCCTTCAAATTCTCCCTATCTCTTCAGCGA
Organism: uncultured Solibacteraceae bacterium; assembly: GCA_964644025.1. Taxonomy (GTDB): domain Bacteria; phylum Acidobacteriota; class Terriglobia; order Bryobacterales; family Bryobacteraceae; genus CAZXVW01. The sequence continues at coordinate 5,702 of CAZXVW010000035.1, read as the reverse complement.
GACACGAGCGCGGCTGAGCGCGCCCGGTTCCGCGCTCCTTATTCACTTAGGACACCTCACGCTTCCAGTTTTCCGACAACACAGGCAGGCGCCGTTGTCGGAAGAGCCAGTCCCGCGATTGTCTTATGGAAAGAGACCGCTTTGGAACCGGTATCATGGCAACAATGTTCCGGCGTATGAAAGGAATCCTCTTTTGTCTGCTTCTGGCAGGCGTGGCGTACCCGGCCGGCGATCCGGCCCAAGCAAAACCGGAAGCCCTCAACGCCTGGGAACAGATGCGGTTCGGCATGTTCATTCACTGGGGCGCTTACTCGGAAGCCGGCGGGATCTGGGCTGGCAAGAAGATCCGGGGCCTGGGAGAGCAGATCCAACGTGCCGCCAGAGTGCCGAACCAGGAGTATGAGGGGTAGGTCCGGAACTTCAACCCTGTCCGGTTCGATCCCGATGCCTGGGCGGAACTGGCCCGGGAAGCCGGCATGAAATACATCGTCATCACGGCGAAGCATCACGACGGTTTTTCCATGTTCGGCACGAAGGAATCCGATTACAACATCGTTGATGCCACCCCTTATAGGAAGGACCCGATGAAGCAACTGGCCGAGGTCTCCGCGCGGCATGAAATCAAGCTGGGGCTCTATTATTCCCTTGTCGACTGGCATTACCCGGGAGCCGTGAAGCGCACGCCCTCGACGAAGTACGGTGTTCAGGAGACGATCCTGGAGGCGCACCATCGCTACAACGTCGCCCAGCTCAAGGAACTGCTGACCGGCTACGGCCCGCTGGTCGAACTCTTCTTTGACATGAGCAAACCCACTCCTGAGCAAAGCAGAGAGTACGCTCGAACAGTTCGCCAGTTGCAGCCGGACTGCCTCGTGAACGGGCGGGTGGGCAATTACCAGGGCGACTTCCTCACGATGCCCGACAATACGATCCCCGACATCCCAATTTCCTTGCCCTGGGAGGCTCCGAGTACGCTGTACCACTGGACCGAAGATGAGATTCCAGGCTGGAACAACGGCTGGTTCAACACGTGGGGTTACAAGAGGTGGATTCCGCGTCCGCCGGTCGACATGCAGGTGAAGAAGCAACTCGGGTTGATGGCCAGGATCGTGAGCCGGGGAGGCAATTTCCTGCTCAATATCGGACCGACGGGGCTCGGTGAGATCATCGATTATGAGCAAGACGTGCTGCGGCGGATGGGCCGCTGGCTGCAGGCTAACGGAGAGGCCGTCTACGACACACGCGCAAGCCCCTTCAAAATACTCCTGCAGGGTTACTGCACCCGGAAGCCCGGCAAACTGTATTTTCTTCTGGATGAATGGCCGGCCGGCGGTCTGTTCCGCATCCCCGGTCTGAAAACCCGTCTCTCGAAAGCTTACCTGCTGAGCACCCGGCGGGCATTGCCGTTTTGGCGCCAAGGTAACGACTGGCTGGTCGAATTGCCGGCAAAGCTACCGGCCCCCCACGTCACCGTGTTCGTTGCCGAATACAGTGGCGGGCTGAATATCGTTGACCCCCTTGCGGTCCCCGACGAGTCCGGGACCATCACGCTGGATCGGCGCACCGAAATTTCGCGGGGCGTCTATTCTTCGCTGTCGTACTCTTCCCTGGTCAACGACACGAACAAGTACTGGGACATTCGGGTGCCGGCCGCTGCCACGCATGAGGTCGAGATGTGGTATGAGAAACGGAAGAGGACCGATGCCTACGTCCTCGCCTTTGGGCGGGAGAAGGCGTCAGCGAAGCTGAGTGAAGGTTCCGGGAGGGCCTCTTTCGGGGAGGTCCATCTGTCTGCCTGTGATCGCCTGACCGTCGAGATGTCACACGCCGATCCCTGGACCCGGAACTGGTACGGGGACAAATCCAAGAAACGGCTCGGCGTGACGGTGACGCGCATCGTCCTGCGGCCGGTGGCCCGGTAGACGACGACGCACGCGTTCACGGCCGCCAGCGAACAATAAAATGAAGCAAACAGCAGCAAACCTCCTGTCAACGGCACTTCTGATCATGATGACCGCGGCCGGCTGTTCCCGCTCCCCTGGTGAAGCACAGCCGAATATTGTCCTGATCGTCTCCGATGACGCCGGCTACGCCGATTTCGGCGCCTATGGCGGTCAGCAGATTCCCACTCCGAACATCGATTCCATCGCCCGGGATGGAGTGCGGTTTTCTCAAGGTTACGTTACCGCCTCGGTTTGCGCGCCCTCGCGCGCGGGACTTCTTACCGGGCGTTACCAACAGCGCTTCGGAAACGAGTGCAACAACCCGGGCGCGAGTGGTAACGGCATGCCCCCGGAGGAGACCACCATCGCGGAAGCCCTGCGGGCGCTGGGCTATCGCACGATGATCGTTGGCAAGTGGCACCAGGGCTGGAAGAAACAGTTCAACCCGCTCAACCATGGCTTTGACAGCTTCTTCGGTTTCCGCGGGGGTGGACGCGGCTACTTCCCGGAGAAGCCGACCGCGCCGAAAGAGCATAACCTCTACCGGGACTTTGCCGTCCAACCGGAGTCCAGCGTCACTTACACGACCGAGATGTTCACCGACGCCGCGGTCGATTTCATCGGCCAATCCAGCGGAGAGCCCTTCTTCCTTTATCTCGCCTACAACGCGGTCCATGTTCCGATGCAGGCCCTGCGCACGGACTTCGACCGCTTCGCAGCCATCACCGACGAGAAGCGGCGCACTTATGCTGGAATGACAGCGGCGCTGGACCGGGGCGTCGGCCGTGTACTCGGGGCGTTACGGGAGCGCGGATGGGAACAAAACACGCTCATCTTTTTCATCAATGACAACGGCGGCGCCACCAACAATGCCTCCGACAATGGCGCGCTCAGAGGTTGGAAAGGCTCTTTGTGGGAAGGCGGCATCCGGGTGGCATTCATGGTGAAGTGGCCGCGACGGCTGGCGGGCGGGATCGAATTCACCGAGCCGGTCACCTCCCTGGACATTATGCCGACGGCCATTGCCGCCGCGGGCGGAGATCTTCGCGACTACCCTGATCTCGATGGGGTGGATCTGCTGCCTCATCTTCTCGGTCAAAAGAAGGAACCGCCTCACCAGTACCTGTTCTGGCGTTACGGTCCGGTCGCGGCGGTGCGGCATGGCCCATGGAAGCTGATCCGCTGTGAGCAGAACCCAACGCTTCTGTTGAACCTCGAGGAGAATCCCGGCGAGAGCCGGAATTACGCTCGGCAATATCCTCAGATTGCAAGTAATCTGCTGGACACGGTGGCGGAATGGGAGAAAGGACTGGCGGCGCCGAAGTGGCGGGAGCGCGAGCGGGGCCGCCGCATTCGTATCCGGCGGCATCGAATAGAGGCCGTACCGAAACAGGATTGGTTTGCCCAATGAAACAAGAAGACTTTGCGCCGGTATTCGGCTGAATGGAGACATCAAGGACACGGAACATGCGAAGAATGCTAAGAACTATCTGGCCGTTGCTGATGTGCGGGGTGGTTTCGGCCGCAGTGAAACCGCCGCCGGAAGCCTTGTCACTGTGGTACACCGCTCCGGCCACGGAATGGGTGGAAGCTCTTCCCGTCGGAAACGGGCGCCTTGGGGCGATGGTCTTTGGAGGAACAGCGGCAGAACGAATTCAGTTCAACGAGGACACGGTCTGGAACGGTGAGCCGCACGATTATTCTCATCCGGGTGCTTACCAGTATCTCAACGTGATGCGCGAGCTCCTGTTCAGCGGCCGGCAGAAAGAGGCCCAGAGAATCGGGATGGAGCACTTCATGAGTGTTCCCCTGCGCCAGAAGGCATACCAAGCCTTCGCTGACCTGGTCCTGTTGTTTCCGGGCCTCGACGAAACCAAAAGGATTCAGAACTATCGCCGGGACTTGAATCTTGATACGGCTGTCGCGACGGTGGTGTTTGACGCCGGCGGCGTGACGTACCGGCGGGAAGTGCTGGCCAGTTACCCGGACCAGGTGATCGCGGTCCGGCTCATGGCTGATCAGCCGGGCAAGATCAACTGCACGGCGTTGTTCCGCGGCGGGCACACCGGCGCGATGTCCCGGGCCGTGGGCGGCAACGAACTCTCTTTTTCCGGCCGTGTCGAGGATGGCGCCATTCGCTTCGAAGCGCGGCTGTTCGCCTCTGTTGACGGCGGGTCCATCAAGACTACCGACACCGGGGTGGAAATCACCGGCGCGGATGCGGCGACGCTGTACCTGGCGGCGGCGACCAATTTCAACAATTACAAGGACGTGTCGGCGGACCCCATCGCCAGAAATGACGCGACGATCGCGGCCGTTCGCCGCAAATCGTATGAGGCCGTCAAGCAGGCCAGCATCGCCGACCATCAGAAGCTGTTCCGGCGGGTGAGCCTCGATCTTGGTTCCAGCGATGCAGCGGCCCTGACCACCGTGGAGCGGATTCAGAGATTCGCCGCTCATGATGATCCGCAACTGGTGGCGTTGCTGTTCCAGTATGGCCGCTACCTGTTGATTGCCTCCAGCCGTGAGGGGGGCGAGCCAGCCAACCTTCAGGGCGTGTGGAATCACTCCAACGATCCCCCGTGGGAGAGCAAGTACACCACGAACATCAACTTCGAGATGAATTACTGGCCGGCCGACGTCACCGGCCTGCCGGAGTGCCTGCCGCCGATGGTCAAGGCGATCCGGGAAGTTGCTGAGAGCGGCGCCCGCACGGCCAAGGTGCATTACAACGCCCGGGGATGGGTGCTGCACCATAACTTCGACATCTGGCGCGGCACAGCGCCCATTAACAACTCGAACCATGGTATCTGGCCGACCGGCGGCGCGTGGCTTTGCCAGCACCTCTGGGATCACTACCTGTTCCATGGCGACAAGAACTTTCTGCGGGAGACCGCGTATCCCCTCATGCGGGGAGCGGCGCTGTTCTTTGTCGACACTTTGGTGACGGATCCGAAAACGGGCTGGCTGATCAGCGGCCCCAGCAATTCGCCCGAACAGGGCGGGCTGGTGATGGGACCGACCATGGACCACCAGATTATTCGCGACCTGTTCACGAACGTGATCGCGGCCAGCGAAGCGTTGGACGTCGACCCGGAACTCCGCGCGAAGCTTCGGCGCATGCGCGGGAAAATCGCTCCGAACCAGATCGGCCGTTACGGGCAGTTGCAAGAATGGCTCCAGGATATTGACCGGCGCGACAATCACCATCGGCACGTTTCGCACCTCTGGGGCCTGCATCCGGGATCCGAGATTACACCGTACGGCACCCCAAGGCTGTTTCGGGCGGCCAGGAAATCCCTCAGGTTTCGCGGCGACGGAGGGACGGGCTGGTCCCTGGCCTGGAAGGTCAACCTCTGGGCCCGGCTGCTGGACGGGGACCACGCCTACAGGATTTTGCAGAACCTCGTGCGCCTGGTCGGCGCGGGCGGCCACCGCGGCGGCGGCCTCTATCCTAATCTTTTCGATGCCCATCCGCCGTTCCAGATTGACGGGAATTTCGGCGTCACCGCCGGAATCGCCGAGATGTTGTTGCAAAGCCACGATCCGTACCGTAGGCCGGCCGGTGATAGCGCGGTACAATCGGGCCGCCAGGGATTTCTCCACCTTCTGCCCGCCTTGCCGAAACGGTGGCGTGAGGGGCGCGTCAACGGTCTCCAGGCCCGGGGCGGCTTCGCGGTGGACCTGAGCTGGCGTGGCGGCAGACTCGTCTCAGCCGTCATCCATTCCCGGCTCGGTAAGCCGTTGAAGGTTCGCTAC
>CAZXVW010000034.1:7464-27478 GCA_964644025.1 uncultured Solibacteraceae bacterium | reverse complement strand
CTTCCTTTTGCGCACGTTCGACCGGTGTGAGCGAGGCTTCCTCTTCCGGTTTGGCCGGCTTTTCGCCCTCCTTCTTTCTCTTCTCCCGCTCCTGGATCATGCGGTAGGTCCGGCGGAGCTCCTGGCGGGCGATGCTGGAGCTGGGGTCGATGGCAAAGGCGCGCTGAAATTCCGCCAGCGCCTCCTCCAGCTTGCCTTCCTCGCGCAATTTCTTTCCGGCTTTGAGATGGACTTCGCCGGCCTGGAAGCGTGCGCGGCGAACCGACATCTGGTAGAGCGGATCGGAGGGGTCCTCGGCCAGGGCTTGCTCGTAAAGATCAAGCGCCTTATCCCACTGCTCGGCCAGTTGGGCTTTCTTGCCCTCCTTCATCAATTTCTCACCCTTTTTTGTGCGGGCGCCGAGTGTGGGCGGAGTGAAGCAGATCACTCCCGCGAGGGCGATCAACAGGGCTAAGCGATTGAAGGAACGCATCTTAATTGAATTCAGCGGCCTGTGCTAAGATGAGATTCGGCGCGAACCTCGTCCACATAAGCGATTGACGCAGTTTGACTTCGAGGCGTGGAGACAAATGTGGGGAGGCGCCTCCAGTGAAGTTGGAAACACAAGGAAACATTCGGGTCCTGAGCGATAACCGCAAGGCCCGTCATGACTACTTCCTGTTGGAGCGTTACGAGGCCGGTATCGCTCTGGAGGGAACCGAAGTCAAGGCGGCCAAGAACGGCAAGGTGCAATTGCGGGAAGGCTACGCCGAGATCGCCGGCAATGAAGCCTGGCTGGTGAACGTTCACATCGGTCACTACTCCCATGGCAACATTAACAACCACGAGATCGACCGCCGGCGGAAGCTGTTGCTGCACCGCTCCGAGATCAACAAGCTGATTGGCAAGACCCGCGAGAAGGGTCTCACCCTGATCCCCACCAAGGTGTATTTGAAGGACGGGCGCATCAAGTGTGAAATTGCCGTGGCGCGAGGCAAGCGGCAGCACGACAAGCGCGAAGCCATCCGGAACCGGGAACGAGAGGCGGAGGCGCGCGCCGCGATGAGCCGCCGCAACGCGCGGTGACAGGAGAAGGAAAACTGGTAAGTATGGAAACGTCATTGAGCTTGACGCCTGCCGCGGAGGTGGTCACCGACGCACTGATTGTGCTGGGTTTCGAGAATGGGAAGCCCCCGGCGGAGACGCCGGCCGCCGCGGCGGTCACCGAGTTGTACAACAGCGGAGAGTTTACCGGGGAGAAGTTCGCCGTTACGGTGCTGCACCGGCCGGAAGGGCTCAAGGCGGGCCGCCTCGCACTCGCCGGTTGCGGCAAGGCGGAAAAGTTCACCCCCGCTGTCTTGCGCGAGGTGACCGCCGCCGCCGTGCGGAACTTGCGGTCCAAGGCGGTGAAGAAATTTGCCCTGCTGTTGGACGAGAAGCGCCGGAAGCCGGAGTTCGTCCGGGCGGCCATCGAGGGTGCGATTCTGGGCGCCTATGATCCAGACCGTTACCAGACCGACAAAGCCAAGAAAGAGAAGAAAAAGGTGGACAGCTTCGCCGTCGTGGCGCCCGGTGGCGGCGCCGATCTCGGGACGGCGGTTGAACAGGGGCGGATCGTGGCCGACTGCCAGAACTTCGCACGGGACCTGATCTACGAGCCGGGGAATCGTCTGACACCGGCGGCACTGGCTCGGCGTGCGCAAGAGATGGCGGCCGACGCCGGCCTGGAGTGCGAAGTGCTGGATCGCGACCGGATGCGCCAGCTCGGCATGGGCGCGTTGCTCGGTGTAGCCCAGGGCAGCGCCGAGCCGCCGGTGCTCATCGTTCTCCGGTATCGGCCTGAGCAAGCCGCCGGCGAGACCCATCTCGGCCTGGTCGGCAAGGGAGTGACCTTCGATGCAGGCGGCATTTCGATCAAGCCCGCCGAGAAGATGGACGAGATGAAGTCCGATATGTCCGGCGGCGCCACGATGCTGGGGGTGATGCGCGCCGTCGCCCGCTTGAAGCCCCCGATGCCGGTGACGGCGCTGGTGCCGGCGGTGGAGAACATGCCCGGCGGCCGCGCCCAGCGGCCCGGCGACATTGTGACGACGCTGTCCGGAAAGACGGTGGAAGTGCTCAACACCGACGCCGAGGGGCGCCTCATTCTGATTGACGCGCTCACTTACGCACAGCGGCTCGGCTGCACGCACCTGATCGATGCCGCCACCCTGACCGGAGCCATCATGGTGGCGCTCGGCAATGTCAACACCGGCGTGTTCGCCAGCAACCAGGAGTTACTCGACAAACTCCTGGCGGCGGCGCGGGCCGAAGGGGAGAAGATGTGGCCGATGCCGCTCGATGAGGAGTACACCGACCAACTGAAAAGCACGTTTGCTGATTTGCCGAACATCGGCCCCCGGTGGGGCGGGGCCATCACTGCGGCGTGCTTTTTGAAGGAGTTCGCCGATCCGCTCCCGTGGGCGCATCTCGACATCGCCGGCACCGCGTGGCTGGACAAAGACAAGCCGTTCCTGGCCAAGGGACCAACCGGCGTCGGTGTCCGCAGCCTGGTGCGGCTGGTGATGGATTGGTAAGCGGGCTCAGTAGCCGGCCTTGCGAAACTCCAGCAAGAAGCGGTCCCGCCGGGCTTTGACGGCCTCGGGATCCTTCCGCGACCAATCGTAGAAGCCCTTACCGGTTTTCACGCCCAGATGGCCGCGGCGCAACATCTCGCGCATCAGGGAGGGCATCCCGGGCTCGTTATTGAGGTCCCGCGTTACGTAGTCCACGACGCTGGCGCTCAGGTCGATCCCCACCATGTCCTGATGTTCGAAAATGCCGTAGACGGGGAGGCGGAGGCCGAAGCCGGTCTTGGCGGCCAGATCCACATCCTCGGCGCTCGCGATGCCCCGCTGGACAATGTTGACCGCCTCACGAACCACCGCCGCCTGCAGGCGGTTGCCAAGTTGTCCCGGCGTGTCCTTCTTGACGAGCACCGGCATCTTTCCGCAGCGCTGGAGTAACGCGCGTACGCCTTCGGCCACGACCTGCCCGGTTCGTTCGCCCATCACGACTTCCACCAACGGCATCAGGTGCGGCGGGTTCCAGAAATGGGTGGTCACCACCCGTTCCGGCCGGCGGCAGCGCGAGGCGATGGCGGTGATGCTCAAGCCGGACGTGTTGCTGGCCAGCACGGCGGCAGGCCGGGCGATCGCGTCCATGCGGGCGAACAGATCCTGTTTGAATTCCATCTGTTCCGGCGCCGATTCAACGACCAGGTCGGCGGTGGCGATTGCCGGGTCGAAGTCGGCGGTGGCGGAAAGCAGCTCGCGGGTGCGAATGGCTTTTTCCGGCTCCACCAGACCGTGCTCCTCCAGCAAAGCGAGCTGGGAGAGCGCTTTTTCCAGGCCCTGCCGGGCGGTCACCTGGCGGCGGCTGAGCAGCGTGGTACGCACTCCTCCCAGCGCCAGCGACAGGGCGATTCCGGGTCCCATCATTCCGGTGCCGATGACCGCACCGGTCTCGAATTTTAGTACTGGCATCATTGGGTATGATATCCATGCTGATGCGGCCGGTGTGAGACCGGCGGCACCACTGGATCACCCGGAAACCGATGCTGGCGGCTGTGCGGAAGCCGTCCGGCGGAGATTCTTACCCGGATGCAGGCATCCCGAAAAGGACCGGTTTGCCGGGGGCGCCCCAGGAGAAGGCGCAGCGTGTTTGTTGCCCTGATACCGCGGGGCTGAGAGAATGATATCTCCAAAGTCTGACTTAGGCCGGGTGAGGAAACCATGGAACTGCGAGTCTTGGCGTTCGTGCTGGCGGGCGGGAAGGGCACCCGCCTGTATCCCCTGACAAAGGAGCGCGCCAAACCAGCCGTTCCGTTCGGCGGCCGGTACCGGATCATTGACTTCGTCTTGAGCAACCTGGTGAACTCCGGCATCTATTCCATCTACGTGCTGATTCAGTTCCGGAGCCAGTCGTTGTTGCAGCACTTGCGGGACGGCTGGGAAGACAGCGGCATCCTGAGGTCCCACTTCATCATTCCCGTGCCGGCCCAGATGCGATCGGCGGATGAGACCTGGTACCGCGGCACCGCCGACGCCATCTACCAGAACATCAACTTGATCGAACAGGCCGAACCCCATGTGGTGGCGATCTTCGGGGCTGATCACATCTACCGGATGAATATCCGCAGCATGATCGAATTTCATGAGCTGAAACGGGCCGACGCTACCGTGGCTGCCGTGCCCGTGCCGCGCGAGCAGGCCAGGGAATTCGGAGTGATCGAGGCCGGCAGCGACGGCGCCATCGTCGGTTTTCACGAAAAGGACCCGGCTGCGCCGGGCATCCCCGGCGACGACAGCCGGGTCTACGCTTCCATGGGGAACTATGTCTTTTCTACTCCCGCGCTGTTGCGGGAGTTGTATGACGACGGGACCTGCGAAGAGAGCACTCATGATTTTGGCCGTGACATTTTGCCTCAGATGGTGAAGCGCCGCCGGGTGTGTGCTTACGATTTTCAGACCAATCGTATTCCGGGCGACCCGCCAAACCTGAAGGCGTATTGGCGGGACGTTGGAACCATTAATGCCTATTACGAGGCCAGCATGGACCTGCGCTCCATTGCGCCCGCGCTGAACCTTTACAACAAGCAATGGCCGCTGTGGACGGCCGGATATTCCGACGCCCCGGCGAAATTCAGTTTCGATGAGGACGGCCGCCGGGGCCAAGCGATCGACTCGATTGTCTCCGGCGGCTCGATCCTTTCCGGTGGAATGGTGCGGAACTCGGTGATCGGCCGCGGCTGCCGCATTCACAGCGGGGCGGTGGTAGAGGAGTCGGTCTTGTTCGACAACGTGGACGTGGGCCGGCACGCCAGGGTGCGGCGCGCCATTCTCGAAAAGAATGTCCGCGTGCCGGAAAAGGGCCGGATCGGCTACGACCTGGAGCAGGACCGCCGCAAGCACCACGTTACCGAAAGCGGAATCGTGGTGGTGGAGGGTTCGCGGTCGCCGGTCGAGGTGGCGACGATGCAGATCTGATCTTCCGGCGGCCCGCTCAGGCGCCCGCTGCCCGCCGCGGCTGGAATAACGACGTCAGCGCGACGGCGGTGATCACTACGACGAGGCAGCCGATCACGTTGTACCAGAGAAACGAAATCCCGGTGAACAGACGGGCCGAAAAGATCGCCGCCTCGCCCGCCAGCACCCCGAGAAACGCCGCTGTCCCGCCAACGCGTTTAAAGAAGAACGCCAGTACGAAGACGCCCAGCAGCCCTCCGTAGAAAAGTGAGCCCAGCATGTTCACGGCCTCGATGAGGGCGCCCATGCGCCGGCCGTATTCGGCGGTGAGCACGGCGTAGACCCCCCAGAAGATGGTAGCGGTGCGCGCGGCATTCAAATAGTGGTGATCTGAGGCCTGCTTCTTGAAATGGACGCGGTAGATGTCGATGATGGTCACCGTGGCCAGCGAGTTGATCTCGGAGGAAATACTGGACATCGCGGCCGAGAAGATGGCGGCCATGATAAGTCCCACCAGGCCGGCGGGCAAGTACCGAGCACTTCCCGCCGGCCCCATTTGGCCAGCGTTTCAGCAGCCGTTTTCGAGTAGCCGAAGTCGATGGCGCGGGTGAAGTATTGCTCGGCGCCGTCAATACGGCGGGCGGCCAGCAACTCCTGCGTCCGGATGACGCCCATCAGGTCACCCCGCTCCGGTCCGATCAGGTTCTGTCCGCCTTCTCCGCGAGTCAAGGACAGATAGACCGTCCGGAGATGGCGTCCGCGCGCCAAATACGCCAGCAGCGCCGTGTTTTCATCATCGGGGTGGGCAGCGATCATCAGCACCGAGCCGAGCACGTTAAGCCGCTCGAGCGCCAGCTTGATCTTCGGTGTCCCGGCCAGGTCGCGTTGCGCCGCCGCCGGCGCCGCCGCCAGCAACGCGGCCAGCATCGCGACCAATGCCCCCCTGAGCCGAGGCAAGGTCATAACTTGACATTGTAGGGATCTCTGCGCGCGAACACAAAGAGCGTTGCGTTGCCTGGCGCCACGGGCGGACGCTGCTTCGCCCGGGGACGGGACATCGGTTATCGGCAAAGAATCCGCCTATCGACCGATAAGTTTCAACAAACGATGGCTCACTCCCGATGCCGGTAGTTCCTATCATCACCGTGATGGCCGCCGTGTTGCTGGTGGCCCTGCTGGGTGCAGGGAAGAACTAGCGCGGGAGCGCCGTGGTAAGCCATCTGCCTCCAGCGGCCGGCCGGTTCACGAAGGCGCTTCAATTTTTTCTTCCGCTCACCCACAACCTTCGGCGCTATTGGTTCGTCACTACAACTAAGCCAGGCCTCTGGCGGGCGCCGGCGCCGGATCGAGTCTGTGCTATGGTGAAAAAACAAGCAGGGGATGCTGCCATGCCTGTTCGCGTTGTCGCGGTGCTGGCCGTCGTGCTGATTCTCCTCGGCGCGGTCTATGCCCAACGGAGGGGGCCGCGTTTCCGGTTCCTGGAAGAGGAACTGGCGCCGTTGCCGCCAGACGCCGCCGAGAAGACCGAGTTCACTTTTGCCCGCTTGCGCTATCCCTCCTTCGGCCGCGACTACTGGGGCTGGGGCGGTTCCTGGGCGGTGGATTATCCGAAGGCGGATCGCCAGTTTCTGCAAGGCGTCCGGCGGCTGACCAGGATTCACACCCGCTCGGTGGAAGAAGTCGTCGACCTCAACAGCGACGAAATCTACGACTGGCCGTGGGTCTACGCGGTCGAAGTCGGCCATTGGAACCTGACTGACGAGCAGGCGGCGAAACTTCGCGATTACCTGCTCCGCGGCGGTTTTCTAATGACCGATGATTTCCACGGCACCTACGAGTGGGACGTGTTCATGGCCAGTATGCGCCGGGTTTTTCCGGATCGGCCGGTGGTGGATATCGCAGATGCCGATCCGATCTTTCATGTCCTGTACGACCTGGACGAACGTTTCCAGGTGCCGGGAATCCGCTATTTTTTTACTGGACGGACTTACGAGCAAGACGGCATCGAGCCGCGTTGGCGCGGCATCTATGACGATGAAGGGCGGTTGATGGTGGCCATCTGCCACAACATGGATCTGGGAGATGCGTGGGAGTGGGCGGACCTTCCGCAATACCCCGAACGGTGGGCTTCCCTGGCATATCGGGTCGGAGTCAATTACATCATCTATGCGATGACCCACTGACGCGTTCTTCCTGGCAGGCAGTGTCTCATGTTTAGATTCTTGCTGAACTACTCGCCGGCGGTGTTCCGCAAGGGGGAGTTTGTGCTGCTGGGAAGTTGGCCGGTATGGGTTCTGGCGGTACTGGTTATCCTCGCCGGCGCGGCTCTGGGCTGGGCCATCCGGCGCAGGCGCAGGGAACTGGCCCCAGGAATCGCCGGCCGGCGGCCGGTAGCGATTTGGGCATTGCAGGCGGCGCTGGCGGCCCTGCTGCTCTTGCTGCTCTGGCAGCCTGCTTTACGCGTCTCCACGTTGAAGCCGCAGCAGAACGTAGTGGCGGTCATTATCGATGATTCGGAAAGCATGGCCAGGGAGGCCGGCGGCGTCACCCGCACGCGGCAGGCGACGGACGTTCTGAACGGGGGCCTGCTGGAGAAACTTGCCGGAAATTTCCAGGTGCGGCTCTACCGGATGGGCGCTCACCTGGAGCGGATCCAGTCGCTGGAGCAACTCAGCGGCGACAATCCGGCGACCCGCATCGGCGAGAGCTTGCAACAAGTGGTGACCGAATCCGCCAGCCTGCCCGTCGGAGCGGTGGTGCTGTTGAGTGACGGCGCCGACAACTCCGGCGGCGTCGACCGGCAAACGATCAGCCAGATCCGCAGCCGCCGGATCCCGGTCCACACGGTGGGATTCGGCCGGGAAAAGCCCGCGCGGGATATTGAGATCAGTGATGTCGAAACACCGGCGCGGGCCTTGGCTGATTCGCGGCTGGTGGCGCGCGTCACGTTTCGGCAATACGGCTACCGCGGCCGAAAAGCCCGCCTCACGGTGATGCAGGGCGGGAAGGTTCTGGCTGCCCGCGAAATCGAGTTCGAGCAGGACGGAGTACCGCAGACCGAACCGGTGCTGTTCAACGCCGGGGCCGCCGGGGCCAAGCAAGTGCTGGTGTCCATCGGTGTGCTGGATGGGGAAGAGAACGTGCGGAATAACATGCTCCCGCGGCTCATCAACGTGGAGGCTTCCAAGCCAAAGGTTCTTTACCTGGAGGGGGAACCTCGTTGGGAGTACAAGTTCATCCGGCGTGCGCTGGCCGGCGACCGCACCGTCCACCTGGTTTCCCTGTTGCGGACCACGCAGAACAAGATGTACCGCCAGGGAATCAATGACCCGGCGGAATTAAAAGAGGGCTTCCCCGCCCGCGTGGAAGAGCTGTTCCGCTACCAGGGGCTGATTCTAGGTTCGGTCGAAGCCAGCTATTTTACGGCCGGTCAGCAGGAACTGATCCGCCAGTTCGTGGACCGTCGCGGCGGCGGCGTGCTGTTTTTGGCCGGGCGGGCGGCGCTGGGTGACGGCGGCTACGCGGCATCGGCCTTTGCCGGCCTGCTGCCGGTGTCGCTGCCAAGCCGGAAAGGGACGTTTCACCGGGACCGGGCGCCGGTGGCGCTGACCGAGGCCGGCCGCGAGAGCCTCATTACCCGGCTGGTGGAAGACGCGGACCGGAACGTGGAACGATGGGGGAAGCTGCCGGAGCTGGCCGATTACCAGGAGATCGGCGCGCCGAAACCGGGCGCCACGGTATTGGCCGAATTGGCGACGCCAGCCGGCCGAAGATTGCCGCTGCTGGTCACCCAAAATTACGGCTACGGCCGTGTGGCTGTCTTCGCCACCGGCGGTAGCTGGCGCTGGCAGATGCGCCAGAAACTGGAAGACCAGACCCACGAAATCTTCTGGCGGCAACTGCTGCGGTGGCTGGTCACCGGCGCGCCGGGCCGCGTGACCGTGACTACACCCAGACAGGTGCTGCTGGATGAGGACCGCGTCGAGTTAGCCGCCGTGGTGCGCGAACCGAGCTACGCGCCGATGGCCGACGCCCGGGTCGAAGCCCGTATCCTCGGCCCTGGAGGGTCGGCTGCCTCGGTGGAACTGCGGCCTGATCCGCAGCAGCCGGGCACTTACAGGGCTAGCTGGCAGGCCGCCGAGCCTGGCTCGTTTCTGGCGGAGGTGATCGCCCGGCGGGGCGAGGAAGAGGTCGGCCGGGACGTGCTGGCCTTCCGGCGCGATGACGGCGTGGCCGAGAACTTCCATGTCGAGCAAAACCGCGAGTTGCTCGAAAAACTCTCCGAGGAGACCGGGGGCCGCTACTATACGCCGGAGACGGCCGGCAAGCTGGCCGAAGAGATTTCCTACTCGGAAGCCGGCATCACCGTACGGGAGTTCAAGGAGCTGTGGAACATGCCCGCCGTATTCCTGCTGTTGATCCTCCTGAAGACGGCCGAATGGTACCTGCGCCGCCGCTGGGGGGTGGTATGAGGCGGATCGCACTGGCGCTGCTGATGGCGTTTCCTCTGGCGGCGGCGAATTACTATGTCACGATAGCCGGCCTCGGAGGCGAGGCGGAGTATGAGGAACGCTTCACCACGTGGGCGCGGCAACTGGACCAGGTTTTCCACGACAGCGGGACTGACGCTGTTGTCCACACCTTGCACGGGGCCCAGGCCACCAGGGAGCGCATCCGGGATCTGTTCCGGGAAATCGCGGCCGACGCCGCCGCCAGCGACAGCCTGGCGCTGATGCTGATCGGACACGGCAGCTACGACGGGTACGAATACAAGATGAATCTTCCCGGACCCGACATCACCGCCGCGGCGCTGGCTTCCTTGCTGGACCGGGTCCCGGCCGCCCGCCAGCTCGTCGTCGTTATGACCAGCGCCAGCGGCGGCGCACTGCCGGAGTTGCAGAAGCGGGGGCGGACCGTGATCACGGCCACCAAGAGCGGCACGGAACGAAATGCCGTCATGTTCCCCCGTTACTGGGTGGCCGCGCTCGAGGATGCCGCCGCCGATACCGACAAGAACGAGGTGATCACGGCGTTGGAAGCGTTTCGCTACGCGGCCCGGAAGACCGCGGAGTTCTACACCACGCAGAAGCGGCTGGCCACCGAGCACGCCGTGCTGGAAGACACGGGCGGCGGTGAGGGCGTACGCTCGCCATCGCCGGAGAACGGACGGGGGCTGGAAGCCGGCCGTTTCCCGTTGCTGCGCATCGGCCAAGCGCAACGGGCAGCCCTGGACCCGGCCAAACGGAAGTTGCTGGCCAGGAAGGAATCGCTCGAGCAGCAGATCGACCGGCTCAAATACGAAAAGGCGGCGATGCCGCTCGAAGAATACCGGCAGCGGCTCACGGAATTGCTGCTCGAGCTGGCGCGGACGCAACAGGAGCTGGAGCGCTGAATGCGACTGTGGGAAACAACTATGGCGGCGGCGTTGCTGGCGGCAGCGGTATCCGCTTGCGCGGCGACTCCGTCCGACTGTTTCCAGCTCCGGCGCCACGGCCGGCTGGAGGAAGCGGGCAAATGCTACGCTGCTTTGCTCCGGAGCCCGAACCCGTACCTGCGCGCCGAGGGCTACTGGGGCCTGGAACAGTACCGGGACGCAAACGACCAGTTCCGGCTGGCGGTCCAGGCCGAGCCGAAAAATGCCCACTACCGCGTACGCTGGGGCCGCCTGTTTCTGGAGCGCTTTCAAAAGGCTGACGCCGCCCAACTTTTCCAGGAGGCGCTGGAGATCGAGGAGCACAACGCCGGAGCCTTGCTCGGCCTGGCGCTGGCGGCCTCGGAAAACTACGAGGCCGCCGCTGTCGAGCTGGCAAAACGGGCCCTGGCGGCGGACCCGAAACTGGTGGAGGCGCAAGAGCTGCTCGCTTTCCTGGCGCTCGAAGACGGCGACCGGCCACGGGCGGCCCGCGAGGCTGACAAGGCGCTGGCGATTTCCTCCGAAGCGCTGGACGCGATGGCCGTGCGGGCATCGATGGACTGGCTGGCCGACAAGGACGACACGCCTTGGATGCGCCGCATTTTCGCCATCAACCCGGTTTACGGGGAAGCCTATGCCATGGCCGGGCACTTCTTCGTGCTGAACCGCCGCTACGAGGAAGGGATCGCGTTCTATCGCAAGGCGCTCGAACTGAACCCGCGGCTGTGGAAGGCGCGCTCGGAGCTGGGCGTGAACCTGATGCGGCTCGGCCGCGAACAGGAAGCCCGCCGTCAACTGGAGGAATGTTACGCCAACGGTTACCGGGACCCGGCCACTGTCAACACGCTCCGCCTGCTGGACAGCTACAAGAACTTCAAGACCTTCAAGACGCCCACAACCGTTCTGCGGCTGCACCAGAGGGAAGCGGACCTGCTGCGGCCCTACTTCGAGACCGAATTGCAGAAGGCCATCGCCACCTACGAGAAGAAATACAAGTTCAAGCTTCCCGGCCCGGTCCGCCTGGAAGTTTACCCGGACCACGAGGACTTCGCGGTGCGTGCGCTGGGCATGCCGGGGCTGGGTGCGCTGGGGGTGACCTTTGGCGACGTGGTGGCCATGGACAGTCCCTCGGGCCGGCGGCCGGGCACCTTCCACTGGGCAAGCACGCTGTGGCACGAGTTGAGTCACGTTTACGTGCTGGCGGCGACGCATCACCGGGCGCCGCGCTGGTTCACCGAGGGTATCGCCGTGCACGAAGAGACCGCGGTGTCCCCCGAGTGGGGAGACCGCCTCGATCCGCGCGTGATCGCGGCCATCAAGGAAGGCAAGTTGCTGCCAGTGGCGCGCCTCGATCGCGGCTTCATCCGGCCCAGCTATCCCGCCCAGGTCCTGGTTTCTTACTTCCAGGCCGGCCGGATCTGCGACTACATCAACGAGCGCTGGGGCTATGAAAAACTGCTCGCAATGATGCACGCTTTCGGCGAAAGAAAAAGCACGCCGCAAGTGATTCGGGGGCAGTTGGGGATGGAGCCGGAGCAGTTCGACAAGGCGTTTCTCGAATGGTTGCACGAGCGCACGAAGACCACGGTCAAGGGCTTCGACGAGTGGAAAGAACAAATGAAAACGCTGGCCGCCGCGGCCAGGGCGGGGAAC
This sequence comes from uncultured Solibacteraceae bacterium, assembly GCA_964644025.1. Lineage (GTDB taxonomy): Bacteria > Acidobacteriota > Terriglobia > Bryobacterales > Bryobacteraceae > CAZXVW01. The sequence continues at coordinate 15,427 of CAZXVW010000034.1, read as the reverse complement.
CACGATGAGGTCATTCGCCTGGGTCCGGCGGTGCGCGACCTGTATCCGGAATACGTGGAGGAAGGCAGCGCCTACGAGCTGATCGCCTACGCCTACCTGGCTCAGGGCGACAACCGCTCCGCGGCCCGGGAGCTGGAGCGCTACCGCAATGCCGGGGGCCGGAGCCCGCGGCTGCTCAAGAAATTGGCGCGGCTCGAAGAACAGGAAGGCAGGAAGCGCGACGCGGCCCTCACGCTGGAGCGGTTGAACTACATCTATCCGGTGAACGACGAGGAGCTGCACCGGTGGCTGGGCGATCTCTGGTACGAGTTGGGAAATATCGACGCCGCCATCCGCGAGTATAGCGCGGTGGTGGCCATGAAGCCGCTCGACCGGGCCGCCTCCGAGTACAACCTGGCCAAGGCGTTGCGGGCCGCGCACCGCCACGGACAGGCTTTCGAGCATGTTGTGCGGGCGCTGGAGGCGGCGCCCGGGTACCGGCCAGCCCAGAAGTTGTTGCTCGAGTTGAATGCGGCGAGAGAAGAAGAAAAGGAACAAGAGTGAATCATGTCATCAACCGTTGACACACCGATTGATTCGGCGGAACTGAAAAACCGCATCGCCCGGTTTCAAGAGGTCCAGAAGGAAATCACCCGTCAGGTCGGGCGAGTGATCGTTGGCCAGCGGGAGGTGCTCGAGCAAGTGCTGATCGCGTTGTTCGTCGGCGGACACTGCCTGATTACCGGGTTGCCCGGCACCGCCAAGACGCTGCTGGTGCGCACGCTGGCCCAGACGCTCGGCTTGAAATTCCAACGCATCCAGTTCACCCCGGACCTGATGCCTACCGACATTACCGGGACCGACATCATCGAGGAAGATCCCACCACCGGACACCGGACGTGGACCTTCGTGCCCGGGCCGATCTTCGCCAACATGTTGCTGGCCGATGAGATCAACCGCACGCCGCCGAAAACGCAGTCGGCCCTGCTGGAGGCCATGCAGGAGCGTTCCTGCACGGTTCGTGGGAAGCACTACGAACTGCCCTCGCCGTTCCTGGTCCTGGCCACCCAGAACCCGATCGAGCTGGAGGGCACCTACCCGCTGCCGGAAGCCCAACTGGACCGCTTCCTGTTCAACACGGTGCTCGATTATCTCACCGAAGAAGAAGAAATGGAGGTGATCCACCGCACCACGACCACGGAAATGGCTGAAGCCGAACCGGTGACTGACGCGGAAGAGATATTGAGTTTTCAGGAGCTGGTGCGCATGGTGCCCATCGCCGATTCGGTGGCACGTTACGCGGTGGAGCTGATCCGCGCCACGCGCCGCACGGATGCTGACGCACCGGATTTTGTGAAAAAATACGTGAATTTCGGCGGCAGCGTCCGCGGGGCGCTGTTCATGGTACTGGCAGCCAAGGCGCGGGCGTTGATGAGACGGCGCTACCACGTCACTTACCAGGACGTCGCAGCACTGGTAGCCCCGGTGCTGCGCCACCGCATTCTGCTGAATTTTCAGGCCGAATCCGAGCGGTTGACGGCGGACGACATTTTGGCGCGGCTGGTGGAATCGAAACCGCCGCCCAAGGCGTAAGCAATGACAGGCTGAAGCATGACACAGCGTTTTCTCGATCCGGCGATTCTGGCTGGCATCTCCGGGCTGGACCTGGTAGCCAAGACGGTGGTGGACGGCTTCGTGGCCGGCTTGCACCGCTCGCCGGAGTTCGGGTTCAGCCAGGAGTTCGCCGAGTACCGCGCTTACAGCGTGGGCGACGACCTGCGGTACGTGGATTGGAACGTCTTCGCCCGAACCGAGCGCTGCTACCTGAAGCGGTATCGCGGCGAGACAAACACGCAACTGATGCTGCTCATCGACGCCAGCGCCTCAATGGGCTACACCTCGCACTCCATCGCCAAGATTGACTACGCCCGTTTCGTAGCGGCGTCACTGGCTTACCTGGCCGGGCGGCAGCGGGATGCGGCGGGATTGATTGTGTTCGACGACCAGATCCGGCACTACGTCCGGCCGTCAACGCGGCAGGGGCAGTTGGCCCGCCTCCTGCACGGCATCGACGAGGCGGAACCGCGGGCGCGCACCGACTTTGCCAAGCCATTCATCCACTTCCAGCAATTCCTCAAGCGGCGCGGCATCGTGGTGGTTATCTCGGATTTCTACGAGGAGCCGGCGCGAGTCATCAAGACCGTGGAACCGCTGCGGTTTCGCGGCAACGAACTCGTCCTGTTTCACGTGCTGGACCCGCAGGAGATTCAGCCGCGGCTGGGCGGGCCGGTTACGCTGGTCGACATGGAGACGAAGGACCAGATGGAAGTATCGCCGGAATTCACAGCCACGGAATACCCGCGGCGGCTGGACGCGCACCTGGAGGCGCTACGGACGCGGGCACAGGAAGCCGGTATCGACTATTACCTGCTTCTCACCAACCGGCCGCTCGACGCGGCGCTGCGGGAATACCTGACGATCCGGCAGGGGAGGATGTAGATGGGCTTCTTCTCACCATGGTTCCTGGCCGGATTGGCGGCTGTGGGTTTGCCGGTCTACTTCCACCTGCTGCGCCAGCACCGCAGCGCCCCGCGGCCGTTCAGCTCGCTGATGCTGTTCGAGCGCAGCACGCAGAGCTCGATCCGGCACCGGCGGCTCCGGTACCTGAGCTTGCTGGCGCTGCGCGTAGCGCTGCTGGTGCTGCTGGCGCTGGCGTTCGCCGCGCCCTACGTGATGCGCTCCGCCGCGGCCGGCGCGGGCGGCCCGAAGCTGCTGGTGCTGGTGGTGGACAACTCTTTCAGCATGAGGGCGGGGAACCGGCTCGAGCGGGCCAAGCGGGAAGCAATCGCGGCGGTGTCACGCCTCGGCGAGGGCGACGAAGGCCAGGTGGCGACGCTGGGTTCCCGGCTGGATTTTCTTACCTCGCCGACCCCGCGGGCCACCGAGTTGACTGCCGCGATCCGTTCGATCACGCCCGGCGACGCCCATAGCTCTTTCGGGGAGCTGGCCCGGGCGCTGCGCTCGCTGGCCGAAACCTCAAGCGTCCCGCTCGAGGTGCATCTGTTTTCCGACATGCAGCGGACATCGATGCCCGACACCTTCGCCGACCTTCAACTCGCTGCCGGCGTCCGCCTGGAGCTGCATCCGGCAGCCCAGGCTGCGGTTCCGAATTTCGCGGTGGAAAGCGTGACCGCCCCGGCCAGTTTGTTTGATCCATCCAGGGTGCGGGTGCAGGCGACCATCGCCGGTTACGGCACCGGGGCCGCCCGGCGAACCGTGTCGCTGGTGGCGAACGGCCGCGTGCTTGAGACCCGCACTGTCGCGGTGCCGGCCGGCGGGCGGGCGACGGTCGAGTTCCTGTCGCTGGGGGTTCCGTATGGCTTCAACCGCTGCGAGGTCCGGATTGATTCGGCCGACAGCCTGGCTGCCGATGACCGGTTCCGGTTCGCTGTCGAGCGGGGCGATCCCGAGCAGGTGCTCTTTGTTGAGCGCGACGGCGCGGCGCGCGATCTGCTTTACTTCCGCGCCGCGGTGGAGGCATCGCCGGCCGGCGCGTTTCGGCTGCGTTCCGTCACGGCTGGCGCGACCGGCGATATGGACCCGGCCCGCTATGCGGTAGTTGTGCTTTCCGATACGGGAGGGTTGCCGGAAGCCTTCGCCCGCCGTTTGCAGCAGTATGTCAGGACCGGCGGCTCCGTGCTGGTGGCGGCCGGGCCGGCCACGGCGCGGCTGGCGCGCATCCCGGTGATTGGGGCGCCGGTGCTCGAGTCGAGTTACTCTTCCCGTTCCGGCCAGCGTTTTCAAACCGTGGGTTACGCTGACCCGGCGCACCCGGCGGTGAAAAACGCCGGACGCTGGGAAGGCGTGAAGTTCTACCAGGCGGTGCGCGTTGAACCGGGTGGGGCCCGCGTACTGGCCCGTCTGGGGGACGGGACGCCCCTGCTGGTGGAGTGGCGGCTCGGCGAGGGCCGGGTGTTGCTGTTCACTTCGACGTTCGACAACATCGCCAATGATTTTCCGTTGTATCCTTCCTTCGTCGCTTTCGTCGATGAGGCTCTCTTGTACCTCGGTGGGGTCGAGCAGCATACGGCGGTTCGCATGGTGGACTCGTTCCTCGACCTGCGGACCGGATCGGGACCGGCGCGCGGCGTCGAAATTCGGGATCCGGATGGAAACCGGGCATTGTCGCTGGAAGAGGCAGCCGAGGCGACAACGTACCGCTTGGCCCGGGAGGGTTTCTACGAGGTGCACCGGGGCGGGGACCGCGGGGAAATGGTCGCCGTCAATGCCGACCGGCGGGAAGCGGATCTGGCGATCGTTTCCCCCGAGAGGCTGGCGCTCTGGCAGAATACGGGAGAGGGACCCGTTCCGGAGGGCGCCGAAGCCGAAACGAGGAAGCAGCCGTGGAGTCTGTGGTGGTACGTGCTCCTGGCGGCGCTCGCGGTGGCGGTGGGTGAGTCCCTGCTGGCCGCGAAATACCTTACCGTGGAGAGGGGGACTGCATGAGTGCCTTGGGTCAATTGAATGCCTACCTCCAGCAGCTCGAGCGGCGGCTGCGGATAACGACGGTGACCACTGGGGTAGCGGCCTTGGGGACAACGGCTCTGGCGGCAACCTTTATCCTGGTGCTGGTTACCAACGCTTTTGCGTTTTCCCCGGCCAGCGTCGCGGTGGCTCGCGTGGTGCTGTTTCTGGCGGTTGCCTTTGCCCTGGGCTTCGGCTTCCTGCTGCCGCTGGTAGGCGTGAACCGGCGCCGGGCTGCCTGCCGGGCCGAGCAAGCGTTTCCGGAATTTGAGCAGCGCCTCCTCACCTTAACCGAAGCCCGGAGACCGGAGGGAACGGAGCCGTTTCTGGAACTGCTCGCGGACGACGCCCTGGAGACGGCGCGATATGCCGAACCGCGTCACGTGATCACCGCCGGCCGCATCCTGGGCTTTGCCGGGGCCGCGGCTGCAACCCTGGCCGCGCTGCTCTGGCTGACCGTCGCCGGGCCGGGCTTCATCGGCTACGGGAGTTCGCTGTTGTGGGCCGGGACGCCGCCGGGTGAAAACAGACCGTTTTACGACATCCGCGTGCAGCCGGGTAACCAGCGCGTCCGCCGGGGAGGAGACCAGCTCGTCACCGCGCAACTGGTCGGCTTTCAGGCCGGCAAGGTGCGCCTGTTCGCCCGCTACGAGAGCGCCTCGAAGTGGGAGGAGGTGCTCATGGAGCCGGAGCCGGGCGCTTCCGGCTACGAGTTCCTGTTCGCCGCCGTCCCGGAGTCGGTTGACTATTATGTGCAGGCCGGCGCCGTGCGCAGCCAGCGTTACCGGCTGACGGTGATTGACCTCCCGAAGGTGCAGCGCATCCAGGTGAGGTACCACTTCCCGGCCTGGCTCGGCAAAGAGGATGCCGTGGAAGACGACGGGGGTGACCTGCGGGCCGTGGAAGGCACCGAAGCCGAGCTCGAGATCCTGACCGATAAGACGCTGGACAACGGCCGGCTGGTTCTCGATGACGGCACGATGATCGAACTGAGGCGCGAGACCAGCAACCGGGCCCGCGGCACGCTGCGTATCGAAAAGGACGGTCTTTACCACGTCGCCGTGGCCCAGCCGGATGCGGTGATCCGGCTCACCGGCGACTATTTCATCGAGGCGCAAAAGGAGACGCCGCCGGTGGTCCGCATTCGCCGGCCCGGCCGCGACTACCGGGCCAGCCCAATCGAAGAAGTCACCGTTGAGGTGGAGGCCGCCGATGACTTCGGCCTCCGGGAGATGAGTCTCCGCTATTCGGTGAACGCGGGCCCGGAGAAAACCGTCAAGCTGTTGCCCCGCGCAGGCGCGACCGAGGCCGACAACCAGACCGTGTTGTACCTGGAAGAAGCGGAGCTGGCGCCGGGCGATCTGGTCAGTCTGTATGCGGTGGCGCGCGACGCCCGGAGCACGTCCCGGACGGACATGTTCTTCATCGAGGCGCAGCCGTTTGAGCGGGAATACTCGCAGTCGCAGCGTTCCGCCAGCATGGGCGCCGGGGGAAACCAGGACCGGAACCGGATCTCCCCCCGGCAGAAGGAAATCATCGCGGCGACCTGGAATGTCCTCAGAGACCGCGGGCGTGACCAGCAGAAGGCGGCCGAGGACGGGCGCTTCCTCTCCGAAGTGCAGTCCAAGCTCAAGGACCAGGCGCGGTCACTGGCCGAGCGGATGCGAGCCCGCCAGCTTGCCTCCGCCAATGAAGAGCTCGAAAGCTTCTCCCGGAACATGGAAGCGGCGGCGGAGGCGATGGAGGAAGCCGCCGGGAAGCTGAGCCGCCTGCGGTGGCGCGAGGCGCTGGCGCCCGAACAAAAGGCGTTACAGCACCTGCTGCGCGCCGAGTCGGTTTTCCGGCGCATCCAGGTGGCCCGCGGCAGCCGCGGGGGAGGCAGTGGCGGCGGCAACCTGGGCCGTGACCTGGAAAACCTGTTTGACCTGGAGCTGGACACGGAAAAGAATCAATACGAGACAGGGCAACAGATGGCGTCGGGCGAGCAACGCTCCCGCCAGGTCGACGAGGCTCTCGAAAAGCTCGCCGAGCTGGCCCGGCGGCAGCAGGAACTGGCCCGGCGCCAGGAGGCCTCCCGCCAGTCCTTCGAGCAGCGATGGCAACAGGAACTGCTGCGCCGCGAGGCCGAACGCTTGCAGCGGCGGCTGGAGGAATTGACGCGGGCGAACTCGTCGCGGCAATCGGCCAGCCGCCTCCAGCGTGGGCAAAGCAGCCGCCAGCGCGGCGGCGCGGCGGGACAACAGTATGGCGGCGCCCGGCTCGAACAAGCGCTGGAACGCCTCCGCCGCGCCACCGAGGACATGCGGCGTTCCGCCGCGCGTAACCGGGATGGCCGGCTCAGCCAGGCCGACGCGCGCCGGGCGGCCGAACGCCTGCGCGAGGCCAGCGAGCTGCTGGGCCGCCTCAGGCGGGAGGAAACCGGCCAGCAGCTTTCTGATCTGAGCCGGCGCGCCGAAAGACTGGCCGCCGAACAGCGCGAGTTCACCGAACAGCTTCGTGAACTTTACCGGAACCACCCCGCTGTCGCCGGAGCGCGGGGTCAGGGAGAGCCGGAGCCTGCTGACCCGCAGGAAGTGAACCGGCTGGCGGAGGAAAAGCAGCAAATGGCCGAAGAACTCCAGCGCCTGGAGAAGGACATGCAGAAGGCCGTGCGCGAACTCGCGGCCGGCGAACGGCCGGCCTCGGCTAAGCTGCGCGAGGCGCTCGGGGAAATGCAGCAGCGGGAGCTGACCCTGCGGATGAAGTACCTGGCCGAATGGATCCGGCGGGGGTTGGGCGCTTACGTGTGGCTGCGCGAGGCCCCAGTGACACAAGGGCTGAACCGGCTGGCCGACCAGGTGCGGGAGGCCGAGCGGGCGCTCGGGCAATCTTCACGCCAGCAGGAGAGCCTCGCGGAGGCGCTCGCCAGGGTCGAGCGGCTGCGCGAACAGGTCGAGCGTCTGACGCGCGGCACACGGCCGCAGGGCCAGGGGCAACCAGGGCAACCGGGCTCACAGGCTTCGACGGGAGCGCGCCAGCAAACCGGCGCCGGCGGGGCGCGGAACGGCGCCCGCGCGGCTGCAGGCCAGCGTTCGGCCATGCCCGCCGGTGGCGGATACCGGCGAACGTACTCGGCAATGAACACCGGCCAGCGACGGCTGCCCCGAACCGGCCTGGTTCCTCCGGCGCCGGACGCCGCCGCCATGGAACGCCTCTATCGGGAAGGGCTGCGGGATCTCGAGCGGCTGCGGCGCTCCATCGGCGCCGATCCGGAAATGGCGGCTGATATTGCCGAGCTGATCCGCGAGATGCAGCGCCTGGACCCCAGCCGGTTCCCCGGCAACCCGGAGCTGGTCGAGCAGCTTCGCACCCAGGTGCTGCCCGGCCTGGAACAGGTGGAGTTGCGGCTTCGGAGAGAGCTGGAAACGGAAGACGGCGGGCCGGTGCGGAGCGGTCTGTCGCGCCAGCCGCCGCCGGGCTA
>CAZXVW010000034.1:0-7364 GCA_964644025.1 uncultured Solibacteraceae bacterium | reverse complement strand
CGGAAGACGGCGGGCCGGTGCGGAGCGGTCTGTCGCGCCAGCCGCCGCCGGGCTACGCGGAGGCGGTCGCGGAGTATTTCCGCCGCTTGAGCCAGCAGAACTGAGAAGAGCGCCGGCCTCCCGATCCGGCAAGGTTGGCGCGAGTGAGGCTCCCGCGCGGACGGGGAGGCCGGTCCACGGGAGGGCCCTGGTCCTTGGTCCCTGGTCCCTGGTGCTCGGTCCGTGGTCGGTGGCGTTTTGATTCGGAAAGGGACAGTCCCGGAGGCGTAGTCCGGCCCGTACATTACGGAGCGAACTTCAGCAGCGTCTGGCCCTTGGCCGGCATCGTTTTCATCGCGGCGGCCAGCTTCTTCCTCGCCTTGGCCGCTTCCGAGCCCGGCTCCAGGTCGGTGAGCGGATTCTTCTCGAACACATCCTCCCGCGTGTTGAAGAACCGGCCGTCGCCGTAAAGTTTCCAGGTCTGGTCCCGCGTATACCGGGTTTCACGGCCCATCCAGTTGGGGTCCGTTCGCTCCGGCCGGGGATTGTAATAGGTGAACAGCCATTCGCGACGCTGGCCACGCTCACCTTTCAAGAAAGGCAGGAAACTGCGGCCGTCGTGTTGCGCCGGCAGCGGCGCCTGGGCCAGCTCGAGGAACGTCGGCAGGAAGTCGGTGAAATCGATCAGCTCGTCAGAAACTTGCCCAGCCGGGATCACGCCGGGCCAATAGCCGATCAGCGGAACATGAGTGCCGTAGTCGATCGTCAGGCCCTTCCCGCCCGGAATGATGCGGTCGCCAAGCCTGGACTTGATCTTCCGGTTCGTACCGTTATCGCCGGTAAACAGGATCAGCGTGCGGTCGGCGATGCCCAGTTCTTCGGTCTTTGCGACAACGCGCCCAACCAGCTTGTCCATGTAGGCGACCATGTCCTCGAAGTTGCGCTGCTGGTCCTTGCTGTTGCGGTCGGCGCTGTCGGGTGTCGGCAGGAACGGATTGTGGACCAGGATCATGGGATAGTAGGCGAAGAACGGCCGGTCGCGGTTCTCCTCGATGAAATTGCAAACGTAGTCCGAGACGATGTCAGGACCGTACTGGTCCTCGGGAAACTGCCGGTTCTCGCCGTCAATGTTAAGCAGCGGCTTCCAGTACCGGGAGCCGAGCTTATCCACCTGCCAGAGACAGTAGCGGTCGAATCCGGCGTCCTTCGGCAAGGTTCCCTTGCCCCGGAAGCGTTCGCTGTAGTTTTCGGCGCCGAACAGTTGCCATTTGCCGGCGACCATGGTCCGGTAGCCTGCCGCCTTGAGCATGTGGCCGAAGGTTCGCTGGTCGCGGTTCAGGATGGAGAAGGCCGAGTAGTTGCGGACATTCGACAGTCCGGTCATGAGCTTCACCCGGCTCGGCGTGCAAAGCGGTTGAGAATAGGCGTGGTTGAAACGGATGCCGCCGGCGGCCATGCGGTCCAGGTTGGGCGTGTGGTATTGCGTGCTGCCGTAAGAGCCGAAGCACTCATAGCCGATGTCGTCGGCCATGATCATGATGATGTTGGCCTTCTGCCCGGGGCCGGGCTTATCGGCCGCAGAGTTAGCGCACCCGGCCAGAAGCAGGGTTGCGCCAGCAAGTGCTGAACAAACAAGGGAAGGTTTCACGGCGATAACAATCCTTTCAGAGAAAGGTCCCGGCCCTCGGGCTGAAGACCGGGACGATACCACTGGTTATGATCGCAGCTTAGAAGATGAACTTCAAGCCGAACTGGATGTTCCGCGGCCCGCCTGCACTGGTGATCTTGCCGAAGTTCTTGTTGCCGACTTCGCCGTTTGGCGTCCCGAAATGAGGCGTATTGGTGAAGTTGAAAGCCTCAAAACGGAACTGCAGGAACTTGGACTCGGTGAACCGGAACCGTTTGTAAACCGCGAAATCCCAGTTTCTGTAATCCGGCGAGAACAGGATGTTGCGTCCCGCGTTGCCGAACTGGTATTTCTCGTTCGGCACCAGCATATCGGTGTTGAACCAGCGGTCGAGTGTCCGCTGCTCGGCGGGAAGATTTGGATTGCCCAGCACGTTGGGCCGGTTCGTGGTGTTGGTGTTGGCCGGGTTGCCGCGGACGGTGGGGCTGAACGGCTGGCCGCTGTGCAGCGTAATGATGCTGGCCACAGTCCAGCCGCCGAAGATCCCGTCGGTGATTCCGCTCCAGCCGGAGCCGAAGCTCCGTCCCCGGCCGAACGGCAGATCATAAATGACGCTGCCGACAAACTGGTGCTTGATGTGCAGGCAACTCAGCGCCTTGTGCGCACGGAAGTTATTTGAGTCCTGCGGTTCACCACAGCCACTGGTGGTGCCGCCGCCGCCCTCGGAGCAGAAGTCGTCGATGTTTTTGGAGAAGACGTAGGAGCCAAGCACGTTCAATCCGCCGGAGAGCCGTTTCTTGACCTTAAGCTGGGCGGAGTGGAAATTGGCGTCGCCATCAAACTGGTGGCGGAAGACCTGGCCCAGCGGGGAGATCACGATGTCGCTGCCGGGCCAGATGATGGACTTCCAGCGGCGCTTCTTGTTGATGTTGCCCGGACCGGGCGGTGAGAAGTTCATGTCGTACTTGCGGACGGCATGGGTCGTCTTCGAAGCGAAGTAGCCCACCTCCACCACCCAGTCCTTCGCCAGCGTCTGCTGGATGTTGAAGGTCCACTGCTGGGAGTACGGCCAGGGGCGGTCCCGCTGGTAGTTGGTCACCGACATGTTCGTGGCCGCGCGCGGATCAAAGTTTTCACCTACCGGGGAGTTGGGGATACCGGTGCTGAGCCGGATGTCCGGATGGACGCTGTCGGTCGTGGACCACCTCCGCACCTCGAATGGCGGGTTGCTCTGCAACAGCTTGCCTCCCCCGGGCGGATCCCAGGTGCCGTGGAAGATCCCGTAGCCAGTGCGGATGACGGTGCCGGGGCGGACCTGGTAGGCAATGCTGAACCGTGGGCCAAAATTGCGCCAGTCGGTGTGAACATGGGACCGTTCATAGCGGCTGCCGCCCGGCTTGGCCAATACGAGAGGAGGATTGGCCGGGTTCTCTTCAATGTCGAAGTTGACCCAGCCGTCTCTGGATTTCTCGACCCAGGGCAGGAACACCTGGTACCGAAGGCCGATATTGATGGTCAACTTGTTCGTTGCCTTCCACTCATCCTGGACGTAGAACTGGTGGAACTGCCCGCGCAGCGCCATGTACACGCCGCGCGAGACGCGCGTCTGGTGCGGAATTCCCGTCAGAAAATGAGCGAACGGATCGCCGCCCTTGTTGTCCTTCGGATTCCGGGTGTAGTTCCCGTTGAAATAGAACAGGCCGAGCCGCTCCTTCGGATTCATCAAGTAGTTCTGCAGCCACATCAGATCGGCGCCGGCCTTGATGGTATGACGGCCCCGGATGAAGGTGGTGTCATTCTTGAGCTGGCGGGTCTGCGCGGTCGAGTCGTTGGGCATGTTCGACCCGATGCCGAGGTTGGTGACCCCGGAAATGTTGAACAGCGCCGAGCCGGGCTGACTCACGTCCACGCCGGTCAGGCCGAGCTGAGCGTTGGCGTTGTAGTCGAGCAACGGTTTCAGCTTGGTATCCGTGTTGTTCCAGCCGATGCGCGTCGAAGTGAGCGTGGTCGGCGTGAAGATGTGATTCCAGGCCAGACCCATGTTCTGTCCCTTGTGCTTGAAGCTTCCCCCGGTTCCCCCACTGCCGCCGATCGCGGGCACCGGGAGGTTAGGAGAAGCCGGAATGTCCCTCACGTCATGGCTGTAGCGGAAAAAGATGTTGTCATTACTGCCAAAGACGTGGTCGACGCGAACGTCTCCCCGGTTCCGGTCTTCTTCGCGGGGAGGGTTGTACAGGTAGTTCTGGGTCAGGTTGTTGTTTTTCGGATCGGGATACCAGTCCTTGGCGATGGCGGCGACCGGATCGAACTGGCTCGCCGGAATGATGTTACCGGGGTATGGATCCCGAACATACTTGCCGTCAACCTGGTGAAGCGTCTCCGGATCATAAATCGTATTCGAGATTTCCGTGAAATCCCCCTGGCGCATCTTCAGGGTCGGAATGGTGTTATTCACCGTGCGCGATTCCCGGACCCGGGTTCCTTCATAGTCGCCAAAAATGAAGGTCTTGTTCTTGATGATGGGCCCGCCCGCCGAGAAACCGAATTGGCTCCGCTTGTACGGTGGCCGCGGTTCGTCGGGATCGTCGAAGAAGTTCTTGGCATCGAACACTTCGTTGCGCAAAAACCCGAAGACGGTTCCATGAATCTCGTTGGTGCCGGACTTCATGACGACGTTAACCACGCCGCCGGCCGACTTGCCGTACTCGGCTGTGAAGCTGTTCGTCTCCACCTTGAATTCCTGCACGGCGTCGATCGAGATGGAGGTGGCATCGGAGCGGCGGGCGTGGGTGGCGCTCTGCAAGTTGTTGTTGTCAATGCCGTCCAGCATGATGTTGTTCTGACTGGGACGCATGCCGGAGGCACTGAAAGAGTCTCTCCGGCCCGTATTCGTCATCATCGCCCCGGTGGAAAGGAGAGCGAGCTTAATATAGCTGCGGCCGTTGAGCGGGAAGTCAACGATCTGCTTGTTGCTGATCACTTCCCCTTGGGCCGCCTCCGTGGTGGCCAGCAGAGGCGCGTCGGAAACGACTTCAATGCTCTCGGTGACCTGTCCGACCTCGAGCGTGAGGTCCACTACTGCGGTCTGGCGGACCTCCAGCGTAATCCCGCTGCGAACGGTCCGTTTGAACCCGGGGGCCTCGACGGCCACCTCGTAATCTCCGATTGGAAGCGCCGGCGCTTCGTACCAGCCTTGCGCGTTGGTCGTGGTTGTGAACTGCCGGTTGGTTTGAACGTGAGTAACAATGACCTCGACGCCGGGAACCACTGCGCCTGTGGCATCCGTTACAGTACCCGCAATCCGGCCTGTCTCCACCTGGGCCAGGGCCGGCAGCCCAGCCAGGCATAAGACGAGAATGCTAATCCATAGCGTGCTGTTTGGTGTTTTCATTGGATCCTTTCATGACTGTCTGGAAGCTCTGTGAGTGGTTCGCCACTCAAGCCTTTCACCCCTGTTCCGCAATCAGCGGTAAACATGCACTACTCATGCACCGCGGCCTTCCGCGGCGCCGTTTGATTAATTATGCACCCCCGTTGCTCAAGAATCAAGTGTGTCTGTTCAGGACGAGGGCTCAAGCGGACCCCGGCGGCTGCTGACACGAATGGATTCGACTGAAGCCGGGCCAGTGAAGCTTGAAACTCCGCGGCGATGCGGGCCTATCGGTTTCCCGCACCGCCGCGGAATCAGCAGAGCAGTTGAAAGTTCTTCCCGCTCAGAAGATGAACTTCACGCCGACGAAGACGCGCCGGGCGCCACCGTCTTCCTGAGTCCCGGTGACCCGGCCGAAGTTGCTGCTCTTCGGGGTCCGGTTGGGAGGATCAAAGCACGGGTGGTTGGCGATATTCTCAGCCTCGCCGCGAATTTGCACTGTCATGCCTTCCCGGACAGTGATGTTCTTAAACAAGCTGAAGTCCAGCACGTTGATGCCGTCATCCCGCACGGCGGAAATGCGCGAGGGGAAGGTCCGGATGTTGCTGGCGAGTTGCAGTTTCGAGCCTCGTTCGAACACGTCCGTGTTGAACCAGCGATGCAAACTGCGCTCGGAGCTGGGGAGTTTGATATCGGTGAACTTGTCTCCGGTGAACAGGACATTGCCCCAGCTCAGCGGAGCGCCGCTCTGACCCTGGTAAATCCCCTGCACTTGCCAGCCGCCGATCAGATGATTCAGCAAGCCGTGGGCGTTGCCCAGGATCGCCTTTCCACTGCCGAACGGCAGGTGATAAACCGCGCTGATGACGATCCGGTGCGGCCGGTCCAGGCTGGCGACGACGTGTTCGGGAATGCTGTCGGTATCGTTCAGGTAGGAGGTCGCCCGCAGCGTTTTCGACCAGGTGTAGGCGGCCCGGAACTGCAGGCCGTTGGTCAGCCGCCGTTCGAAACGCACCGTCAGCGCGTTGTACCAGGAAGATCCGGCGGGCAAGCTGGTTGAAAGGCCGGTGAAATGCGGGAAGGGCCGCAACAGTTGCGAGCGGTTGGTCTTTTTGGACGTCGCCAGCGAGGAGCCCTCAAAACCGTCAATGCCCCGGAATGGATTCAGTACCTTGGCGCTCAAGAAATCAATGGTTTCCTGGTCGCGGACCGGGGAAGTGCTCAGGTATTGACGCGGCACCGGGTTAAATGCCGTGCCAACGCGCTGGCGTACCGACTTGCTGCCGATGTAACCAACTTCGAGCACGGTGCGGGAGAACGGCTGGAACTGAATCGTCCCGCTCCAGCGCTGGGTGTAAGGACGCCGGCCGTCGGACGAATCGAAGCCGGGCCCGCGCCCCAGGTTGGTCTTCAGGCCGCCGGCGGGTCCCAGCGGATGCTCGAGCCCGAACGGCAGCGGATTGGAAACCGAGCCGACGTAGGTTATTCCGTTGTCGGTGCTCGCCACCACGCTGGTGCTCCTGCTGAATCCCGGCTGGGAAACCTGGTTGAACTCAGATCCGAGCATGCCGAAGAAGATGCCGTAACCCATGCGAAGCACCGTCCGCGGCGTCATTTGGTAAGCCAGCCCGATGCGTGGCATCCAGGCCCCGTAATAAGGGTCACGAAGGGTTCGAGGGTTGCCGCCCACACCGAGGAAGGTGACGCCGCCGAGCGTCTTGAACTCGGAGACAGGAACCTCGGGAATCGGCGCCTTGGCATAATTGGCCTGGGCCTCCGGCTGGATCGGGTTCGGAGTCGTAAAGTCAAAATCCCGCGCGCCCCGGTTAAAACGCTCGGTGATCGGACTCTCGTACTCCCACCGCAGGCCAAGATTCAGCGTCAGTTTCCTGGTCACGCGCCAGTCGTCCTGCACGTAAAAGCCGTAAAAATGCGTTGCCTCAGCACGGGAATCATTGAGGTTGACGTGGCCCCCGGTGGGGATGCCGAACAGCAGGCTCGCCAGGTCCTGTCCCACGGGCGCGGTCGGTGAATTATCCAGGGGCCCGCGTGTGTAAGTCGGCGAAAAATTCAATTGCGGCGAGACGTCGCCGAAGGTCTTATTGTTTTCGAAATACAGGCGCAGGTCCGCGCCGAACTTGGCGCTATGGTTGCCCTTGATCCAGGTAACGACGTTCGACAAGGTGTGGGTGTAATAGGTACGGGTATAGCCGCCATCGTTGCCGAGCGTCAGATAATGGTCAGTATTGATCGTCGGGAATGAAATTCCCTCCGGGTTAAGCTGGCTGATCAGGCTCTCCGGAAACCCGAATTCATGAAGGTCCCAACCTTTATTGTCAAAATCCTGCACTTCAGAGAACCAGGTGAATCCGTACCGCACGTCCAGCA
>CAZXVW010000033.1:0-27966 GCA_964644025.1 uncultured Solibacteraceae bacterium | reverse complement strand
CGTCATCCCGCTCGGGGTGCCCGGAATCGAGCGGCCGATCTTCACGATTCGGGTGCTGGTTTCCTCCGTCCTGCTGCGCGACGCCCTGATGCCCCAGATCAGGAACCTTACCGCGACTTCCGCGCTTTCCCTGCTGGCGGCGATCCTGCTGGCGGTGCTGTTTTCCAATATGGTGCTCCGGGCACTGGACCGGCTGGGCAAACGCATCGACCTGATCGCGTCGGGTGACTTTTCCGGCGCCAGTGCGTCCCCGGCCCGGGAATCGCCCGAGATTGCCGCCGTCAGCTCGAAGTTGAATGTGCTGAGCGAACAGTTCCGCGACGCCCTGCAATTACGGGGTAACATCGACCATTTACTCCGCAGCATCGAGGCGGCGGTGATGATGTTCGATCCCGACCGCCGGCTGGTGCTGGCCGGAGAGCCTGTCGTGAGGCTTCTGGGGCGAAGCCGCTCGGCCATGATCGGCCGCCGGATCGAGGAGATTTTTCCGCCTCACACCCGGCTCGGCGCGGCCATCGGTGAGGCGCTGCGCCAGAAACGCCCGTTTCGTGACCAGCCGATGCTGCTGGAACGTGACGGAGAACCGCCTACCCGGTTGCTGGTGAGCGTGGAGCTGTTGGAAACTCTGCCCGGCCTGCACCAGTTGGGGACACTGGTCACGTTGCGGGACATCGAGTCGCGCCGCCAGCTTCGCAGTCAGCTCGACATCTCTACCCGCCTGGCCGCCATCAACCGGCTGACCGGCGGGGTGGCGCATGAAATCAAGAACCCGCTGAACGCCATCGCTCTTCACCTGGAGATCCTCAAGGCCAGGCTTGGTGAGCCTTCTGAATTTGGCCCCGAGATGAAGGTGATCGAGCGGGAAATCGCCCGGCTGGATCGCGTGGTAAAGACGTTTCTCGACTTCACCAGGCCGGTCGAATTGAAGATGACAGCCGTGGACCTTGCCGGACTGCTCCGGGAGGTCTCCGAGCTGGTTGGACCCGCCGCCGCGCGGACGGCGGTCCAGATGAAGTATGAACCCCGGGTGCCAAGAGCTCTGATCCGGGGGGACCGGGACCTTCTCAAACAGGCTATCCTAAACGTGGTGATGAATGGCATTGAGGCGATGGAGGATGGCGGCGTGCTTCGCATGGGCCTGAGCCAGCTCGGCGGCGACTATCAACTCACCGTCGCCGACCAAGGCCCCGGGATTCCCGAGCCGGTCCGGGAGAAGATTTTCAATCTCTACTTCACCACCAAGCAGGGAGGCTCCGGCATCGGGCTGGCGATGACCTTCCGCGTGGTGCACCTGCACGACGGCGCCATCGATTTCACTAGCGAGGTCGGAAAAGGGACCGTCTTCCGGATTCGCTTCCCGGCAGTGGAGGCATCCACGGTGGCGGAAGCCAGCGAGATCTCTTCCGGTCAACCGGTAGCAGTGCGGCGGCATGAAGCCCTGGGAGACTGATGAGGAGCCGCCGAATCAGATTGGCGCTCTTGCTGGCGGCCGCTACGCTGGCCTGCAACCCATTTCACCGTTCCCGACGGCCGAAGGTCCCGGCGGTTGTGGCTCCCGCTCCGCCGCCCTCCGAGTCCGGGCGTCAGCGGACGCCTCAGGCGTCCAAGACAGAGAAACCCGCGCCGCAGCTCCCGCCGCCTCCGGAAATCCCCGCGGCTCCGGCCCCGCCCGGGCAATTGGCGCCTCCTCCGGTGCCGCCGCTTCCCAAGCGAGCCAGGGAGCCCTCACCGGCGCCGCGTCAGAAGCCTCCCCGCAAGACGCCGGAGCCCACCGCACCAGAAGCCGAGAGGAGAGTGCCTGAGGAGGCGTCTTCCGGTCCTGTCGTAGTGCCGCGTTTGACGCAATTGCTCAGCCCGGAGGAAGAACGGGCTTACAATCAGGAGATCGATGAGCGGCTGGCGGAGGTTCGCCAGGTAATGGAAACCCTGTCCCAGCGACCCCTTACCGAGGAACAGATGGCAACGCTCGACCGGATTCGGAGCTTCGTCCGGCAGACTATCGAGATCCGCAAGACGGACCTGGTCACGGCGGGTAGTCTGATGCGGCGGGCGGACCTGCTGGCTCAGGATCTGGAGAGATCGTCCCGCTGAGCCGCGGCCTGGCGCCGGATAGAGGCGGCGCTAGCCGGCCACCGCCACTTGGTACAGCCGCCGCGAGAACTTCTTCATCTCGTCGGCGAGCGGTTGGTCCCACACCCCGAATGCATCCTGAACCCCGGAATGCTGCTTGTCGGGCCGCAAGGCCGCCCAGTATTCCAGCCACCCGCACCAGTTCCAGCCGACGAAGTCCTTCCGGGCAAAGGCGCCCTGGAACGACTCCCGGAAACGCTCCGCCCGGACCTGTTGGTTCACGCAGTGCGGACCGTACGGATTCGGCATCTCCTTTTTCGGCACCGAATAGCTGCTGTCGCCATGGAAGGCCGCCTTGCCGGTGATTCGTTGGAAACGGTCCAGCAACCGCTTGATGTCATACCAGTTGGCGTAGTACTGGAAGAACATCAGGTCGAAATGCTTGCCGTGAAGCGCCACGATCTCGTCGGGCACGTCCGTGTTGCCGTTGAACTTGTCGCCAAAGATCAGGTGGTTGGAATCGTATCTCCGGATGGCCGCGACCTCCACTTCGAAGCACCGGTCCACGATCTTGACCAGAAACTCGCGGTTGTCCCGCGCTTCCCGGCTGTTACCAGGATCGGCCACCAGCCTCCAGCGCACGGCGCGCAGCAAGTCGTCAAACGATTGGAAGGCGGTGTTGTAAGTGTTGTTGAAGGCCTTGATGTCGTTGTGGTAGAGCCGGCGCATGGTCTCCACATAGACGCGCTTTCCCGGGTTGTTCTGCCCGAGATTGCGTAGCACCTTCGGCCAGGTCGGCGTACCCGGGCGCCGGGCGCCGAAGATATTGTTGTCGCGGGGCAGCGCCTCCCACTCGGTCAGAACGGGGCAGTCTGTCATCGAGTAGCCCAGAAGGTACGGATCATCCTTCCGGGGCGCCACCTCTCGCCGGGCGATCCGCTCACAGTGCTGTACGAAGTCGTCCGCGAAGACGTCCAGGAAATCTTCCTCCCGGTTGCCGACGTTCCGGGTGCCGGTGGGCGACATGTAGTGGCAGATGTTCACCGCCCGGACCGTGTACACATATGGCACGAAACTGTGGGAAAACCAGCCGGTGGAGGAATGGCAACCCACGCTGTTCATGCCCAGGTACTTCAGGTCACTCTGAACCTTGGCCTCGAAACCGGGCCGGAAAACTTCGAGGCCGGCGTTCGGGTCCACCCCGAACTTCTTGGCCCAGAACTGTTTGTTGTAAGAGGTTGTCATCACGCGCGGCCCGACATGATTGAGGCCATAGGATAGGAACGCATTGCCATCGGGAGACACCAGCCACCACCGGTCGGTCTTCTCCAACCGGAAAAAACCTGTTGCCTCGAACCGGATGGCCGGACAGCCGCCCCACTTGTCCCGGGCTGTCAGGTCTCCGGCCGCGCCCGCGGGCATCTTCTGGCTGGCCACGCTGAGGACTGCGCCCCCGCCGGATAACGTCAGAAAGCCGCGGCGGCTGAAGCCCCGTCCACCACTGCTGCTGTTCATTGCCGTACTCCTTCGTCTGGTCGTACCCCGGACTTCCATCCCGGCACCAGCAGTATACACTCATTGACTTGGAGTGGAACCCGGGATTTCGCAAACGCGATCTTCGATGAGCTGCTGCAAGCGACACGAGATGAGCGGTCTTATGCTTCACTGGCTGGGCACTGACCGCCGCGGTGGCTTTATTGCTCTTGAAATCTCCCGGACGATGGTATTGGAGGTCCCCGGACGATTCTCCCCACTCCAATAGGGAGGTTAGGGTTGAGACCCGAGCAAGGAGGAGCCCGGATCTAACCTGGGAGAGGAAGCGCGGCGGCTTTCACCGCCGCGCACTCCCCTGGTCCGAGGGCCACGGAGGAGAGAGACCCTCGTAAATCGCCCGCCAGGAGAACCGGGCGGGCGCCGAGCTTGCGGCTGCGGGAGAGAGAGGAACTGGCGATGCAGCGGAGCCCAACCGGCAAACGGGCAGTTTGCCTGGATGCGGTGGTACGGAGATGGCAATTTTTTCCTACCGTCGCCGGTAAATTTTTCCCACCGGACAACGACGTGCCCTTCGTCTTCATAGGCATTCCATGCATCTGCCGAAACTTGAAGCAATCGGCGTTCCACTCGAACAGGCCGTCCGGACGCCTTCCGGGCCGAGCCCGCGCCCGGAAGCAAGAAAGTGACCAACTTTCGGTAACACTTGCATTTGAGCTGGAATCGGAATAGCATTTTCATGGGAGGTGGTTGCCGATGAGGAGCTCTCTTACCCTGCTGCTGGTTTTCCTGTTGATCGCCACCGTCATCCCGATGTTGGCTGATGCCCAGGCCGATTTCCCGCGCCTTGTGTCGGTGACTCCGGATACGGGCAAGATCGGTGACGTACTGACCGTGGAAGGGCAGAACCTGGATCGGAAGACCGTCAAGGAACTGTACTTGACCGACGGAAAGAAGGACTACAAGACTGAAATCATCGAGCAGGCCGAGACAAGTATTAAATTCAAGATCCCGGGCAACGCCAAGCCCGGCCGTTTTAGCCTGATGGTTCTCACTGCTGGGAAGGAGCCGAAGCTCATCGAGGAGCCAGTGAAGATCAACGTCGAAGAAGCTCAGCCATGAGCTTGTTGGAATCCACTGCGTCCGCCCGCTGAAGCCTGCTTGGGAAGGCGACGGCGGCACCAGTCAGGGTGGTCTGTTGTAGGGCCAGTAGATGCGGCGAAGCTGGCAGGAGAGCTTACACGGCTGCGAGCAGTGATTGCGCCGCCGGCTCATCTCAATGAGGCTTCCGGGGGCCGATGCCCGCTGAAGAGGCGCCACAGACACGGGGACCCCACCGCAGGGGGCTACTTCAGCAACTGCTTGATGGAGCGGATCGCCTGCCGGGTGCGGTGCTCGTTTTCAATCAGCGCGAAACGGACGTAACCCTCGCCCATCGGGCCGAACCCAATTCCCGGAGAGACCGCGGTCAGCGCTTCTTTGAGCAGCAGCTTGGCAAATTCCAATGATCCCAGGGCCCGGAACCGTTCCGGGATCGGCGCCCATACGAACATCGTTCCTTTCGGTGGGGTGACGGGCCAGCCCGCGGCGTTCAAACCGGAAACCAGCACGTCCCGCCGCTTCCGGTAGACATCGCGGATCTTCCTTGTTTCCTCCTCGCAATCCCGCAGCGCAATGATGGAAGCAATCTGGATCGGCTGAAAGATGCCGTAATCCAGGTAGCTCTTGATCCGCCCCAGGGCGGCGATCATCCGGGGGTTGCCGAGACAGAAGCCCACCCGCCAGCCGGCCATGTTATAGCTCTTCGACAGCGAGAAAATCTCCACGCCAACCTCCTTGGCGCCCTCCACCTGCAACATGCTCGGCGGCGTGTAACCGTCAAAGGCGATGTCAGCATAGGCGAAGTCATGCACCACCATCGAACCGTGGTGCGAGGCCAGCCGGACGACCTCCCGGAAAAAGCCGAGGTCCACGCACTGGGTGGTCGGGTTGTGTGGAAACGAGATCAGGATCATCCGCGGCGGGGCCAGCGAGATCTTGTACAGATGCTCCAGGTTGTCCAGAAACGTGTCCGGATCCGGCATTTCGACCATGGAGGCGTGGCCTTCGGCCATGATCACGCCGTACTGGTGGATCGGATAGGCCGGGTTGGGCGAGACGACGTCGTCGCCGGGACCGATGACCGCGAACAACAGGTGCGCCAGCGCGTCCTTGGCGCCGATGGTGACGATGGCCTCGGTTTCCGGGTCCAGATCCACGCCGTAACTCTTCTTGTAGCGTTTGGTGATTTCCAGGCGCAGGTTGGGAATGCCCCGGGACAGGGAATACCGGTGGTTCCGGGGGTTCTGCGCCGCCTGGATGAGTTTGTCGACAATGGCCGGCGGTGTGGCTCCGTCGGGATTACCCATGCCGAAATCCACGACGTCCAACTGCTGTGCCCGCAGCCGGGCCTTCATTTCATTCACCACCGCAAACACGTACGGGGGCAGCTTCCGAATGCGGTAATATTCTTCCGAACGGGAAGGCATAAGTCCTATTGTATTCCGGCGCCTGACCGGCGCGTGGGCTGAGACGCCCGGGAACGAGCCCCCGCCCGCCGCTCGCACATTTCGAGATATGATGTTCCCCTTATGATTCGCCGAATCCTGGTGAGCCTGGCGGTTGCGGTCTGTACCTGGGCCGGAGTCACCACTCCCGCTGAATACCTGGGTTTCCAGCCGGGTCAGGATTACAAGCTGGCCGATTTCGCCCAAATCAGTGGCTACTTCCGGCGGCTCGACAAGGCAAGTGACCGCCTCCGCCTGGTCGAGTTCGGCGGCAGCTCCTTCGGCCGTCCCATGTACGTGGCCTTCATCTCCGCGCCCGAGAATCTCAAGCACCTGGACCGGTACCGGGAGATTAACCGCCGCCTGGCGCTGGGTCTGGCCAGCCCGGAGGAGGCGCGCCGGCTGGCCAGGGAAGGGAAGGCGATAGTGTGGATCGACTCCGGCCTGCACGCCACCGAAGTTGCACCGGCGCAGCACGCCCCGGAATTGGCTTACCGGATGGTCACCGGAGAGACGGACGAGATCCGGCGCATCCGGAAGAACGTAATCTTGCTGCAGGTGCCCGTGATCAACCCGGACGGGCTGGACGCGGTCGCGCGGTGGTACCGGCGCAATGTGGGTACGCCTTACGAGCTGGCGCCGTTGCCGAAGCTGTACCAGAAGTACGCCGGGCATGACAACAACCGCGACTGGTTCATGCTCAACCTCCAGGAGACGCGCAACGTGGCGCGCTTGCTCTACCGGGAGTGGTTTCCGCATATCGTCTACAACCAGCACCAGCACACCGGCTCGCCCGCGCGCATTTTCGTGCCCCCATACGCCGAACCGCTCAATCCGAACATTCCGGCGGCGGTGGTGGGAGGCATCAACCTGATCGGAGCGGCGATCCAGGAGCGCTTCGCGCGGGAAGGCAAGCCCGGCGTTCTCTCTTACCAGGGTTTCGACGCCTGGTGGAACGGGGGCTTGCGAACGGCGCCGGACTTCCACAACATGCACGGCATCCTGACCGAGACCGCGGCCGCCGTCTACGCCACCCCGCGGGTTTACGAGCCGAAGGATCTCCCCACGCGATTCCGTAACGGCTTGCCGGCGCGGGAGCCGTCGGTTTTCTATCCACGCCCGTGGCGCGGCGGGCGATGGGGTGTGCGCGAAGCGATCGACTACATGCTCACCGCCGACTTCGCCATCCTGGACCTTGCGGCTTCCCGCCCGGAAACCTTTCTTCGCAAGGCGTACGAGCTGGCCCGCGCCGCCATCGAGGCGGGCGAAAAAGGAAGTCCGTTCGCCTACGTGGTTCCCGCGGATCAATGGGACCGCTCGAGCGCCCTGGAAATGTTGCGGCGGCTCGCCTGGTCGGGTGTCCGGGTGAAACGCGCCCGGACCGAGTTCCGCGCCGCCGGCAAGATCTATCCGGCCGGCAGTTATGTCCTGCCGGCCGCGCAGCCGTTCCGCCCGTACCTGCTCGACCTGATGGAACCGCAGAAGTATCCCGAGTTACGGGCCGCCGGGGCGATAAAGCGCCCTTACGACGTCGCCGGCTGGACGCTGCGCATGAGCATGGGAGTTCAGGTGGACCGCGTGGATGAGCCTTTCCAGGCGGAGCTGGAGGAGGTCGAGGAAGTGCCTGTGCCGCCTCGTTCGCTCGATCATCGGGAAAACGCCTCTTTCCAAACGATTGCCAGACTGCTCGCTCGCGGCCGGACCGTCCGCTGGGGCGCCGGTGGCGAAATCCTGGTGAAAGGAGAAGCGCCGCCCCGGGAGTTCACCGCCGCCCGCTACGAGTTGCGAAAGCCGCGGCTGGCGCTTTACGAACCGTGGACGGCCAATATCGACACCGGCTGGACGCGCTGGCTGCTGGACACTTACCAGGTGCCCTACACCCTGCTCCACAACCCGGAGCTTCGCAAGGGCAACCTCCGAGCGCGCTTCGACGCGATTCTGTTCGCTTCCCAAAGTCTGCCTTCCATCATGCACGGCTACCGCGCCGGAGAGGCTACGCGAAAGCGCGATCCGGAGCTGGACGCCAAGGCGCAGCAACGGCCGGAATACACTGGCGGCATCGAAATCACCGGCCTGGAACAGGTCGAGCGCTTCGTGCGCCAGGGCGGTACGCTCATCACCTTGGGCCGGGCGACGGAGCTCCCGGTGGAAATGTTCCCGCTCGCCGTGCGGGACGTGGCGCGCTCGGAGGCCGCATCCGCCGGCCGGTTCTACTGCCCGGGATCGTTGATTCACATTACCGTCGACACGACGAATCCCATTGCCTTCGGGATGCCGCGCGAGGCGATCGCGTTCTGCCGCGGCGGAGCAGCGTTCGACATCACGCTGCTGGCGGCGAACAACAAGGGCGAACGCGAGATCCGGTCCGTGGCGCGCTACGCCGAGGCGAACCTGCTGGCCAGCGGGTGGGTGTCGGGCGAAAAGGCAGTGCTCGGCAAGCACATTGTCCTCGATGCCGGGTATGGGAAAGGACGGGTGATTCTGTTCGGCTTTCCGCCTCAGTTCCGGGGGCAGACGTTTGGCACCTTCAAGCTCCTGTTGAATGCCATTTATCTCGCTTCGGCGAAGAGACTTTGAGGATGCAGGCAATGTTTCGAGTCGGGATTACGCCGGATTTCTACGAGGACGCCAGGGGAAAGTTCGAAAGCGTCGTGGCCCGGGAACTGGGCGCCACGCCCGGCGTGGAGTATGCCCCGATGCCGCCCCAGCCGGGTAAGATCGCCACGCCCGAGGCTTGAGACGCTTTCGACGGGATCTTCGCGCTGTCGCTGCGAATCACCGCCGAAAGCCTGAAGGGAGTCAGCCGCCTGGCGATCGTGGCCCGCTGGGGCGCCGGCTAGGACAAGATCGACGTCCGGGCGCTGACCGGGGCCGACGTCGTCCTGACCATCACGCCGCAGGCGGTGAGGCGGGCGGGATCCAGCCGGGGAACATGGAACAGGCCGATCAGTGGCTTTCGCTGGGCTTCAACGTCGTCTCCTGGAGCGCCGACATGGCGGTTTACCGGCGGGCGCTCGCCGCGGAGATCGCCGCGCTTCGCCGGCGCGCCGGCGCCTGATTCCGGAGTTACCGCCGCGTGACCATCACGGTGCGCCAGGCATCGTTGCCCGCCTCATCAAAGGCGTGGACCGTGATGACATTCGTTCCGATGAGAAGCGGAATTGATTCGGTTCGCCAGTAACTGAGGCCGAAGGCGGCGCCCTCATGACCGGTATTGGTGGACCACCTCACCGCCGTGACGCCGACGTTGTCGGTGGCGGTGCCCCGCAGCGCGATGGATTCCCGGTTCGTCAGCACGTTCGTGCTCGCGGGATAAAAGATTTTCAGTGACGGCGGCACCGTGTCGACCGCGGGCGGCTGCGCGGGAGGTTGAGGGTCCTCCGGCGGAGCCGGCGGCTCGTCCGGCGGCGTGGTTGGCGGTGAGGAAGGTTCCGTGGGTTGCGGATCATCGCCCGGGTTGGACGGGTTGTCCGGGGTGCCGGGCGGTTGCGGAGCCTCCGGCGGATTCGATGGTGGCTCGGGCGGATCGTCTGGCGGTTGGGGCGGATCCGCCGGTGGCGGCTGGTCGCCAGGGTCACCTGGCGGATCGGCCGGGTCGTCCGCGGGCGGGGAGTCGCCGGGGTCCGGCGGCGGTGGGTTTTCCGGCGGCTTCACTGCTGGTTCGGTGCGCGTGACCGTCACGGAACGCGATACGCTCACCCGGCGCGAATCGGTCACGGTTACTGTGATTACGTTGGCCCCGGGACTCAACAAAACGGCCGGAATGAGCCAGTCTTCACTACCGGACGCCATGCCGGCCGGCCCGCGGCTGCTACTCCAGGTGACCCTGAGCGGCGGCTCGCCGCCGGAAGCCGTCCCCGACAGGGCGATGGTGGGGGCCTCGGTGGTGAGCGCGTCCTCGGGTTCCTCGATACTCAAGGTGAGCGGCTCGGCCGGAGGCTCGTCGTCTCCCCGGGCTGCGTACAGCGTCCGGATGGCCGCGATATCCCCGTCGGCTAGTCCCGTCACCAGGTGATAGTACGGGTACATCACGTCGTTCGGGTTATCGGAGTGACCCAGGCCGAGCGCGTGGCCCAGCTCGTGAAGCGCGATGCTGAACACGTCCACCCGCGCGCCCAGGTTCCAGCTCTCGTCGTCATCGAAATGGACGTCGCCGGCAATCGGTTCCGGGTTCGGCGGGGCCGGATAGAAGGCGTGCGCCAGTACCCGGCCCGGGCCGTCGAACGGATAAGGATCGCCATGGTAGCCGCGCGCGAACAGGAAGTTCACATTGCGGCGCGCCGCCGGCCACGCATCGGGCTTGAAGGTCACGCGAACGTACCGCGACCACTCCAGCAGCGCCTTGCGGAGCGCCTCTTCCAACTCCTCAGCCGGCAGTTGGTCGGTGAGACGCTCCATGGAGTACTTCAGAGTGACCTCCCCCAGCCCCGGGCCGTCCCAGCCCTCTCCCACGGTGGCGACGTACTGGGCGACGCTGCCGCCTTCGGTTTGGGCGCCTCCGCACGGGATCACCGGCACGCCGTGGGCCAGCTCCCAGGAGGCCGGGAACAGGTAAGCCACCTCGTCCCATTCGGCCAGGCGCCTGAGGCTCGCCGGCGCGGCTTCCACCAGGAGCTGATGCGGCGCCAGGTCCGGGTTCTCGACAATTCTCAGCCCTTCTCGAAGAACAATTGCCCGTGCTTCCCAGTCCTGGGTGTCGGCGTGAAATTCCACCAGAAAACGAAACCTGGATTTCCCCGTGGCGGCACGCGCCAGCAAGGGGCTGATCTTTTGGAAGGGCGCGAGCGGCGCCACGCGGTATAACCCGTTTCCTTTTAACTGGATCCCGGCCGGCGCCGAGACCAGAAACCCGTGTTCGGGCACCGGACTGACCCGTTCCACGCCTTGCCGCGCCAGCCAGCGGAGTTGATTCTCGGTGGGCTTGTTGGCGAACTGCACGATCAGATGCGACCGAACCCGGCTCAGGCGCTTGGCGGGTGGCGTCCGCCCAGCACTGTCCGCCGTGGCTCCGGCGGTGGCCATCTTCAGCCGCAAGGGAGGGCCCTGTACGGCAAAGGCCGTGGTCACAACAAAAGCAGAAAGAGCAACAACTGTGGATCTCACATAACCGCTTATCGACCGCCTGAGAGGTTCTTGGTCCGCCTAGCACTAACATTCTTAAAGGGATATTCCTATGCGGCGGAAATGGCAGTACGCTGGTTTACTGATAGCGGCAGCCTTAGCTTGGGGCGCTGGCGGCGACGCCCCGCGGTATTGGATCGAGTCCGTGGCCGGCAGCAACGAGGTTGGTGACGGCGGCCCCGCGCTCGAGGCCCAGCTCGGGGCCGTCGAGGGGATTGCCCTGGATGCTGCCGGCAACGTTTACCTGGCCGACAGCACCGATAACCGCATTCGCAAGGTGGAGCTTTCAACCGGAATGATCACCACGGTAGCCGGCGACGGCCACGCGGGTGATTCCGGCGACGGCGGGCCGGCCGTTCAGGCGCTGCTGAACCACCCTTATGGTGTTGCGGTGGATGGCGCGGGCAACCTTTACGTGGCGGATTTTGGCAACGGGCGCATCCGCCGGATTTCTCCCGGCGGAGAGATTGAAACTGTCGCCGGCGGAGGCGCGCCAGGGGCCCCGAAGCCAGCCCTGGCAGCCCGGCTGAAAGGTCCGCGGAACGTGGCCGTGGACGCAGCCGGAAACCTGTACCTCTCGGATTTTGCTGATCACCGCGTCTATCGGGTCACTCCCTACGGGCATATCTCGACGGTCGCCGGAACGGGCATTCCCGGCCGGGGCGGTGAGGGACCCGCGATCGCTGCCGCGCTGAACCACCCGGCGGGATTGGCCGTGGAGACCGGCGGCGGCCTGATCATCGCCGACAGCGGTAACAACCGGGTCTGCCGGGTGGCCGGCGGAAAGATCACCACGGTGCTGGGGGGCGTGGTGGCCGGGCTGGCCTTGTCACGGCCAACCGGCGTCGCAGTGGACGGAAGCGGCAACCTCTACGTGGCCGACAGCGGTAATCATCGCGTCCTTCGGCGCCGGCGGGATGGCCGGGTCGAAGTGCTCGCCGGAGCGGATGAGTTGGGCGAAGTCCGCGACGTCGCCGTGGGCCGCTACGGCAGCGTCTATGCTGGCGGCGGGGGGAGGGTCTTCCGGATCGAAGGGTCCGGGTCCGTGACGCCGCTGGCCGGTAACGGTGCCTATGGAGTTTACGAGGACGGCGTCCAGGCCGCGCACGCCTACCTGGATGGGCCGATCGGGGTAGCCGCCGGCCCGGATGGTTCCCTTTACATCGCCGAGGAAGGGCGTTACCGGGTGCGGCGCGTGGGTGAAGACGGCTTGATTCGCACGGTGGCGGGTACGGGCGAGCGCGGCTTCAGCGGCGACGGCGGGCCGGCTACGGCGGCCCGGCTGGTCGATCCGGTGGCCGTGGCGGTGGGGCCCTCGGGCGCCTTCTGGGTAGCGGACTACCTGGGGAACCGAATCCGTCGGGTTGATCCGGACGGCATCATCACCACCGCTGCCGGCAACGGCGAGGCCGGCTACGACGGCGAGGCGAACCTGGCCGAACAATCGGTGCTCAACCGGCCCCGGGGCGTGGTGGTCGACTCGCGCGGCAATGTTTTCATCGCCGACAGCGGGAATCACCGCGTGCGCCGCATCGATCCCAATGGGATCATCACCACCGTGGCCGGCAACGGCGTACCCGGCTACTCGGGCGACACCGGGCTGGCGGTGCTGGCCCAACTGAGCATGCCGGCCGGCTTGGCTGTGGACGCCGACGGCAACCTTTACATCGCCGATGCCGGAAACCACGTGGTGCGCAAGGTTATTCCGGGCGGGTTCATCTTCACCGTCGCCGGCAACGGAAGCCGCGGCTACGCCGGCGACGGCGGGCCGGCGACCGAGGCGCAACTGGATTCCCCGTCAGCCGTGGCCGTTGACGCCGAAGGCAACCTGCTCATTGCTGACACGAACAACCATCGGATTCGTAAAGTCACGCGGGACGGCATGATTGAGACGATTGCCGGTACCGGAACTCCCGGTTTCAGCGGTGACGACGGTCCGGCGACCGAGGCCCAGCTCCGTTATCCGTCCGGTCTGGCTGTGGGAGAAAACGGCGTGATTTACGTGGCCGACCTCGACAACCGCCGCGTGCGCAGCCTCGTCCCGGTGTACACCGCGCCGGTGGCCGAACCGGTTCCGGAATGCCAGGTGCTCCATGCCGCGAGTTTTCGTCCCGGCCCGGTGGCGCCCGGCGAAATCGTGTCGATCTTCGGAACCGGTCTTGGGCCTCCCGCCGGCGCCGCCGGGAGAATGAATGCCGAGGGCGTCCTGGACACCACGATCGAAGGAACCCAGGTTCTGTTCGATGGCGTGCCGGCGCCCTTGTTTTACGTGAGCAACACGCAGATCAACGCCCAGGTTCCCTACGCCGTCGCCGGCCGGGAAACCGTGGCGGTGGAGGTGCTTGTCGGCGACCAGCCCCGCGGCAAGACCATAGTAGCCGTCGCGCGAGCCGCGCCGGGTATTTTCACGACCGCCGGTGGCGCCGGGCAGGCCGCGGCCATCAACGAGGACGGATCGCTGAATTCGCCGGAAAACCCGGCTTCCAGGGGATCGGCGGTGGTCTTCTACGCGACCGGCGAGGGGCAAACCGAGCCCGCCGGAGTGGATGGCCAGCCCGCCGCGGCGCCTTTGCCCCGCCCCGTCCTCCCGGTGGACGTGCGCCTGGGGGGGCTCCCGGTGGAGGTTCTCTACGCCGGACCGGCACCGGGTTTCGCGGGCCTGATGCAGGTGAACATCCGGGTCCCCAGCGGCCTGGTTCCCACCGGCAACCTCGGTCTCGAATTGTTCGTGGGCGGCGCCGTGAGTCAGCCCGGCGTGACCATCGCGGTCCGCTAGATCATGTACATGCCGCCGTTCACCTCAATGGTTTGGCCCACGATGTAACGCGAGGCCTCCGAGCACAGGAATACGATGACGTCGGCCATCTCTTCATTGGTGGCCAGGCGGCCGAGCGGAGTCTGGGCAACCACCCGGTCCAGCATCTCACGCGTGGAGAACTGCTCGTGGAAGTAGTTGTCAACCGTACCCGGGCTGATGGCATTCACCCGGATGCCTTTCGGGGCCAGCTCCCGGGCCATTCCGCGCGTCATGGTGGACACGGCTGCCTTGGCGGCGGCGTAGACGGTGGCCCCCGGCCCTCCGCCGGTGCGGGCCGCGATCGAACTCACATTGACAACGACGCCAGTTTTCCGGGCGATCATCGCCGGGGCCACCGCCTGGGTGATCATCCACACGCTCTTGACATTGAGATTCATCACCGTATCGAACAGCTCGCTGGAGCAATCCGACAACGGCGCCCGTTTCACCAGGGAACCGGCGTTGTTGATCAGGATGTCCACTTCGGGCGCCTGCTGGCGGATGGCCGCCACGCATTGCTCGATGCCGGCTATTCGCCCGAGGTCCGCCTGGATAAGCTCGCCGTCAGCGCCGGCGGCACGGATTTGTTCAAGCACCGCCTCGGCGCCATCGCGGTAAGAATTGTAATGAATCACGACGTGGCTGGCCCCGGCGCGCGCCAGGGCGAGAGCGGTGGCGGCGCCGATGCCTCGTGAGGCCCCGGTCACCAGCGCGGTCTTCCCGTTGAAATCACTTGACAAGCTTCCTCCTCCGGGGAAGGACGTGTTGGCGCCTTTCCCGATCGATGGAATTGTTGGTACGGACTCAATATATCGCAGGCAACCGCCGCATTTCCCCGCCGGCGGCGCCCTCTCCTTCCAGTGCTATAGAACCGGACCCTGGTCGCCGGGGAGCAACTGTTTTCGGATCAGCGTTACCGGCAGCGCCCCTTGCGCCAGAAAGCGCTCATGGAATTCACGAAGGTTGTAGCCGGCGCCCTTGGCCCTGGCGTAGTCGGCCCGCAACTTCAGGATCTGCATTTTGCCCAGCGCCCCGCTGCAACACCCGGGATCATAAGTGCACCGGATCGCTTCCAGGCGGGCCAGTTCCGGCCCGAGGAAAGCCTGCTCACGGAACAGGCGGGCGGCCTGCTCGATCGTCATCCCTTCGGCGTGCAGCCGGAGGGCGGCCACCAGGCGGCAGTCTCGAACCAGGGCCCGATGGAGCTGGAACAGGCGCAGCTCCGGATCCCGGTCTCCGTAACCCTCTTCCAGCATCATCTGCTCGACGTAGTGGGACCAGCCGTCGAGGTTGAACCTCGCGCTGCAAAACCGACCGGCCCGGCCGGGGTAGTCCGGCAGGCGAAGCCAGTGCAGGTACCGCCCGGGCAGCAGCGAATTCATCGCCCGCAATTCGATTTCCGCCCGCGTGAATCTGCCGAGGTGCTCTCTCCGAAGTGGCGCTTTCCAGTTGCTAGCAGGCACCACCAGCAGGTAGTAAGCGCGCCGGGGACCCGCTGCCAGGACAGCCGGCAGGTCAATCCGTGCGGGGAACAGAACGTCTTCCAGGTAAGGCGGCGCCCGGTCCACCTGGACGTCGAACTGCGCGGGAACTTCAACCAGGCGTTTCGTTTCCAGGAACCGCCGGAGCCTGGCCAGACTCTGGTTGACGGCCGGAATCCATTCCGCCGGCGGGAGCTTTGCCCGCTCGGCCGCCCGCAACACGCCGGCGGCATCCCGGTGGGGGTCGATTTGTTTCGCCGCTTCCACGAAGGCCGCTGAGTCGGTGGCGAGATTCGCCTCGGCTGATTTCAAAAGCTGTTGCAAGGGCACCTCGGTCATCGTGTCGAACAGCAGCTTCGTCATCAGTTGTTCCGGCCCCAGGGCAAAAGAGCCGTCCGATTGCGGCAGGAGATCCCGCTGAAGCCACCGCAAGGACTGCTCCGTCACAGCTACCGCACCGGCCAGGACGGCCTGGAGTTCCTGCTTCAGCGCCACATTAAGCCCTGCAGCTTGCTCACCCCACCTGGGCAAATCGGCTTTCAGCAGACCGAGCAAGCGCTGGCATTCCTCAATCGCCCTCTCCGTCCAGGGCCGGGGCGGATGCGTGACATTGGTCCGCAACGAGGCCATGACGGCCTCGGTCTCGTGGACGGCGGTAATTACCGCGGCCAGCCGCTCGGAGGCAGGCGCATAATTACGCCGCATCAAGCGGTCGATGGTGGCGATCGGGAGCTCGACGTAAGGCAGCGGGTTGCGCCGCCAGGTTTCCCGGTCCTTGAGATCCAGCAGTTCGGAACGGATGTGGTAGCCGATCAACTGCGCCTCGATTGTCTCGTCGGGCGACAAGGGTAACCGGCTCAGAGTCTGCAACCGCGCCAGCAAGCGGTTTAACTCGTCGATGCGGGCGCCCACGGTGAGCGGTGAGAGATTGTCGAGGCGGCCGTCGTACTGGTGCAGTCCCTGCGCGCTGGCCACGGTCGGGCGAAAGCGGAACAAGGCGTTGAAGTAGTCCTGCTCGAAGCTGGTGAGCCTCGGCGGGAGCTGTTTTTTTCTGGTCCCGCAAGCGGCGGCCAGCAGCGCGGCGGCCACGCAAGCGGCAATCCGAAGTCGCCCCATCATTGTTTCTATTTTACGGAGCCGCGCGCCTGTCTCGCTTCCGGGTCAATGATCAGCCACGCCCCCGTCGCGAAATACGTAATGGGGCCGGTTTACCGGCTGGTACGGATGCTGAGCGGCGACTTTCTCATTGAGCCGCACGCCGAGCCCCGGGGCCTCCGGCAACGCGGCGAATCCATCTTTGACTTTGACCGCTCCGCCATAGAACATCTCGCGAATCCACTCCTCCCGCCGGGGATTGTATTCCTGGATGGTGGCCGACGGAGTGGTCGCGTCGACGTGCAGGGAAGCCATCGTGCTGACCTCGCTCTGCGGATTGTGAGGCGCCATTTCGACCCGGAACGCCTCGGCGATCGCACCGATCTTTTTCAATTCGAGGATTCCCCCGGCGTGTACGACATCAGGCTGGAGGTAGTTCACCAGGTGGCGGTAGCACATCTCGGTAAAGGCGTACTTGGTGAAGAGGCGCTCGCCGGTGGCCAGCGGCACCTTGGTTTTTTGCCGCAGCAGGGCGAGTTCCCCCAAGTCTTCCAGTTGCGTGGCTTCCTCGACGAAGAACGGCCGCAACGGCTCGATTGCCGTGCAAAACTCGATGGCCATCACGGTGGTCAGCTTCCCGTGGGCGTCGATGCAGATGTCGAAATCCTCGCCCACGGCCTTCCGGACGGCCTCCACCCGGCGGATGCCCTCCCGGACCGCGTAGCCCGGGATCACCAGCTCGTTATCCACCCGGATGAAGCCGGACTTGGCGGCGGTGTAACCCTCCTGTTTCGCCTGCAGGAAGGCTTCGGGCGTCGAGCCGACGTCCTTGTACAGGCGCACCCGCCGCCGGGCGGCGCCGCCCAGGAGCTTGTAAATCGGTGCTCCCAGGGCTTGTCCCGCAATGTCCCAGAGCGCGATTTCGACCGCGCTGATGGCGCTGGTGAGCACCGGACCGCCCCGCCAGCGCGCCCAGCGGAACATCCCTTGCCAGAGGAGTTCGATGTCGGTGGGGTCCTTGCCGAGCAGGAACCGGCGGTGTTCCAGGATCGCCTGAGCAACAGTGGCCTCCTTGCTGGTCATTGAGCCTTCCCCCAGACCCACCAGGCCCTGGTCTGTGTAGACCTTGCAGAAGACCCAGTTGACACTGCCCACGTGGACCACAAAAGTCTTCAAGTCCGTAATCTTCAGGTGGAGCGGTTTCGCCTTGGCGGCGGTTTGCCGGGCGGCGGCCAGCGGGGTGGCTGCGCCGAATGCGGTGGCCGAGAGAAACTGGCGGCGCTTCATGAGTGTCCACGTTAGCAAAAGCTCCGCCGGTTCGGCTAGCCGGTCGCCGGAGCCGCCGGGGGCTCAGCGGAGCCGCTTTCTGCTTTTTCGTTTCTTCGGCTTGCCTGGGACCAGTGACCGGCGCGAAGCGGCCCAGCGCCCCAGCCGGTAGCGGCGCTCGTAGCCCGAGGTCAGGTTGGCGATTGTTACCGTGACCCCACCGCCGGAATCGCACGAATAGGTCTCCTGGATCTCCTGGTCCATGGCCCGCTCACACCGGCTCACGCTCGTGCCGGAGAGGTCTTTCACGTCCCGGAGCAGGGGATCGAACGGGAACAGGATCTCGTCCCAGACGGTGATATCACCGGCCGGGCGGCCGTCGTCAGCCCGGTGGCTGCATTCCAGGTAACGAAAGTGGCCGACGTTGTGGACGGGACGGTACCGCCGCGACACGCGCAAAGCCGGCTCGTGCGGGCCGGGCAGGGGAACACCCTTGTCGAACAGAGGGTCAAAGATGACGCGGTGGCCCGCTTCCGCTTCCCGCCACACGCCGAAGTAACGGGTGAAGGTATCGCGCAGAACGTAACCGGCCTGCTCGTCGGTCTGAATCGCCAGGCCGATGGCCGTGGCCGAATGGGTGTAAGAGGAGCGGTGCACTTTCCGCCCGTAAATGGCGCGCAGCGCCCGCGGGACCAGCGGCAGCTCGCTGCCCCCGCCGGCCACGTACAGTGCGTCCGGCTCGGCGCCCTGCGTGCGCAGCAGGTCTTTCACGGCGTGAATGGTTTCTGCGACCATCGGATGGCAGCGTTCGTAGTAGTCCGCCACCGGAATGGTGACTGCTTTCCACTGCTGGCGAACCGACTCGAGGTCCACCACGATGCGCCGCGTGTTCGGGTGCAACGCTTCCTTCTTCTGCCGGCATTCTTCGTGCAACAGAAACCATTCCGCCTGGGTGAGCGTATCGCGTTCCGCGGCCGGGATGCCGGCCGCCTCTATCGCCATCTCCGCCAGCACGGAATCGAAATCGTCGCCGCCCAGGGTGGGGATGCCTTCCGAGGCGATGACCGAGTGCGTCCGGTCGTCGGTACGCACCAGCGAAGCGTCGAAGGTCCCGCCGCCCAGATCGTAAACGAGCAGAAATCCTCGCAGCCGCACCGGCAGCTTGGCACGGTGGGCGTGGGTGAA
Source organism: uncultured Solibacteraceae bacterium (assembly GCA_964644025.1). GTDB lineage: Bacteria > Acidobacteriota > Terriglobia > Bryobacterales > Bryobacteraceae > CAZXVW01. The sequence continues at coordinate 8,914 of CAZXVW010000033.1, read as the reverse complement.
CTCGATGCTGGCCGCCGAGGGTTCGTTCAGCATCCCCAGCACTTCGAACCCGGCCCGCCGGAACGCCTCCACGGTCAGGAACCGCTGGTTGCCGTTGGCGTTGGCCGGCACGCCCAGCATCACCTCCAGGGGCTCGCCTTCGGCAAGGCGCAAGCTGGACTGCTCCCGCAGCGCTGTCCGCAAGGAAGACATCAGCTCGGTCAGCAACTGGAGCATCCCGACCGTTTGTCCACCGATCTCGACGCGCGTCTCCGGGCCCGCGTCCTCCAGGTAGCGCTTCAACGAACGGATGATCGTCCAGCCGCCGGCCTGTTGTGCGTGCCAGGCCTCCCAGCCATAGATACGGAAATCTCCCCGGACCGCCACGAGCGGTGGATACCAGTCCCACCGCTTCCCTTCCGGATCCTCGAAGCCGATGACCGGATAATTGCCGCGGTCAGCCGCCGCGACCACGATGCGGGTGGTCCCGAAATCGATGCCAACCCTCATTCAACGCTCAGGATAACGCGGTCGGGGCGGCACCGTCGAACCGCTCAGGCGGCCACCAGCTCAACGAGTTCAAGCTCCATGTTCAGATTCTTGCCCGCCAGCGGGTGATTACCGTCCACGGTGATCGTCTCGTCGGTGATCTCGGTGACGAAGGCGTCCGACTCATGCCCGTCACCGTGCTTGATGCGGATCACGATGCCTACCTCGAGTTCCAGGTCCGCGGGTACCATCTTCCGGTCCAGTTGCGCGGTCATCTCCTCGTGGTATGGCCCGTAGGCCTTTTCCGGTGGAATAATCACCTTCTTCGTCTCCCCGAGCTGCATGCCGATCACGGCCTCTTGCAGCCCGGGGATGATGGTCGTATTTCCGATGACGAAATTGAGCGGCTCCCTGCCCTGCGAGGTGGCGAACAGGGACCCATCGTCGAGCCGGCAGGTGAAGTGAAGGCTCACCGTGTCACCCGCCTTGGCTTTCGGGGTTGAATCGTCGTTAAGGTTAGATGTCATTTGAATCTCCCGGCCCCGCCGGCATTCCCTCATCTTGCCAGCCTGGACTCCGGAAGTCAAAAGCCGGCGCCGGTCCGGGCGCCGGCCATCGCACGTTCCCGCCGCGGGGCAGCTCAGCTCTTGGCCTGGCGCTTGGCGATGTCCATCTTCTCGTGGAAGCTGCCGCGGGTCAGTCCTTCCCCGGAGGCCATGTAGTCATCGATGAGCCGGTCCAGCTTGGCCGTGACGTCCGGGTGCTTGGCGGCCACGTTGGTCAGCTCTTCCGGGTCCTTGGTGAGGTCGTAAAGCTGCGGCGCGTAAGGTGAGCCGAGCATTTCCGGCCGCCACGCCCGGCTGTAGTTCCACTCCGGCGTGCGCACGGCGGCGATCCAGCCGTAAGCTTGCACCACGTAGCCGCGCGTGCTTCGGGTCTCCCCGGTGACCAGCGGCCAAAGGTCCGTTCCGGTAACGCGGGAAGGCGGCTTGAGGTTAAGCCGGCCGAGAATCGTGGGCATGATATCGGGGTGCTGCGCGTAGCCCTTGACGCGCTTGCCGGCGAATTGCTTTTTGGGCAGGCGCATCAGAAGGGGCACGTGGGTCACCTGGCCGCGCAGCCGTGTCGGTCCCTTCACAAACTGTCCCTGTTCACCCAGCAATGCGCCGTGATCCGAGGTGAAGATCACCACCGAGTTGTCAAACAGCCCCAGCTCTTCAATCGTCTTGAGGATCTGGCCGTACCAGTAATCAACACAACTGGCTTCGCCGGCGTAGTTGGCCCGCAGGCGCTTGACCCCCTCCTCGGGAACCTTGATATCGGCGTAGGGAGGTTCCGGCCAGCTTGGCTTACCGGCGTTCGGCATGTACTTATCCAGGAACCGCTTGGGCGGGTCCCAGGGCTCATGGGAGTCAAAGCCTTCCAGGTGAAGGAAGAACGGCCCTTCCTGGTGGTGGTCCTTCAACCACCGGATGACGGCCCGGCTTACCTGTTCGGCCAGCGCCTCGCCATCCTTGAGCCACCGCCGCCGGTTGGCCGTGTACTGGTTCAGGAACCAGAGGAAACGCGGGCCGAGTTCCGGTTGTTTGAGGTAGGAGGCGGGGAACAGGTCGGTGAAGTCCGGCGGGTTGCGCGGTGGCGTGGCGTAGTAGTCCACTTCCTGGCCGCGAATCCACTCGTAGTAACTATAGCCGCGGTGAAAGTTCTTTCCCGGCCGCTGCATGTGCGGCAGGTCGGCCACCAGCGCGGTGATGTAGCCGGCTTCCTGCAGCGTCTCGCTTAGCGTGACATCCTCGTTGTAGAGCGGGTGCCAGCCGGCCAGTTGCACGGGTTCGTGCTGCTGGAAGTGGTAGAAGGGCAGGACGCGCCGGCCCGTCATCAGTTCCCTGCGGACCGGCAGCGTCGGCAGGCCCTCCGCGTAAGCATCCTCGAAGATGACCGAGTCGTTGGCGAAGGCGTTCAGGTACGGGCATTCGATCCACTTGCTGCCGTAACATTCCAGGTTGTCGGCCCGGAAGGTGTCCGATACCAGCAAAATCACGTTGAGGTTGTTCCCCTTCTGCTTGGGCGGCCGCTCCCACACGGAGCCGCACGGGTCCAGATCGGCTGTTTCGGCCTCGGGTTTTCCCGAGCAGCCGGCCAGTCCGGCCGCTGCCAGCGTCGGGGCCGATTTCAGAAAAGTTCGTCGGGAAGACGATTTCTTGGGCATTCAATTACCTCCGGAAGTTCTTTATGATGCTGCCGCCGCGTGGAGACATCGCCGTCCGCGTTCGGCTATCATCGCAAGGTATGAAGTTTCATACCGACTATCTCTGGTTCAACACAAAGAAGCATCGTGAGTATATCAACATTACTCCGAAGGTGGAAGCCGCGGTGCGGGCCAGCGGGGTGCGGGAGGGCATGGCGCTGGTCTCGGCAATGCACATTACCGCCGGCGTCTGGGTCAACGACGCCGAGGACGGCCTGCTCGCCGACATCGACGAGTGGCTGGAGAAGCTGGCCCCGTTCCGGGCCGATTACCGCCACCACCGCACCGGCGAAACGAATGGGGATTCTCACCTGAAGAATCTCCTGGTTCACCACCAGGTGATCTTGCCGATTACCGGCGGCGCGCTCGACCTGGGCCCGTGGCAGCAGGTCTACTACGCCGAATTCGACGGCCAGCGCCGCAAGCGGGTCATCATCAAGGTGATGGGGGAATGAAGCGGCGCGGAACGGATGCCGCCCCCCGGGCGTCTAAGCTGACATGAAACGAGCGCTGTTGCTCTGTTGCGTTTCCGTCGCGGTCTCTGCGGCGGAGTTGCCGGTAACGAAAGTGGTGCTCTACAAGCACGGCGTGGGCTACTTCGAGCGCTCCGGCGAACTCGGACCCGGTGAATCCGCCCGCCTCGACTTCAAGGCCTCAGAGATGGACGACGTCCTCAAGTCGCTGACCGTGGCTTCCACCGGGGGAAAAGTGACGGCTTTGCGGTACGACGCCAGTGAGCCGGTCACCAAAAAGCTCTCGCGGTTCCCGGTGCAACTGGACCACGGGCAGCCGCTGAGCGCCCTGCTCGACCAATTGAAAGGCGAACAGGTCGAGCTCCGCTTCGGCGCTGACACCGTCCGCGGTGAGATTATCGGCGCCCGTCTTCAGCCCGCCACGCGGGAAAGCCCGGAACGGGAGCAGGTGACGCTGCTCCTGGCCACCGGAGAGATTGTCACGCGCGAGCTTTCGGCGGCCTCCGCGGTTCGTTTTCCGGACCCGAAGCTCGAGGCGCTGCTGAAGGATTACCTGTCGGTGCTGGCCGGCGCCCGCTCGCAGGAGCGCCGCAGCGTTTACCTCGACTCGGTGGATACGGCCCGGCGGCGGCTTCGCGTCAGCTACATGATCCCGGCGCCGGTGTGGAAGTCCAGCTACCGGCTGATTATTACCGGCTCGGCGGAACCGGTGCTGGAGGGCTGGGCCATTGTCGACAACACCACCGGCGACGACTGGAGCGGCGTTCGGCTGGCGCTGGTTTCCGGCCGTCCGATCTCGTTCATCAGCAAGCTCTACGAACCCCGCTACGTCACCCGCCCGGAAGCCCGCCTGCCGGAGGAGACCTCACCGGCGCCAGTGGTCCATGAAGGTGCGATTGTCGGCGGCAAGCCCGGCGCCGCTTCCCGCTCGGATCTCGCGGGCGGTCTTCGCCGGAAAACCATGGCACTGGCCGAGGAACGGCAAGCTTTACCGTTCGGGCCCAAGGCGGCTGCGGCCGCCGGCGTCACCGCGCCGAGTTCGGTCGCCGCCACCGCCCGGGGCCGTGAGCTTGGCGAATTGTTCGAGTACCGCTTCGAGACCCCGGTCACGGTGCGCAAGAACGAATCCGCCATGCTGCCGTTCCTTCAGCAGAAGGTGACGGCACGGAAGCTGCTTATCTACGCCGACCGCACCACGCGGCACCCGCTCCAGGCGGCCGAGTTGACCAATTCCACCGGCAAAACGCTGGACGGCGGGCCGGTCACCGTGTTCGATGCGGGCGCCTACGCCGGCGAGGCGCTCATGGAAACGCTCAAGGCAGGCGACAAGAGGCTCATCAGCTACGGGGTGGACCTCGGCACTCGGGTTACCACTGCTTTGAACTCCGAGCGGGCGCGCGTCCGGGAGGTTCACTTGCGGCGCGGCGTGCTCACGGCGCGCTCGGCGATCCGCGAAACCACCACGTATACGATTCGCAACGTGGATTCAAAGCCGAAAACGCTGATCATCGAGCATCCAGTCCGGCGGGGATATAAACTCTTGGACCAGACTCCGGCTGAGAAAACTTCCAGCGCATATCGTTTTGAGGTCAAGCTTGCCGCCGGCGGCACCCAAAAGTTTGCCGTTACCGAGGAGCGGACTTTGACGAACACTTACTCGGTGGCCAACCAGACGCCGGATCTGCTGGCCTCGTTCGTGGAAAACAAGCAGCTTAGCGAGACGGCCCGGCAGCAGCTTGAGCAAATTGTTTCCCGCAAGCGCGAAATCGCCGCCGCCGAATCCGACATCCGCCGCATCGAGAAGGATATCCAGGAGCTGACCGCCGACCAGAACCGGATCCGGCAGAACATTTCGAGCCTGAACCGCGTGAGCGGGCAGCAGGAGCAGGTTCGCAGCTACGCCGCTCAACTAGCCCGGCAGGAGGCGAGGCTGGCCGAACTCCGCGACAGCCTCCGGGCTCTGCGGAAAAAGAAGGCGGCGCTGGAAGACGCGCTCAACCGGCTGATTGAGAACATGGAGTTTTGACAGTGGCGCGGCGCCGGCGCGAAAAGGGCGCCGTGTTACACTACGGGAAGATAAAGATGCGCGAGGGTTGGCTCACCACGTTGAAACGATTCATCCTTTGGGACTATCCGCGCGGCAGCCTCCACTACGACGTGATGGTCGCGCTCATCCTCGCCTTCATTTTCCTGACGCCTCGTCACATTTTCCGCGATCAGCCGAAGGCGAAAAACGTCGTCATGCTGCCCGGTGGGAGCGCCACCACGGTGTTCTGGATCGACCCGGAACTGCTGGAAGGTTACACCCAGGCCGACCGGCCCGCCAGAGTCCAATCATTGATCCGCTCCAAAGCCGAAGGGAAACGCTTCCGGCTGACGCGGGTAGAGCCGATCTTCGATTCCGAGCAGGAACTCAAGGGATACATGGCGCTGGCGCGGCCGGTCAAATGAACACCGCCGCCGGAGGGTTTCCATGCGGCTGAGAATGACACGCATTTTTCTGTTGATGCTGTTGCCTGTATGGCTGAACGGGGAAGCCCTACGGGATGTGCTGGCCCGGATGGATGCCGCTGCGGCCTCCTTCCATGCCGTCAAGGCGCGAATCGAGAAGGTCAGCTTCACGGCGGTGATCAACGACAATACCATTGAGCGGGGCACCATGTGCATGTCCCGCCGCCGCTCGAAAGCCGACGCCATCCGCATGCGGGTGGATTTCGAGCCCCCCGATGAACGTTCGGTGGCGTTTCACGGGCAGAAGGCTGAGATCTATTACCCGAAGATCAAGACCGTGCAAGAATACGATCTCGGCCGCCAGCGCGCTCTGGTCGACCAGTTTCTGGTGCTGGGTTTCGGCACGGCCAGCAAGCAGCTCGCCAGGGATTACCACATCCGGCTGGCAGGCCAGGAAGAAGTAGCCGGAGTCAGGGCCAGCCATCTCGAACTCACGCCGAAATCGAAGAAGGCCCGCGAGCGGCTGGTGAAAGTGGATCTTTGGATCGCCGATCCGGGCGGCTATCCGGTGCGGCAGAAATTCTTCTGGCCGAGCAACGACACCACCACGATCACCTACTCCGCGATCGAGCTGAACCCGGAGCTGTCAGACCGGGATCTGGCGCTGGAGCTGCCGCCGGACGTCAAGCGCGAGTACCCGCAGAGGTAAAGCCGGGCGCCGGCGGCGTTTTCTGTGACGGGACCGCGCTTGCCAGTGTTCCGCTATTTGCGCCGCGGCTTCTCCGCCCCCGAGAATTTCAAGTACGGTCCCGGGGTGCCGTTGGGCAGCGTCGTGGACTCGTCGGTGCGGGATCGCATCAGTTGTTGTGCTGTCAGCTCGCGGGCCCCGGTCAGATCCGCGCCCCGCAGGTCCGTCGTCATCATGCGGGCGTCGCCGAAACGCGCCTCCCGCAGGTCTGCCCTGGAGAAATCCGTTCCGGAGAGGATCGCGTGCCGGAAATCGCAGCCGCGGAGGTCCGCCCGGGCGAAATTGCTCCGGCTCAGGTCGGCCTTTGAAAAGCGTGCCCCGGGCATCTCTGCGCGGGTCAGATCCGATCCGTGGATTTTGGCGGAAGTGAAATTCGCCGTTACCGCCGACAAACCGGGAAGCTCGGAGAAATCAATCCGCGCGTGGTAGAGCTGAGCGTCCTCGAGATCGGCCTCGGCCAGGTGGCAATCGAACATTCTCGCCTGATGCAGCGAGGCCTTCTTCATGATGGCGCGCGTCAAATCGCACGTGGTGAGTGAGGTCCCCATCATCCGGCAGCCGGTCATCTGCGCCAGCTTGAAGGATGTGTTCTCGGCCCGGGAATCGGTGAGGTTCAGCCGTGTGAGCCAGGCCCGGTCGAGCTGCACGTACTCCAACTGGGCTTCCATCATCACCGCGTCGGCGAGCATTGCCCGCCGGAAGTCCACCGTGTCCAGGACCGCGCCGGTCAGGTCCGCGCCCGTCAGGTCCGCCTCCAGCCACGTTACGTAGCTGAGCCGCGCTCGGCTCAGGTTACATTCCGGCGCCGCTTTTCCGCTCAGCGTGACCCCGTGCAGATCAGCCCGCCGGCCCTGTTTGGGATTCTCTAGCCAGAGCCGGTGGGCTTCGAGAACAGCACGAAGCTTGCCACGCTGCTCAGCGGCGGCGCCTGGAACAGTCGGTTCGGAGACACTGAGTGGGGATGGTTGGCCTTCAGGCATCGTTTCCAAGATTTCATATCGGCCCCGGCGCCGGGATTCTTAACCGGGCTGGCGGTTCCGGCGCCCAGTCCGCTTCGTGGTGGATGGATTCCCGGTTCTCGAAGCCTGTAGAATTAAGATAACCACGCCATGGCATTGACCATTGCAGAGCGGGACAGGGAAGGGATCCGGATTCTGGACCTGGCGGGTCGGCTGACGGTCGGCGAGGCCGTCTCTTGTCTCCGCGAGCGACTCAACGACTCGGTGGCGGGCGGTCAGAACCAGGTGATTCTTAACCTCGGCGAGGTCGACTACATTGACAGCACCGGCCTCGGCTCCCTGGTAGTCTGCTACACACGCCTCCGCAGAGCCGGCGGGGCCCTCAAACTTCTCAACCTCAACCGGCGGAACATCGAGCTATTGGTGCTGACCAAGCTGACCACGGTGTTTGAGATCTTCAACGATGAACAGGATGCCGTGAACAGCTTCTTTCCGGACCGGAAAATCAAGAGATTCGACATTCTGAGCTTTATCCAGAGCCAGAGTGAGGATTGACGAGGCTCATGCGGCTGGTGATTATCGGCGGGGAGGCGGCCGGTTTGAGTGCCGCCGCCCGCGCGCGGCGGGTAGATCCCCGGCTGGAAATCGTTGTCTTCGAGAAGGGCGGCACGATTTCCTATGCCGCTTGTGGCCTGCCTTACTACCTGGAGGGGCGTGTTCGGAATCTGGATGAACTGGTCGTTTACACGCCGGAGTACTTCCGCCGGGAGCGGAACATCACCGTACGGACCGGCGCCGAGGTGAGCGCCATCGCCCATGCCCGCCGCCAAGTGGTGCTGGCCGGCGGCGAGCGCGTGGCCTACGACCGGCTCGTGATTGCCACCGGGGCCAGGGCGGCCGGGGCTGCTGTCCCGGGGGCGGAATTGGAGCACGTATTCACCCTGCGCACGCTGGAAGACGCGACCCGGATCCGGGAGTTCCTGCAGGTCCGGCGGCCGCGCCGGGCGGCCGTGGTGGGCGCCGGCTATCTCGGGCTCGAACTGGTTGAGGTTCTGCGCGCCAACGGCTTGGCTGTGACGCTGTTGGAGGCTTCCGGCACAGTTCTGAGGCGGCACGACGCGGCGCTGCTCAAACGGCTGCTGCCGCACCTGGAGCGCTTTGGCGTCGCTTTCCGGCCCAATGAGCCGCTGCGGGCCATCACCCCGGAGCGCGTCAACGATACGCCGGCGGAGCTGGTGATTCTGGCCACCGGATTCCGTCCCAACGTCGAACTGGCTGAAGACGCGGGGGTGGAGTTGGGCCGGACCGGCGCCATCCGCGTCACCGAGCGGATGGAAACGAATCTCCACGGCGTCTACGCCGCCGGCGATTGCGCCGAGGTGTTGCACCGGCTCACCGGCCGCGCCGCCTACATTCCGCTGGGGACCACCGCCAACAAGATGGGCCGCGTGGCCGGGGCCAACGCCGCCGGCCGGCGGGAGCGTTTCCCGGGCGTGGTCGGCACTTCGATCGTCCGGGTTTGCGGGCTGGGCATCGGTCTCACCGGCTTGTCGGAAAGACAGGCCCG
>CAZXVW010000032.1:12190-28698 GCA_964644025.1 uncultured Solibacteraceae bacterium | reverse complement strand
TCCGGCGGCTGGCCGCCGCCGCCGCCCGCCGTCATCTCGGCAACCTGCTGTTCGAGCAAGGGACGACGGCGGTGACTCTGGCCATGGCCGGTGTGGTCGCGCTGCTGGTGCTGGGCACGCAGATCCTGGATTGGTATTGGCCCGCCGTCCTGTTCATCGTGTCACTGGCGGTAGGCGTCTACCGCATGCGGCGAAAGATCCTGTCCCCCTACCGGCTGCTGCAACGGGTGGACTGGCGGCTGAAGTTGCACGATGCCGTCTCAACGGCATATTACTTCGAAGATCCCGCCCATGGCGGGCGCGTCCCGGAACCCATCCGCCAGGCCCAGCACGAGGAAGCCGAGCGGCTCAGTGATGAGATCGACCCGCGCCAAGCCGTGCCGTTCTCGGTGCCGCGGGCGGCGTACGTGGCGGTGGCCGCTCTGGTAGCGGCGGGCACCCTGTTCGCTCTGCGCTACGGGGTGCGCCGAAGCCTGGACTTGCGCCCGCCCATTTCCGAGGCGCTGGTGGAGTTCTTCCGGCCTTCCCCGGAGATGGCGAAGGCCTGGGATCAGGCCGACCAGGCGGTTGCCGAACCGGAGAAAGCGGCCGCCGACGCCGCCGGGCAGCGGAGCGAAGGAGAAGGGGAACGCGGTTCGGAATCGGACGAACTAACGCCGGTGGAACCGCCCCGACCGGACGGGGAAGCCCTGCCGCCGGCTGATGGCCGATCCCGGTTGCCGGACGACGCTGACCGGCCGGCCGGAAACGAAAGCGACGCCTCCGCCGGCGACGGGCCCGCGGCCGATGACCGCTCCGAGCCTCCGCCGAATGCCAATACCGCGGAGACGCCGCCTGACGGCGCTCAACAAACGCCGAAGTTTCCCCAACCGGAGGAATCCGACCTCATCCGAAAGATGGAAGACGCCTTCGCGAAGCTCCTGTCGCGGCTGAAGATCGAGCCGGAGGGAGGGGAGCGCCGCCGGGCCGTGCGGTCGCGCCGCAGCGAGCGCTCTTCCGGCCGGCGGTCCGACCGGGAGTCGATGGAATCTTCGCGCGGGGAAAATATGGCTGCCACCCAGCGCCAGGGGCGGCTTTCCCAAGACGGGGCGCAGCAGGCTCGCTCCGGCCAGCGTCAAAGCCAGGGACCGTTGGCTGATCAGCCTGGGAAAAAGGGCGCCCAGAGTGGTGTGGGCAAGAAGGAAGGCAGTAAAGACGTGGAGCTGGCGCGGCAACTGGAAGCGATGGGTAAGCTGGCGGAGATCCTCGGCCAGCGGAACAAGAACCTCAAGGGAGATGTGATGGTCGAGGTTTCTTCCGGCGACCAACGGCTTCGAACCGCTTACACGGAAACCGGCGCCACGCATCGCGCGGCCGGCAGCGAGATTCACCGCGATGAAGTGCCGCTGGTGCTCCGTGAATACGTGGAGAAGTACTTCGAGGAAGTGCGGAAGCAGCCCCCGGCCGTGGCGCCGGAGCCGTAAATTATTCCTTCTGTTTCGGCACGCCCTTGTTCTCGGTGATGCTCAGCGCGTAGTAGTTCACCACGCGGGCTTCATTGCGCGCCACCTCGTAGTAAGCCGCCCGCAAGAGCTGATCCTTGCGATTGAGCAGCGTTTCGCGGATGGTTTGCTGCACGCGCGGGTCGTCGAGTTCCCGCTGCCCCGCTGGTTCCCGGGAGATCAGCTTCAGGATCCGATAGCCCTCCGGCGAATGGATGATGCCGGAAACCTGACCCGGCTGGAGTGACATGACGACCTTGCGGAGCTCGACGTTCGCCTGCTGCAGCGAAGACTCGGGAATGAAGCCGAGATCACCGCCGTTGGCGGCTGTATTGGGATCCTCGGAATAGGCCTGGGCGAGCATTGAGAAGTCCTCGCCCTGGCGGAGCCGGGCCTGGATCGCCGCAATCTTCGCTTTTGCCTGCTCTTCATTTTGCGCTTTGTCACTGCGAAGGTTGCGGACATTGGGATCAGGATGCGGGGTGACCAGAATCTGCGCCAGGTGGATCTGCGGTTCCACGAGATTGAAGTTAGCCTTGTTGGCGTTGTAGAACTCCGTGACGTCCTTGTCGGTGATGGTGATGTGTGAGGTGATTTCCTTGTTGAACAGCTTCTGAATGCTGAGGTCCCGGCGGAGCTGGGCCTTGAGGTCGTCTTCGGTCATGCCGCGGGCGTCGAGCTGCTTCTGGAACTCTTCCTGGGTGTAAGGGGCGCGGAGTTCGGTGAATTTCGCCTCCACGTCGGCGTCGACGGCCATCAGCCCCAGTTTTTCGGCGCGCTGGAGCATGATCTCGTTGTCGATCAGGCCGCGGAGGATCTCGAGCTTCTGGGTGGCCCGCTCGTCTTCGCTGAGGCGCTCGTCCTGGGAGGGGAACAGCCGCTGGTACTGTTTCTCGAGCTCGTCGTAAGTGATCGGGCGGCCGTTGACGGTGGCGGCCACGTTGGCGGGAGGCGCCTTCTTGCATCCGGCCAGGAGCAGGATGCACCAGAAGGCGGGCGCTAAAACTATCCAATGGCGAGACATGTGCATTCTCATTCTACCGGACTCGACTTATCCGCTTACAATAACGAAAGAACTCCGGTGCCGCAAGGAGTGCCGATCCTCACGAAGGGACGCCGAGCTGCGGCGGCGGAGACCGGTGACGAGATAGCCTCAAGATGGGGAGACCAGATGATGAATGATTTGAACCAGATGAGCTACAGCTTGCCCGCGGAGCCCGCGGCAGAAGTGAATCGCGTGGTGGCCGCATGGCAATCCGGCGGTTACGTGCGCCGCCTTTGGGAGGGGGATTCCTCGCTGTGGACCGGGCGCGACGAACACAACTGGCTGGGGTGGCTGCGCATTGTCGAAGACCAGCTCGCCACCGCCGGCCGTTTCACTGAGCTGGCCGCGGAGGTGAAGGCCACCGGTTTCTCCAATGCCTTGCTGCTCGGCATGGGGGGTTCGAGTCTGTCGGCGGAAGTGCTGCGAATGACCTTCGGAACCGTGGAAGGTTTTCCGGATTTGCATGTGCTGGACTCGACCGATCCCGCCCAGGTACTGGCCGCCGAGCGCCGGGTGAAGCTCGACAACACCCTGTTCATCGTGGCCAGCAAGTCGGGGACGACGCTGGAGCCGGCCATTTTTCAGCAATACTTCTTCCGGCGTGTCCAACAGCAGGCGGGCGCCGGCAAAGCCGGTGAACGGTTCCTGGCCATCACAGACCCGGGTTCCCAACTGGCGAGGGAGGCCACCGCAGCGGGCTTCCGCCGCATCCTCTACGGTGTCCCGGAGATCGGCGGGCGCTTCTCCGCTCTTTCCGATTTCGGCATGGCGCCCGCCGCCGTGATGGGGATTGACGTTCCGAAACTGCTGCGGCGGGCCAGAGTGATGGTGGAAGCCTGTTCACCCGGCCGGGCGGCGGAGGAAAATCCCGGGGTCACGCTGGGGGTGATTCTGGGTGTGCTGGCCCGCAACGGCCGCAACAAGCTGACGCTGATTGCCTCCCCCGGCATCAGCGCCCTCGGGGCGTGGCTGGAGCAGTTGCTCGCCGAGTCCACCGGCAAGCAAGGCCGGGCGATCATCCCGGTGGATCAGGAACCGCCGGTCTCACCGGAGATTTACGGCGGCGACCGTCTGTTCGCCTACATCCGGCTGGAGAGTGCGCCCGACGCCGCCCAGGACGCCGCTGTGGCGGCCATCGAGGAAAGCGGAAAGCCGGTGGTTCGAATTTCGGTCGGCGAGCCGTACGGCCTCGGGCAGGAATTCTTCCGCTGGGAGATCGCCACCGCGGTCGCCGCGGCCATCCTCGGCATCAACCCGTTCGACCAGCCGGACGTGGTCTTCAGCAAGGTGGAAACCAAGAAGCTCATCGACGCCTACGAGAAGGCCGGGGCGTTTCCGCCGGAAGAGCCGATCCTGGAGGAGCAGGGAATCCGGCTGTACGCGGACCCCGTAAACGCCGGCGCCCTGAGCGCGCTGGCCGGCGGGGACCGCACGCTGGCCGGCTACCTGCGCGCCCATCTGAACCGCATCACGCCGGGCGACTATTTCGCGCTGCTGGCTTACCTGGAAAGGAACAAGGCGCACCAGGACATCCTGCAGCGGGTGCGCCGTGCGGTGCTGGAGAGCAAACGCGCCGCCACCTGCCTTGGTTTCGGACCGCGATTCCTTCACTCGACGGGCCAGGCATACAAGGCCGGGCCCAATGTGGGCGTGTTCTTGCAGATCACCTGCGAGGATGCCGCCTATCTCGGCGTGCCGGGCCGCAAGTGTTCGTTCGGGGCCGTGAAGGCGGCGCAGGCGCGCGGTGATTTTCAGGTTCTGGCCGGCCGCTGCCGGCGCGCCTTGCGGATCCATCTCGGCCCGGACGTGGCGGCAGGGCTGGAGAGGCTGGAGGCGGCCGTGCGGCAAGCCCTGGGGTAGGCGCCGGCCCGGGCGGTGCCCCGGCGCCGGATTGAACCCGGTGCTGCAGCCGTGCTGAGATGGGAGCATGGTGCACGAGGTTCTGGCGGTCGGTCCACTGCAGGCGAATTGCTCGATTTGCGGCGACGAGCAGACGCGGGAAGCGATCGTCATCGATCCCGGTGACGAGGCGAGCCGGATCCTGGACGTGGTTCGCCGTCACCATCTGCGCCTCACGGCTATCGTCCTTACCCACGCCCACATCGATCACGCCGGCGCGGCGCCGGAACTTCGCGCGGCTACCGCGGCCCAGGTGTATCTGCACGAAGGCGACCGCGAGCTGCTGGCGCACCTGGATTCGCAAGCCTCCTGGCTCGGTTTGGAGCCGTTGGGAAGCTTCGAGCCGGACGAGCCTCTGCGCGAGGGCGACCGCCTGTGCGTCGGCGCCACCGAACTCCAGGTCCTGCATACGCCCGGCCATACGCCCGGCAGCATCTGCCTCTGGATTCCCGCCGGGAAGAAGCTGATCGCCGGGGATACGCTGTTTCGGGACGGAATTGGCAGAACGGATCTGCCGGGGGGTAACGAGCGGCAGATCCTGGCCTCCATCAAGGAGAAGCTGCTGCCGCTGCCCGATGAGACCGTGGTTACGCCAGGCCACGGTCCTGAAACCACGATCGGCCGCGAGCGGGAACTCAACTATTTCGTGCGCGCGCTGTGATGCGGGCGCGCGGCTAGCGGATGATCTTGCGCCGTTTCAGGAATTTGAAGATCTCCTGGTAAAGCTCCTCCATCTTCTTTTCCCCAAACCCGCCGTGCTTGCCGTTGTGGACGCTGATCAGCTCGGCGTCGGCGCCGGCCTGGCGCAGGGCCCTGGTCAGCCGTACCCCGTGCTCGTAAGGAACCACGTTATCGGCATCGCCCTGGATGGTGAGAATCGGGGGCACGTCCCTGCGGGCATAGGTCAACGGCGAAAGGCGGCGGGCCAGTTCGAAGCGGCCCTGCTGCGGGGGCAGCCAGGTGACGGCCCATTTTCGCATGTTCGGTCCGGAGATCACGTCGGCCGCGTCGGTAATGCCGAACCAGTTCACCACCGCCGCCACCCTGGTGGTGGGGCCGAGTCCCGCGGACTTCGGCGTCATACCGACCATCAGCGCCAGGTGCCCGCCGGCCGAGGCGCCGGTCACCACGATCCGTTTCGGGTCGACCTTGTAACGGCCCGCGTTTTGGCGGAACCAGCGCGCTGCCTGGAGAACGTCGACGACGGCCGCCGGCGCGGGGGCCGCCTTCGCCAGCCGGTATTCCACGTTGCAGACCACGAAGCCCTGCTTGAGATAAGGGAGGCAGTGGGCGCGGACCATCCCCTCCTTGGCGCCGCCGACCCAGCCGCCGCCGTGAATCACGATGACGCCGGGACGTTTTTCGAGCGCGGCCGGGGCTGGCTGGAGAATGTCGGCAACGGTTTCCGGGTACTGGCCGTAGTGGATATTGGCTTCGACGCGCACCCATTCGGGCACCGGCGTTTCGGCGGGCGGGTTCGCCTGGGCAAAGGCCAGCCCGGCCGTGAGCAAAACGAGGGCTGGTTTCCTCATACGGATATTAAAGCGTATATTGGTCTTGGGATGAAGATCGCCCCCGTAATGTTCCCATTTGTTTTGCTGGCCTTGGCGGCAGGTTCTCCCGATGTGATCATCAGCGTGCGTTCTCCGAGTGACTTCCAGTTGACCGCGGATCCGCAGGCGGCGCAGTGGCGGGATGTGCCGGCGGTAGTTGTGGAAAACGATCCCCACGGGCGTTCGGTTGCGGCCCACCGGACCGAAATTCGATCGCGCTGGACGCCGGCTCACCTCTACTTCCTGTTCATTTGCCCGTACGAGGAGCTGAACCTCAAGCCGGATCCGGTAACCACCGCCGAGACCGACAAGCTGTGGAACTGGGATGTGGCCGAAGTCTTCGTGGGCGCGGATTTCAGCGACATCACGCATTACCGTGAGTTCGAGCTCTCCCCTCAGGGCGAATGGATCGACCTGGACATCCACAGCGAACATCTGAACAGCGACCACGACCGCCGGTGGAGTTCCGGCTTCCAGGTGAAGGCGCGCATTGACCGGAGCAGGAAGGCGTGGTACGGGGAAATGAAGATTCCGCTGGCCGCAATCGACCGGCGGCCGGCCAGGGCGGGCAACGAGTTGCGCATCAACTTCTACCGTGCCCAGGGACCGGCCCCGCGCCGGAAGTTCCTCGCCTGGCGGCCCACGCAGTCCAACTCCTTCCACGTGCCGGAAGCTTTCGGGCGGCTGGTTCTGGGGGAATGAATGCCGCTTCGCATCTCCCACGTCGGCCTTCGGGGAGTGGTGGGCGACGGGCTCACGGCGGCTCATGTGATCGATTTCGCCTGTGCGTTCGGCACGTTTCTGGAACCGCGGCGGCCGGTGGTGATCGGGCGGGACCCGCGGGCGAGCGGGGCCATGCTGCGCCAGGGCGTAATCGCCGGTCTGCTTGGATGCGGCCACGACGTCATTGACCTGGGGGTGGTTTCCACGCCCGTCATCCAGCACGCGATCCGGAGGCTGGAAGCCGGCGGCGGCGTCTCCATCGGCGCCAGCCACAACAGCGCGGAGTGGAACGCGCTGAAGTTCTTCGGGCCGGGAGGCATTTATCTTTCCACGGCCGAAGCCGGCGAACTGCTGGATATCTACCACCTCCGAAAGTTCGACCTGGTGGATTGGACCGGAATCGGGCGGCTGCGGCGCGAAGCCGATGCGATCGAGAAATACGTGCAGGAGCTCAGCAGCTATTACGATCTGGAGGCGCTGGGGCGCTTCCGGATCGTCGCCGACTGTTGCAATGGGACCTCCTCGCAGATCTTGCGGGCGCTCCAGGAACGCCACGGGCTCCAGTTCGTGCTGATCAACGAGCGGGTGGACGGCATCCGGTTCGCGCACGATCCGGTGACCACGCGGGACATGGTCGGGCTGCAGCTCGCTCCGCTGGTGAAGCCGCTGGGGGCCGACGCCGGCTTCCTGTTCGATGTGGATTCGGACCGGGTGGCCATGGCCACCGACCGGGGCGAGGCCGTCTCCGAGGAAATGGTGCTGCCGTTGATGGCGGATTACCTGCTGCCGCGCAGCGAGGGGAAGCTCATCATCGCGAACCTCTCCTCGACGGCGCTGCTTGAGGAAGTGGCCGCGCGCCATGGCGGCCAGGTCCTTCGCGTGCCGGTGGGGCGCCAGGCGGCGATGGACGCGCTTACCAGCTACCGGCCGGAACAGGTGGCGCTGGCCGGGGAGGGAACCGGGGCGGTGATGATGCCGCAGTTCCGGTTCGTCTATGACGGTATTGCGTCGATGCTCACCATCTTGACGATGATAGCCGACGGCGGCCGGAAGCTTTCCGAGATCGTGGCCAGCTACCCGAAATACTCGATGATCAAGGCTAGGGTCCCGCTGGTTTCATCGCGGGTGCCGGAGCTGTTGACCAGGCTGAGGGAGCGATACGCGGACGGGAAGGCCAACGTGGCCGATGGGTTGCGGGTCGACTGGCCGGACAAGTGGTTCCACGTGCGGGTGAGCCAGACCGAGCCGGTCATCCGCATCATCTGCGAAGCGCGCGGCCAGCCGCCCATGGCGCTGTTCGAGGAGCTGTTGGAGACCGTCCGGAGGTTGCGATGACAACGCGGGAGCATTTGCTGAAGGTTGGCGTTTCCGGGATTCGGGGCGTCGTCGGCGAGTTCCTGACGCCATCGCTGGCCTGTGCTTTCGCCCAGGCGTTCGGCACCTATGTCGGTCCCGGCCGGGTGGTGCTGGGGCGCGACACCAGGAGCAGCGGGGAAATGCTCGAACACGCGGTGGCCTGCGGGCTGCTCGCCTCCGGATGTGACGTGGTGGAGATCGGCGTGCTGCCGACTCCGACGATCCAGATCTACGTGGAGGAGACCGGGGCCCAGGGCGGGCTGGCGCTGACCGCGTCGCACAATCCGCCCGAGTACAACGCGCTGAAGATGTTCAATCACCGGGGCCTGTTTCTCAACAGTTACGAACGCAGCGAACTGCTCGACCTGTTCCACCAGAGCCAGTTCCGGCACGCTACGAACGACCAGATCGGCGGCGTCAGCCACGAGTTACGGCGCGCGCGGAGGTTCCACATTGAACGCGTGTTGCGCCACGTTGACGCCGAGCGGATTCGCGCGCGCCGGTTCCGGGTGGCCGTGGACGCGGTAAACGGAGCCGGGAGCGAGATGACGCTCGAATTTCTGCGGGATCACCTGGGCTGCGTGGTCGAAGCGGTGGCCTGCGATCCCGCGAAACCGTTTCCCCGGGTGGCCGAACCCCGGCCGGACACGCTCATGGAACTCTCGGCGGCGGTGCGCCGCGCGCACTGCGACGCCGGCTTCGCCCAGGACCCGGATGCCGACCGGCTGGCGGTGGCCGACGAGAACGGACGCGTGCTGGATAACGACGATGTGCTGGCGCTGGTCGTCGATATGGCGCTGGCGCGGAGCGCGGGCGACGTGGTGGTGAACCTGAGCACTTCGGCGGCGATCGACGACGTCGCGGCCCGCCACGGCCGCAAGGTGTTCCGTACCCCTGTCGGGGAGGCGAACGTCGTGGAACGCATGCAGGCCGTCGGCGCCGCAATCGGCGGCGAGGGTTCCAACGGCGGCGTCATCTTTCCAGCCGTGCATCTGTGCCGCGACAGCTATACCGGGATGGCGTTCCTGCTGGAGAGGATGGCGGTCACCGGCGAACCCATTTCCGCGCTAGCCGCCAGGCTCCCTCGTTACTACCGCAAGCTCGGCACCGTGCGTCTCGGGCGAGGGGCTTTGGGGCCGCTGATGCAAGCCCTCGAGCAGCGGTTCCCCGGCGCCGCGGCTGACCGCAGCGATGGCCTGAAGCTGATGCTGGACGGCAAGTGGATTCACGTGAGGCCGTCGAACACCGAGCCGCTGCTGCGGCTGGCGGCCGAGGCGAAATCCCGCCCGGAAGTGGAAGAGCTTTACGGCACGGTGGGGGAGCTGTTGTCCTCGGCTGGAGGCTGAGGCACCTCATCCGGCGGCAGATAGAAGTCAATCGAGCCTTCCCGCTGGGATTTGAGCCGCTTGCGGACTTCGATCTCCTGGGCGGCGCTGTCGTTTTCGAGCCGCTCGATGCGTTCGCGGCGCTCCTGGTTCTCCCGGGCGAGTTCAGCGTTGGCTTTCCGCAAAGCGCGAATCCGCTGCCTCTTCTCCACCAGCGAGGGGATGCCCCGCGGGCCCGTCATTTCCAGGAACACGAACACCGCGATCATGGTGAGGAGCACTGCGTAGCCGAGTTTGCGCAGCAGCAGGTTCATCCGCCTTACATTCCTTTATAATCCTGTTTGGGTGAAAAGCGCTACTGTTTCTGGCAGGATGGCGAAAATTTTGGTCACCGGGGAATGCATCCGCGGTGAGTGAGAGAGTCCGTGATGACTGACAAAATTCTTGTTCTGAGTACTTCCGATTCCGCGGAGCAGGCGCGGGAGATCGCGCGCGGCCTGGTGGAGAAACGGTTGGCGGCCTGCGTCAACGTGGTTCCCGGCATCCGCAGCATCTACCGGTGGCAGGGGAAGATGGAGGAAACCGGCGAGCACCTGTTGGTGATCAAGTCCCGGCGGGACCTGTTTGAGAGGCTTCAGCGGGAACTGGAACAGATGCACAGCTACGAAGTTCCCGAGGTGATCGCGATGCCGGTGGCCGAGGGTTCTGCTGACTACCTGGCCTGGCTGGACCGGCAACTGGGGTGAGCGCGGGCCACCTGGTGGCAGCCGTGCGCGGCGACCGCCCGGCCGGTAGCCGGGGGAGCGAGTTGCCCTAATATCGCCAGCTCGTCAGATCGGCGCCCGGCGGAGCCGATTCCTCGATCCGCCGCAGGATCTTTGGTACGTACATGGTGTTGTAACGCAGGCGCGAGAGGTGGTTCGGCAGTTTCGGGTCGCCGTTCCAGCAATGCTCGGCGCGATCCCCGTAAGCGACTTCCCCTTCGTAGGGCGGTTCCCTCGTGCTCCTGAGGAACTCTTCCACCAGATAGACGGCGTTGTTGAGATAGTAGGTGTCCATGTCGCCGCAATAGATGTGGATTTTGCCGCGCAGCTTCGGGCCCAGTTTCGGCCAGTCCCGGCGGAGAATATGGCCAAGGTCATAGTGCTCCCGCCAGTATTCGGCGACTTCAGGGTCGATCTTGCCGGTGCGCTTGTTCCAGATCCGTTTCGGGTAGCCATCCGGGCCGACCGGTGAGTAGACCGCCTCCCAGATGTCGAACTGCTGGCCGGAGCGGCTCTTGGTACCCAATGCCAGTTCGCGGTAATTCATGTCCCGCACGGTGGTGATGACGTGGCCAAGGTAGTCGCGCATGGCGGGCCGCGGCACGCGCCGGTGAGCGCCCTGGCGATAATACGCGTTGCGGTCCTTGTAAAGATTCACAGTCGTATAGGCCCGGAAGTCGATCGGGTCCGGGCAGGCGGCGAACGTTCCGTTGTACTCGTCCGGATAGAAGATCTGTGCGGCCAATGCTTCCCAGCCGCCGGTGGAGCCGCCGTAGAGGAAACGCGCCCAGCCCTGCCCGATCCCGCGGAATTTCTTCTCGATGTAAGGGATCAGCTCATAGGTGATCGCGTCGCCGTAAGGGCCGAGGTTGGCCGAGTTCACCGCGTAGGAGTCGTCGTAATAGGGGTTGGCGTGCTGGATCTCGACGATCAGCATGCGGGGAAAATCCGGCCCGGTCCAGGTCCGGTAGAAATTGTAGGCTTCCTGTTGGACGATTCGGTTATAGCCGCGGACGCGGAACCGCGCGCTGTAGTCGGGTTTCAGGTTCGGGTCCGGGGGCTCGGTGCGGAAGCCGCCGAAGTCGCGCGGGAAATGCCCGTGGAAGATAATCAGCGGGTAATGCGCCTCCGGATGTTCCTCGAAGCCCTCGGGCACCAGCACGTGGGCGCCGAGATACATCGGGCGCCCCCAGAACTTGCTCAGTAGTTCGCTCCTGATCCGGACGTGCTTAACGTACTTGGTGTCGGCCGGCGGTTCGATGGGAGGGATTTCCTGGTCGAGGAGAATGGAGATGACAGCGTCGCTGGCGGGCTCGATCCTCATCTTTTGGGGCTTCGAGTAAAGATTGCCGGGCGCCCGGTTCCATTGCTGGCCCTCGCCGCGATCCATGGGAAGCTGGACGGTGTGGCCGTCGGCCCGGTGGAAGGTTTCGTAGCGGTGCAGCAGCCCCTGCACGTAATATTCACCGGGCTTCAACCGGGAGAGGCTCCGCACCGGGTACCCGAAAGCGGTCTCATCCACCACGGCCGCCTCACCGGGGGCCAGCCCGTGGACGTCGACGCCAAAGACCAGTTGCGTATCGAGGCCGTCGTTGATTTGGAACCGCGGCTCCGCTGAGGGGTCGGTGGAAAGCAGCAGGAGCATGCGCCCGTCCAGCGGCGCGGCGCTGCGGGCGGCCGGGAAGGACAGGTGAAATTCCACGGCAGCTAGCGGGGGCGGGAGCAGGGCCGTCAGCATCATCAGCAGTCCGGCTGAAGCGAACAGGCGTTTTCGCCGTGCCGGGGTTGGCGCGGCGCGGTTCTGGTAACGGTGTCCTGGCATGGTTGTCATCCTGAAAACCGGCCTATTCAGGCTAGCCGGGTATTGTACCGCGGGAGGGGGTCTCCGCGGGAGCCTGCCTGACCGGTGGCGGCGGCGCGGCCGGGTGTGCCAGAAATAGTAGACGGGAGCGGGCGAAATGGACTTTGTCGAGCAGTTGAAATCTTCCGTGGATATCGTGGCCGTTGTGAGTGAGTACGTTAACCTGCGAAAGCAAGGGGCGCGGTATGTCGGCCTGTGTCCGTTCCACACCGAGAAGACGCCCTCGTTCCACGTCCATCCGGCTCACCAGTTTTATCATTGCTTCGGCTGCGGCGCGGGCGGCGACGTGATCAAGTTCGTCATGCAGATCGAGGGCCTGACCTTCCCCGAGGCCCTGGAACGGCTGGCCGAGCGTTACGGCATTCCGATGCCGAAACGGGCCCGCTATTCCGACCAGGAAAGCAAGCTCCGCGACGCCCTGTACCGGATGCACGAACTGGCGGCGCAGACCTTCCGCCAGGCGCTGGACTCGCCGATGGGAGCCGCGGCCCGGGAATACCTTCGCCGGCGAGGCGTAACGCCGGAGACCGCCGCCGCGTTCGGCATAGGCTTCGCTCCCGCTTCCGGGCAGACGCTGGTGCGGCTGTTCGACAAGGAGGGATTTTCGCCGGAGCAGGCGGGCGCCTCCGGGCTCGTGCTCCGGCGCCAGGACGGCGACGGCCGCTACGACCGGTTTCGGGGACGGCTCATGTTTCCGATTCACAACGAATCTGGCCGGGTGATTGCTTTCGCCGGCCGCGGGTTGACGCCCGGCGAGGAGCCGAAGTACATGAACTCGCCGGAGACGGCGATCTACCGGAAGAGTTACGTTCTCTACAATCTTCACCGGGCCCGCAAGCACATCCGGAAGGCGGGGCGCAGCATCCTGGTGGAAGGCTACATGGACGTGATCGGCCTCGACGCCGCCGGCATCGGTGAAGCGGTCGCCAGTTGCGGGACGGCGCTGACCACCCAGCAGGTGCGCGCGCTGCGCCGGCACTCGGGCCGGATCGTGGTCAATTTCGATTCCGACACGGCCGGCCAAGCCGCCGCCGAGCGCTCGATTCACATGCTGCTGGAAGAGGGCATGCACGTCCGCGTGGTCGAGCTGGAAGCGGGCATGGATCCGGACGACTACGTGCGCCGGCACGGCGTGGAGGGCTACCGGCGGCGGCTCGAGCAGGCGCCCGGCTGTTTTCACTGGCTCGCGGACCGCGCCCGCGCCCGCTTCGACATGAGCACGGTCGAGGGGCGCGTGGAAGGACTCCGGGCGGTGATGATGCCCGCCATCGAGCGGCTTCCCGACCGGCTGGAGCGGGCGGCCATGGCGGCCGAAGTGGCCAGCTACCTGCGAGTGGATCCGGCCCTGGTGCGGAGCGAATTCAGGCGGTCCGGGACCGGTCGTGGAGAGCAGCGGCGGAAGCCGGCTGCCGAACCAGTGGACCCGAAGGAGAAGCTGCTGGTCAACTTGCTGTTGGCCAACCCGGAGGCCCGCGCGGAGGTGATTCCGCGACTGTCGGCGCTGACCGTGATCCGGCGGTTTCGCCTCTGGCCGTTGCTGAAAGTGATGCTGCAATTGCACCAGGGCGGCGAAGCCTGGGGTTACTCGGATCTGGAAGCGCGGTTGGAGGAGCAGGACAAGGCCCTATTGGCTTCGGTGGTTTTTGCCGATGCAATGAGAGAGCAGGATGCATCACTGGAACAGGCCCTGGCGTTCTTGCCCCAACTGGAACACCAAGAGCGGCAGGCGCGGTTGGCGGAACTTCGTGAGCGCGTGAAGGCGGCCGAGCGAGCCGGTGATATCGAGCAGGCCCTGCGATTGACAGAAGAACTGAATCGTGCTCATGCACAGTGACCCGGCGGCGGCGGAGAGTATTGTACAATGGCAGGGACCGCGGTCAGCCGTGGGGGAAGCTGGGATTCCGGTGGCCAGTGAGGATAAATTCAGCCGTCTGAAGCAGCTCATGGAGACAGGGAGGGAGAAGGGGTACGTCCTGTACGATGAGCTGAACGAGCTGCTTCCGGAGGACGTGGCCGGCGGGGAGGAGCTCGATGAACTCCTGGCGGACCTGGATGAGGCCGGGGTGGAAATCCTGGAGGAGCCGCGAGAGCCCTCGGAAAGGGAGTCCGCCGAGGAGGAGGAGGACGGCGCTGAGCTGGAGCTGACCCAGGAGGTCAGCGAGAAGACGAGCGACCCGGTCCGCATGTACCTTCGCGAGATGGGGACCGTGCCGTTGCTTACCCGGGAGGGGGAAATTGAAATCGCGAAACATATGGAGCGCGGCAAGCGAATCGTACACAAGGCGCTCTCGCGATGCCCGCTGGTGATCAGGAAGCTCCAGGAGCTGAAGGCCGACGTCGAAAAACACCGCGTCGCTCTCCGTGACATTGTCAATATCCCCGACCCGCTTCCCAGCCGGGAGTACCTTCAGGAGCGGGAACAAGATTTCCTGGCTACGGTCCAGGAAATTGACAAGCTGTACAAGAAAGCTCAGCAGCACCGCCAGAAACTCTTCGCGATTTCCCGGGGGATGAAACCGAAGCAGCACCGGCGTCTGCGCTTTCAGTATGCCCGTAACATGGTCCTGATTTCGCGCCTGATCCGCGGGCTGGACCTGTGTGCTTCCTTGCGGCAGACGCTCAGCGCCGAGGTGCGGAGGGCGGTCGGGCAGTTTGCTCCGCTGGAACAGGAAATCGCCACCGCGCAACGCCGCCTGGAGGAGATCGTGGCCAGCGGCGCGTCGGCCGGCGGCCGGGAAGTGCGCCGGCAGTTGCGGCAGTGCAATCAGCGCATGCAGCAACTGGAGGAAGAATATGGCGCCACGGCCGCTGAACTCCGGCACACGCTGCAGCTCATCGAGCGGGGCGAGCGCGAGGCCGACGCGGCCAAGAAGCAACTCATCGAGGCCAACCTCCGGCTGGTGGTTTCCATCGCCAAGCGCTATACGAATCGCGGCCTCCAGTTCCTGGACCTCATCCAGGAGGGCAATATCGGCTTAATGAAAGCAGTGGAGAAGTTCGACTACCGCCGCGGCTATAAGTTTTCCACCTACGCCACCTGGTGGGTGCGCCAGGCGATCACCCGGGCGGTGGCTGACCAGGCCCGGACCATCCGCATCCCGGTGCACATGATCGAGACGATCAACAAACTGGTCCGCACCCAACGGATGTTGCAGCAGGAACTGGGCCGTGACCCCACAACCGAGGAACTGGCCAAGCGCCTCGGAATGACGGTTCCCAAGGTTCGCAAGGTGCTGCGCGTCGCCCAGGAGCCCATTTCGCTGGAAACTCCCGTTGGGGAAGAAGAAGAGTCCCACTTGGGCGATTTCATTGTCGACCGGCGGGTGGCTTCTCCATCCGAGGCGGTGATCAAGATGAACTTGCGCGAGCAAACCGCTGAGGTTTTGAAGACGCTCAGCCCGCGCGAGGAGAAGATCATTAAGATGCGCTTCGGCTTGCAGGACGGCGGTGAGCATACGCTCGAGGAAGTCGGCCAGCACTTCGCCGTCACCCGGGAGCGTATCCGCCAGATTGAGGCGAAAGCGTTGCGCAAGCTGCGTCATCCCAGCCGCAGCCACCGGTTGCGGACTTTCCTGGAAATCAGCGGCCGGGATCTCTGACCGCGCGCCGCATCTGACCCCCTCGCCGGGTTTGCCCCACAGTGGATTTTGTCTCCCGTGCCGGTCACGCGCGGTCAATGGGTCCGTTCCCGGGAAGTGATCTCTGAGGGCAACTCGGATAGCTCCGTGACCCGCCGAAAAGCGGTCCACCAGATCAACAGACACAGAAGGTGGGACGGGACGGCGATAAAGTTTCCCAGGTACCACAGCCAGGCTGAGGCTCCCGTCGACATCCCCACGAGCGATTGTGCGATGGCCTCTCCCGCCATGTTCAGCCCCAGTCCGCCGCTTACCAGAAACAGGCGGCGTTCACTGGCACGCGCCTTGACCAGCGAGAACCACAGAATCACGTTCAGGAGCGCATTCGAAAAGCTGAGATTGCGGCTGGCGTTGGTGATGTAGAGATTCGGCGTTTCGCCGCCGGCAAGAGGAGGCGAAAACGAAAGCACCACTACGATCGCCGTTCCAAGAAGAATCTTCACTCGAACCGCGACTCTCTGCGGATGGTTCGCTGTGGCAGTGAAAATCAGTGTCAGAACCGCCACGAATCCGGAAAGCTGGCGCACGGTGTTGTTGATGTAATAAACCTCCTGGTACCAGGCGCCAAATTGCCCCGGGTCGAGGTAGGCGGCGAAATCAGCGACGGCGGTGAGGAACAGGACCAGCAGGTAGAAGAAGACGCCGAAGTAGCGGCGGACGAATCCCCGGCTCATGGCCCAGATGACCATCACCTGAAGGATTACGCCAACGACTGCGAGGGGGATGAATACGAAGTGCTCCATCGCTCACCAACGCGGGTGGATCTAGTCAGCGCGGTGCTCGATGAGCCTTCGGTTTACGCTACCGGTCCTTCTCTCCACGGCTTCGGGATCGGCAACGGACCTAGCGCTACCGGTCCTTCT
>CAZXVW010000032.1:0-12090 GCA_964644025.1 uncultured Solibacteraceae bacterium | reverse complement strand
TCCTTCTCTCCACGGCTTCGGGATCGGCAACGGACCTAGCGCTACCGGTCCTTCTTTCCACGGCTTCGGGATCGGCAACGGACCTAGCGCAGAGATACCAGAGCCGCCCTGATCGGATACAGCGACCGCGCTGGCTGGCACCGCCAACAATAAGACGATAGCACACGCGGCTGAAATAACAGCAACTTTTTGCATTACCAGCCCTACCTCTCGGGCGTTCGCCTTAGCCGACACCTCAGACTTAGGCCTCGGCCAAGGCAAACCACTTATAGGATACTGCAGGTACTCGCTGTAGTACTATTAGGATTTTTCCGTATGACTACCTTGGAGGTGTCCTTCGGCTGGTTCCTCCAGCCGCGCGGCCAGCAAATCTGAAGTCAGCGGATGGTGTTGATCCACTCACATCGCGGGAGGCTGTTGTGCCAAGGCAAGGGGAAGAGGACAGGTTTGCGGTGAGATGTCGGCCTGGCGCGGAATCTTCTGCCGGGTAAGTTCCTGAGCTCGGTCTGCTGGCCGTTCCGGGCTCGGGAGAAGCCGGGCTGCGCACGCCGCTGGTCATCGGCCCCGGCGCGCGCGCCCGCTAGCGTTGGGGTTATGCCGTCCTCACCCAGGACCGGCTGCGGTGGCTCTCCATGATTTTCTCCAGCAGCTCCATCTCCCACAGGCCGTCTGCGAAGGTGGGGTATTCGACCGGGGCGCTGGGATCAGCGACCCGGCGGTAGAAGCGGCGGTAGACCTGCTTGTGGGTGTCGTCGTAACCTTCGCCATGGCCGCCCGGCAGGTCGGCGTAGGTCGCTGCATCTCCCATTAGCAAGGAGGGATCCTTGACGAGGAGCTGGTTCGGTTCGTTCCGGTTGCCGATCCACAGTTGATCCGGCGTTTCCTGGTTCCACATGACACCGGCCTTGGTGCCGAAAATCTCGATCTGGAACCGGTTCTTGCAGCCGGCTGACATTTGGCTGACCGTGTAGGCGCCGCGAGCCCTTTCGCCGAGGCGAAGCAGGACGCAGCCGAAGTCTTCCGTGTCGATGTCGACTTCTTCGTAATCCTCCGGTTTGAGCGTTTTGCCTGCAAACGTCTCGATGGCTACTTTCGGTCTCTTCCGCTTCGGGTGGAAGGTTGCCATATCCGCGCATAGCTCGGTAATTTTCAACCCGGTAAGGTGCTGGATCATGTCCATCCAGTGCGAGCCGATGTCGGCCAGCACGCGGAGCGGACCGTTGTCTTTGGAATCCAGCCGCCAGTTGTAGTCGGTATCATAGAGCAGCCAGTCCTGGGAGTAAGTTCCCTGGACGATGAGGATCTCGCCCAGGTCCCCGTGTTCAATCATTCGCCGGACGTGCTGCACGACGGGGTAGTAGCGGAGGTTATGGTTGACGCAGTTGACGATATTGCGCTCCCTGGCCATCGCTACCATTTCACGCGCTTCGGCGGCGGACATTGCCAGGGGCTTCTCGCAAAGCACGGCTTTGCCAGCTTCCATGGCTGCCTTGGCGACCGGGGCGTGCAAGGCGTTGGGAGTGCAGATATGAACCGCCTGGATTTCGGGATCAGAAATCAGGTCCATGTAGTTATCGGTAGTGCGCTCGATGCCCATGGCCCGGCCGAACTGCTCGGCCTCTTCCTTGGAGATTGCGGCGACGCCGGCCACTTCCACGTTGCCCAACCGCCGGATTCCTTCCGTATGGGTCTTCCCCATGAAGCCGGCACCGATGACTGCGGTCTTGATCTTGCGCATAGCTTTCCTCGCTTGGAGTCCTTTCGTTGGTCTGGCAGTATCGCCTCCCCACACTCTATCGCAATCGGTGCGGGACGGAAAGTGAGAAGCGGGTTTGTGGCGCGGAGGTCCGGGGGTGGGCTGCGCTGGTGCGGGCTCGTGTTGCTAGACTGGAATATCGAGGAACGATGGTTGTTCGGATACGGCTGGGTCGGGGGCCGCACCCGACATACAGGCCGGGCAAACAACGTCGTCTGGCGCTTACTCTCGCCGCCTTCCTGAGTCCCGCGGCGCTGATGGCGGCCTCTCTGGCTGGCTGGCGGCTGGCGGCGGATTTGAATTGGACCCGCCAGTTTGCTATCTCCGCCGGGCTGTTCTCTCACTGGCAGGTTTGGATCGCGATGGCGGTCACTCTGCAGCTCGCCGCTTCCCGGCTGAACCGTTACGGGCGTGGCGGGCGGACTCCCCCGTGAGGCTGGTTGGGGTTGTGCCCGGCCGGGCCGGCGGGGGCCGGTGGTGAGGAGCTCATGCCGTAGCCCTGGCCGCTTTCGCGGCGGACCAGCTCGCGCATCAGGCCAGAGTAAAGCTCGTTGCTGGCGGTACGGATGTCACTTTCTTTCTTGTTCGGGAAGGCCAGGTGTTCGAGCTCGTGCAGGAGCACGGCCAGCAAGGCGGCCTCGAAATGCATTTCCGCGAGCCGGCGGCCGAGGTTGCCGACGGCCAGTGACGAGATTGGCTGGGGCTTCCACTTGCGGATTTCCTCGTAGGCCAGGTCGATCTCGCCGACGTCACTGCCAAGGTCGGCCGCCAGGCGCCGCGCCAGCCGCGACTCGGTGCCCCGCGGGTGGTAATGGCCGAGGCAACCACAAGTGTTCAGGGGGCGGAGAATCACCACCACCAGGACCGGCAGGGCGGCCAGGGTCGGCGTGTACGGCGCCAGCAGGGTTTTCGGCAGCCGCGGCAGGGTGTGGGCGAAAGCCGCTTCCACCTCCCGTGCGATGAATTGCTTCCCGCGGGGGTAAGTAATGAGCAGCAGCGGCAGGCCTTGGCCGGGACGAACGAGCAGTTGCTCCCGCCCCCGGATCCGTTCCATCACCCGCTGGAGGATGCCCGGTGGGTGGGGGGCGCCACGACGTGGCTTGCCGCGCTGGCCGCGGCGCATGTTCCGTGGCCACGACATCTTCTGATATTCTGACAGAGACGGGAACCACAGTTCCATGAGATACAGTGTCCGCTACCGCACCTCGGGCTTTCCCTACTCGGGATGGATGACCCCGGGCATCAAGTGGCTACTGATCGTGAATACGGCCGTTTTCGTTCTTTATTTTCTTTCTTTTGGCACGGTCTTCGGAAACATTTTCAATTATTTTAAGCTCTGTCCCTGGATGGTGGCGGGCTCGCTGGCCATCTGGCAGCCGTTCACCTACCTGTTCCTGCACGGCGGGCTCTGGCACCTTTTCTTCAACATGATCGCGCTGTGGATGTTCGGCGTGGAGCTGGAGCGGACCTGGGGCACGCAGCGGTTCTTGCAGTTCTATTTCCTCTGCGGGGTGGGTGCGGGACTCTGCGTGGTAATCGCCGATCTGGTCACCGGTGCTCCGCACATTCCAACGATCGGGGCCTCCGGAGCCATCTTTGGGGTCCTGCTGGCCTTCGGGTTGCTGTTCCCGGACAACCTCATCTGGGTCTGGTTCCTCTTCCCGATCAAGGCGAAATACTTCGTGCTGGGCCTTGGGGCCATCAACTTCCTCTATCTGATCAAGGCCCCGGGCAGCGGGGTCAGCCACATTGCTCACCTGGGCGGAATGCTGATCGGGTACCTGTACCTGCGGCCCCGGTACACGCGGATTGACCTTTTCGGTGCGGCCGGGCGCCGTTACCAGGAATGGAAACTCCGGCGGGCGCGGCGCAAGTTCGAGGTTTACCTGCGGAAGAAAGATTCGGATCGTGACCGCTGGATTCATTAGAGTTCGGGTGCCGGCACCGGGAAACGTGGACCCCGCCGCGGACGTCAACTACAATCAGGGAGTGAGGGGAAGCTTATGCGAACCATCGCAACACGAGTCGCTGTGACCGTGGCCGCCGGCATGTTCCTGGCGGCCGGGCTCGCCACGCCGCAGCAGGGACCGAAGAAGCGTACTTCGGAAACCGTGGCGCGCCCCAAGAAGAAGGCCGAGAAAGCAACCGAGGCCGAACTGCCGCCGATCCCGTCCGAGTACAAACGGAAGGACAAGCCTTCCATCCCGGAAGGCGCTCCCACGTTTCGCGCCGACGTGACCACGGTCAACGTCGAGGTGGCCGTGGTGGACAACAAGGGAAGGTTTATCCCGAACATCCCCCGCGGCAACTTCCGCATCCTGGAGGACAAGGTGCCTCAGAAGATCACCAGCTTCAGCATGGGCGAAGCGCCGATGACCGTCTGCCTGGTGATCGAGTGGAGCGGGCTGTTCCAGGATTACTGGTCTGAAACCTGGTACCAAACCCTGTCGGCTGCTTACGGGTTCCTGGAGACGTTGAAGCCGGAGGATTATGTGGCCGTCGTCGCCTATGATCTCCGGCCCGAGATTCTCTCGGACTTCTCCACGGACAAGCGGAAGGCTTACGAGGCGATGCAGCGGCTGCGGATCGCCGCTTACTCGGAATCGAATCTCTATGACGCGGTTACCGACACCGCCGAGCGCATGGCGGATATCGAGGGCCGCAAGGCCATTGTGCTGATCTCTTCCGGCATCGATACCTTCAGTAAGCTCAATTTCGGTGAGACGAGGCGCAAGCTGCAGATGGCCGGAGTTCCCATTTACGCCATCGGATTGATGCAGGCGCTTCGCGAGTGGGCCGACGCGCGCGGATACCTGGGCCCCATCGCCCGGCTGGATTTCCTCCAGGCTGACAACCAGTTACGCACCTTCGCCAAGGAAACCGGGGGCATGTCTTTCTTCCCGCGCTTCTATGGCGAGTTCCCGACCATCTTCGCCAACATCGCGCAAGCGCTGCGCCACCAGTATTCGATTGCCTACCAGCCCACCAACCAGGCCAAAGACGGCAAGTTTCGCCGCATTAAGGTGGAACTGGTGAACCCGGCCACGGGTGAGAAGCTCCGCATCGTCGACCAGAAGGGGAAGAGCATCAAGTACCGGATCATCGCCAAGGCCGGCTACCGGGCGCCGCGGCCGGTCGAATAGGTGGCCAATCCACGCCCGTTGGAATCGTGGATCACTGCTTGGGTCTGTTGTCAAGTTCTCGATCTTTTGCGTTTGCAACCCGATACAAATTTATTGACACGGCAGCGGGCGGTTTGCTACTTTCGCGGGGACCAATGAACGTGTCCTCATCATCGAATTCTACGACTTCTGCACGCATTCTGTTGGTTGACGACAACAGCCTCGGGCTGCTGGCGAGAAAGGCAGTCCTCGAGGAGCTGGGTTACCAGGTTACGACCGCTTCCAGTGCGTTGGAAGGTCTCGAATGCTTCGCCGAAAGCAAATTCGACCTGGTGATCACGGATTACAAGATGCCCCGGATGAGCGGAGTGGAGTTGATCAAGAAACTCCGCGAAGGGGTGCCTGGCTTGCCCATCATTCTCCTGTCTGGATTTGCGGATGCCCTGGGTTTGGATGAGGAGAACACCGGCGCCGACGCAGTGATCCAGAAAAGCGCCAATGAGGTGAGCCACATGGTCCGCGCCGTCCGGCGGCTGCTGCGGCCAAGAGCCCGCCGCAAGCCGCCGGCCACTCACCGTCCCAGGAAGCGTTCCCAGCGCAAGAGCGGATAGCCGTGGTTCGCGGCTCTGCCGCCGCCTGGGCCTCCGGACGTTCTATCATCGATTGGTGGAGGAATTCATAGATGGTGGAAATTACCTGGCTTGGACACGGCTCGTTTCAGTTCCGGCTTGAATCCGGCGAGGTGATCCTCGCCGATCCCTGGCTGGAGGGTCCAACGTATCCGAAGGGCCACACGTTTGACCGCATCGACGCGATCCTGGTGACCCACGGGCACTTCGACCATTTGCCCGACACGGTCCCGCTGGCTAAGAAGTTCTCACCGGTGGTCGTGAGCAACTACGAGATCTCCGTCTGGCTGGAATCCAAAGGCGTGGGAAACACCAGCGGCATGAACAAGGGCGGCTCCCAGAAAGCGGGGCCGGTCGTGGTGACCATGACCCACGCCCTGCACAGCTCCGGCATCCTCGAGGACGGCAAAATGATCTGCGGCGGGGAACCGGCCGGCTTCGTGATCGAGTTTCCCGACGGCCGCAAAGCCTATTTCGCCGGTGACACCGACGTGTTCGGGGAAATGGAGCTGATCAGAGAGATCCACCAGCCGGAGCTTGCCCTGTTGCCCATCGGCGACCTTTACACGATGGGCCCCCGGGAGGCGGCCGCCGCCTGCCGGATGCTGCAACCGAAAAAGGTGATCCCCATGCATTACGGTACTTTCCCGCCCCTGACCGGCCGGCCGGAGCGATTGGCCGAACTCATTCAGGAGTTGGAAGGAACCGAAGTGTGGCCGCTGGAGATCGGCAAGCCGGTGACCTGGTAAGCCGCGCCGGTGGCCGTCGGCGCCGCCCCGCGCGATGATAGGATATCCGTGTCTATGAAACTCGGATTGATCGGACTCGGATTTATGGGCCTGACGCATCTGAAGGCCCTGCGCAAGATTCCGGGCGTGGAAATCGTGGCTGTGGCCAGCAACGATCCGGTGGCTCTCTCCGGCGACTTGACGGCGGTCGGCGGAAACCTCGGCGTTGAGGGCGAGCGCTTCGATTTCGCTGGAATGCACCGCTACGAAGACTGGCGCGAGGCGGTGCGTGACCCGGCGGCGGAGGCGGTGGATCTTTGCCTGCCCACTCATCTGCATGCGCCGGCGGCGCTGGCGGCCCTGGAGGCCGGCAAGCACGTGCTGGTGGAGAAGCCGATCGCGCTGAACGGCGAGGACGCCGACCGCATGATCGCCGCGGCTGCGGCGGCCGGCCGCCTCCTGATGACCGCCCAGGTGCTGCGCTTCTTTCCTTCGTACCAGCCGCTGATCGAGCTCCAGCGCTCCGGGAAGCTGGGGCCGGTCCGTTCGGCGCTGTTCCGCCGGCGGTGCGCCGCGCCTACCTGGGGCGACTGGTTGCCGGACGCCTCCAAGAGCGGCGGCGGGATCTTCGACCTGCTGATTCACGACGTGGACATGGCGCTCCACCTGTTCGGCAAGCCGGTGGCGGTATCGGCCACCGGGTACGAAGATCCGGCGAAGGGAATTGACGTCGTGGCCGGCCATCTCTACTACGCAGACGGAGCGCCGGTGTTGATTACCGGCGGCTGGCATCATCCGAAGTCCTACCCCTTCTCCATGGAATACACGGTCTGCTTTGACGGCGGCACGGTGGACTACAGTTCCCAGGGCCGGCCGCCGGCACTGTACCGCGCCGATGGGGAAGCCGAAACGCTGGCCCTGCCGGAAGTGGACGGTTACCAGGCCGAGATCGAGTATTTCCTCGACTGCGCCGTGAACCATCGCCGGCCGGAACGGTGCCCTCCGGAGGAGTCCGCCGCCGCGGTCAAACTGACGCGGCTGCTCGCGGGGGCGCGGGCGAAGGCGGGCCGGATCATCGAGTGTGACGTTTGACGGACGCCGTCTCCCGACGGGAGCGGCTATTTTCAACAGAGGGAGAACATCGAATGCAGCCTTTAGGCGATCTTGAAATCGGAGTGATGTTCTGGGCCGGGCCTGATCCGCGGGAAACGCTTCGGGAAGTGAAGGGGCTTGGAGTGCGCTGTGGCCAGCTCGGGATTCCCGGCGACCTCGATCTGGAAGGCGCGGCGGAGGCCTGGAAGCAGGCGCTGGCAGCCGAGCAGTTCACCGTTGTCACCGTTTTTGCCGCCTACAACGGGGAAAGCTACGCGGACGCACCGACGGTGCGGCGTACCGTCGGCTTCATCCCGCGCCAGACGCGCGAGCAACGCGAGGCCCGGACCTTCGCCGTGAGCGACTTCGCGGCCGCGATCGGCGCTCCGTCGATCGCCACCCACATCGGCTTCGTGCCGGAAGATGCCGCCGATCCCGACTACGTGGCCGTGCGGGAGATGGTGCGCCGGGTCTGCGACCATGCCGCGCGCCATGGACAGACGTTCGCCCTGGAGACCGGCCAGGAACCCGCCGCCGTGCTGCTCCGGTTCATCCAGGACGTCGACCGGCCCAATCTCCGCATCAATTTCGATCCGGCGAACATGATTCTTTACGGCACCGG
The DNA here is from genome assembly GCA_964644025.1 of uncultured Solibacteraceae bacterium. Taxonomy (GTDB): domain Bacteria; phylum Acidobacteriota; class Terriglobia; order Bryobacterales; family Bryobacteraceae; genus CAZXVW01. Next base: position 4,141 of record CAZXVW010000032.1, on the reverse strand, counting down.
AGACCCGGTGGAGGCGCTGGACCTGCTTGCCCCCTACGTGGTTTCGGTCCACTGCAAGGACGGCGACTGGCCCCCGAAGGATGTGCCCGATGCCTTGGGCACTGAGCGGCCGCTGGGCGAGGGGGCAGTCGGCGTGGAGCGCTTCCTCGACAAGCTCAAGTCCGCCGGTTACCGGGGCACGCTCAACATTGAACGGGAAGTTCCCGACCCCGGCCAGCGGTTGAAGGACATCCGGGCGGCGGTGGCGTTGCTCGAGCGCTTACGTTAACCGGATACCGAGCAGCGTGCCGGCGATCCCCATCAGTTGCGGAGCGTATTGCATCAGGATCCGTGGGAGGATCAACGCCACCGGCAGCGCCGCCAGCCACGGGCGGGAGGGCAGCCACCCGGCCGCCACGAGCACCAGCAGCGGCGTGAAGATCCGCCCGTAGTTGTACACGGTTTCCCAGACGACCGGCTTCTGAAAGCAGACCGCCGCCACCGCGTACAGCAGCGCCGCGATAGCCACCGGATCCCGGCGCCGCCGGGCGGCGAGCGCGCACGCCAAGGCGACGGCCGCCAGCATGCCCAGCAAGGCGAGCACGTCGCCGAACTGCACCAGCCATGCCGCCGGCACGCGCGGCGGGTAATGCGGCGGATGAAAAAGCCAGTGCAACACCGCGCTGAGCGGAACCAGAATAACGTCATAGCGGGGATGGCCCACGCGAGACCACACGAACAAGGACCATCCCAGCCAGGGCAGCCCGGCCGTGGCGAACCACGCCGCGCGCTTCCACCGCCGCCGGCTCAGACAGTAGAGGCAATAGGCGGCTACCAGCACCAACCCGGTATCCCGGGCCAGCGGCGCCAGCGCGAGAACCACCCAGAGCTTGCCTGAGCTCTCCGACGCCGCGTAAACCACGAACGCGGCCGCCAGCGCTGCCAGTGCGTGATCCACCGTGAGCCGGTCGAAAAAAATCATCGACGCCGGCAGGAGGGGAAACACGAGCGCCCACTCAGGTGGGCGGCCGGACCTTTCCGAGAAAACGCGGAACCACCACACGCCGAGAAACAGGAACGCGAGGCCGGCCGCAATGTAGGCGAAATCGATGAACTGTTGCCGGCCCAGGGCGAGCAAGTAGGCGGCGGCGGGCAGAAGGATCCGGCAGTAACGGATGCCGGCGGCGTCCACGTAGGAAGACATTTTCCCGCCCGGCCACGGATCATGGGCGATGTAGTGATAGTATTGCCCGTCGAAGCCATTGCTGCCGGTGAAGGTGTAAATGTTTTCCGACGCCAGCGCCGGCGGGGTCGGCCGCAGGTCTCCGGTGCAGAAAAGCGCCGTCCAATTGCCGCTGTAATTGATGTTCACCGTGGCGGTTTGCCACAGCAGCGCGAGCAGGACGACCGCCAAGGGATAAACAAGCTTCCGCATGGCACGAATTACAGTACAATATCACAACCGTGGTGGTTCACTTGCGTGAGAAGGGCCAGGCACCGGCTTGCGGACGGGCCTGGAAAAAGCGATTGGTTTAGAGTTTCATCTGGTGACCATGCCGGTAATTCCGTCACCTCTCGCAAGTTTTTCGAATCCCGTTGTAGAGTAGGGTCAATGGAGAGGAACGTTCAGGGCTGGGTACGCTATGCGGCGGCCGTGGTGATGCTCGCCCTGCCGGTGGTTCTGCTTCTGAGTTCGATCCGGACGCTGGGGGAACTCGAGGAAACGAAGACCATTTATCTCCGCAACCGGGCGGCCACGCTGGCGGCCCGCCTTGAGAATCTGCGGCCGGAAGAGCTCAACGAGGACTTGTTGGACCGGTTGGCCGACGAGGAGCCGGCACTGGTGGACCTGCGGATCTATGGTTCGCCGGAGCAGGTGGCGCGGGATCCGGTTGCGCTGCAGATCTGGGATGGGCAAGCCCTTTTTCACACCGCAATCATCCAGCGCGACGGTGAGCGCATCTTCCGGATTTACACGCCGTTTCACGTGGCCCTCAAGCTTCACGTCGCCCGGATCGACCTGGCGGCGGATGCGGCGGATTTCCTGGTGATCCACGCCCGGCACCATTTGCTGCTGTCGTTCATCGCCAGCGTGGCGCTGATGCTGTTCACGGCCTATTTCCTCTGGAGCGAGCGCCGCGCCGTCCGGCTGGGCCGCCGCCAGTTGGAACTGGAACACCTGGCGCACCTGGGCGAGATGTCGGCGGTGCTGGCGCACGAGATCCGGAACCCGCTTGGCACCATCAAGGGGTTTGTCCAGCTTGCCCGGGAGAAGGCAAGCGATGCGTTGCGGCCGTTGCTCGACCCGGTGCTCGAAGAGACCGCGCGCCTGGAGAAGCTGGTTAACGACCTGCTCGCTTACGGCCGGCCCCGGACCCCGGAACTCCGCCGGGTGCGGTGGGAGGAACTGGCGGCGGAACTGGAGGCCCACGCCGCTGAAGCCATCGGCGACCGGCCGATTCGCTTCCGCCGTGAGGGCGAGGCCGGCGAGATCGAAACCGACCCTGACCTGCTGCGCCAGATCTTGCTCAACCTGATCCGCAACTCCATCGAGGCGTTGAACGGAGCGCCCGCCGGCGAGGTCATTCTCGGCATCCGGCCGGTTCGCGGCGGGCGGGTCGCCATCGTGGTCGAAGACGACGGGCCCGGTCTTCCCGAAAAGGTTCGAGACCGGCTTTTCGAGCCATTCGCCACTACGAAGAGTAACGGAACCGGACTCGGCCTGCCGATTGCCCGCAAGCTGACCCTCGCCCTGGGCGGCCGGATCGAGATCCGTGCGCGGAGCCCCCGGGGAACCCGGGCGGAATTACTGTTTCCGAGTCTCGGAGGGCCTCCCCAGCATCAAACTAATTCTGAGTAAACAAGCATGAAGACGATTCTCATCATCGACGACGACCCGGGCTTCCAGAAGCTGCTGGAGACGATTCTTACCGGGGAAGGCTACCGCGTGGAGGCGGGCGGTTCGGTGGCCGAGGCCCGGAAGCTCGGGGCCGAGAAGCAGTTTGACCTGGTTCTGTCGGATTTGAAGCTGCCGGACGGGGACGGGCTGCAGGTGCTGGCCTGGTTCGCCGAGCACGCCCCCCAGACGCCGGTGATCATGATCACGGCTTTCGGCACAGTGGCCACAGCGGTGGAGGCGATGAAGCTGGGGGCAGTGGACTACCTGGGTAAGCCGCTCCGCAGCCCGGACGAACTGCGGCTGCTGGTCCGCCGGACGCTGACCAACCGGCGGATCGCGCGCGAGCGGGACCTGCTGCGCGAGCAGGCCGAGGCTGGTTTCTCCTGCGATTCCCTGATTGCCGAAGATCCCCGGATGAAGGAGGCTTTGGATCTGGCGCGGAAGGTGGCTCCGACCGAAGCCACCGTGCTGCTCACCGGCGAGAGCGGCACCGGAAAGGAGCTGCTGGCGCGCTGCATCCACGCCAACAGCCGGCGCGCCGGCGGTGTATTCGTGGCTGTCAACTGCGCGGCGCTGGCGCCGACGCTGATCGAGAGTGAGCTGTTCGGCCACGAGAAAGGGGCATTCACCGGGGCGGTGTCCCAGCATCTGGGCCGCTTTGAACGCGCCGAGGGCGGCACCCTCCTCCTGGATGAAATCGGCGAACTGGATGGTCATCTCCAGTCGAAGCTGCTCCGGGTTCTGCAGGAGAAGACCTTCGAGCGCGTCGGCGGCCGGCGCCAGATCAGGGCCGACGTCCGGGTGATCGCCGCGACCAACCGGGGGCTGAAACGCATGGTCGAGGAAGGCCGCTTTCGCGCGGATCTCTATTACCGATTGAGTACCTTCCCCATCGAACTCCCGCCGCTGCGCGAACGCCCGGCGGACATCGAGCCGCTGGCGCGGTTCTTTCTCTCGCGGGCCGCCTCCAATCTCGGCAAACCATCCCTGGCGCTGTCGGAGGAGGCCGTGGATAAGCTGCGCCGTTACGGTTGGCCGGGCAACGTCCGCGAACTGGAGAACCTGATGGAGCGTATGGCGATTCTTTGCGATGGGAGCGTTGGGGCGGCCGAGTTGCCCATCGAGGCCGAGGACACTCCGCCCCGGCCCTTACGCTGGCGGGACATTGAGCGGCGGGCCATTGAAGAGGCTCTCCGGAGAAACCATGGCAACCGCACGCAAGCGGCGCGGGAGTTGGGCATCAGCCTCCGCAAACTCCAGTAC